>NZ_JBIUYA010000017.1:0-140528 GCF_044744285.1 Pseudomonas sp. NPDC087336 | reverse complement strand
GTTGCCCTGCTGGTAGTCCGGCGGCGCGAAGGCCAGGCCCCAGACCATGCCGACGCCGATCAGCAGCAACGCCGCGACGCTCAACCATGGCAGCATTTTGCCGCTGATACCGTAAAACCATTTGGGCGAGCCGAGCTTGTGAAACCACGTCCAGTTCATAGTGTTTCCATCACGGCTGGTCTTCGCAATGAGAGTCAAGGTCTGCCTTTTCTGAACGCGCAACCTATTGCCCTTTGCACACGCCTCGCGACCTGTGCAAAGGTTCGCCGTACTGCCGCCAGGTGCAGACCGTGATAAGCGAAGGTTGCCAACAGCATTGCGCCGATCGCAGAGTTCTCGAATCAGCCGAGATCGCCACCACTTACTGGCAGGGTCACGCCAGTGATATAAGAGGCGTCATCCGAAGCAAGGAACAGGATCGCTCCGACCTGCTCGTCGAGGTTGCCGTAGCGTTTCATCAAGCTGCTATTGATGGTCTGGTCGACGATCTGCTGGTACCAGACCTTCTCTTCGGCGCTCTGCTCGGCGGTATTGCGCGGCACCCGCCGTGGCGGTGCCTCGGTACCGCCAGGCGCAGTGGCATTAACACGCACGCCGCGACCGGCAGTTTCGAAGGCCAAGCAGGCCGTCAGCGCGTTCACCCCGCCCTTGGCTGCGCCGTAGGGCACGCGGTTGATACTACGGGTGGCGATGGAAGATATATTGACGATGGAGCCACTGCCCTGATCGAGCATGTACGGTAGCGCTGCATGGCAGCACCATAGCGTCGGGAACAGCGAACGGCGTACTTCAGCCTCAATCTGCGCCGCTTCGTAGTGCTCGAAGGGCTTGGCCCAGATAGTCCCGCCGACATTGTTGATCAGCACATCCACGCGCTCAAAACGCTCGACCGCTGCAGCCATCACCCGGCTACATTCGCTGTGCTGCTCAAGGTCAGCGGTCAGGGTGAGCACGCCCTCGCCCGCCAGCTCGTGGACCAGTTCGGAACGATCAACCGCCACCAAGCGAGCACCTTCGGCCAGCAGCCGTTCGCACACCTACCGTCCAATGCCCTGCGCCGCGCCGGTGACCAGCGCGACCTTGTTGTCGAATCTGTTGTTCATGACAACCTCCAGTAAAAAAGGGACCGGCCGTACCAGCACGATGCGGTCGACCCCGTAAACGGGTTCAGGCTACGGCCGCTGCGAACTTCTCGTAGTAGAAGTTCGCAGGCGTGATGCCCTGTTCGCGGATGTAGTGACTGACCGCTTCTACCATCGGGGGCGGACCACACAGGTACACATCGACATCGCCTTCGTTTAGGTGGCGTGGCTCGATGTGCTGGGTGACGTAGCCCTTGAGCGGATATTGGCTTTCCCGGTTGGCCACGCAGGCACTGAAGGTGAAATTGGGGATACGCACAACGAAGGCCTTAAGGCGATCCAGTTCAACCAAGTCGAAATCGTTGGTCACGCCGTAGATCAGGTGCACAGGATGCTTGCTACCCTTTTCGGCAATCTTCTCCAGCATTGCGGTGAACGGCGCCAGCCCCGTGCCACCAGCTAACATCAACAGTGGACGTTGGATCTCACGCAGATAAAAGCTACCCAGCGGCCCTGCCAGGGTCATGCTGTCACCGGTCTTGGCCAGACCAGTAAGGAAGCTACTCATCAACCCGCCCGGCACGTTGCGGATCAGGAAGCTGACCTCGCCGTTTTTCTGCAGAGAGCTAAAGGAATAGGCGCGAAACTGCTCGCTACCGGGCACGCCGAGGTTGACGTACTGCCCAGGGAGGAATGACAGGTTGTCCAGTGCCTCGCCCTTGATTGATAGCGCAATGGTACTGTCGGATAGCTGGCGTACCTCGCTGATGCTGGCCTGGTAGCTGGCCTGTTCGGTCTTGCAGACCTGCGACGAGGTCGGCACCCGCACCACGCAGTCGCTCTCTGCACGCATCTGGCAAGTCAGCACATAACCGAGCTGAGCCTCTTCTTCGCTCAGCGCGTCTTCGATGTATTCCTGGCCCAGGTCGTAACGGCCGACCTCAGCAAAGCACTTACAGGTACCGCAGGCGCCGTCGCGGCAGTCCAGAGGAATATTGATACCCTGGCGGTAAGCGGCATCTGCCACGGTTTCGTCAGCGGTGGCGTCAATGAAGCGGGTGACCCCGTCCTCAAAATTCAAAGCGATTTTGTGCATGACGCACCTCGTGAATAGCTGCAATCAGATGTGGTAGATATCGATAACCTGACGGACGTAGTCGTTCTTGAGGACCACTTTCTTGGCCTTGATCAGCGGGCGCTCGCCGCGCACATCAAGGGTGTAGAAGCTGGTGCCAAAGTAACTGTCGGTGGTCTTGTAGCGAAAGCTCAGGGTGTGCCAGTTGAAGCGCAGGCGACACAGCTCATCGCCTTGCTCGAGCAGTTCCAGATTGCTAATGTTATGCGAGGTACGGGTATCGGGCATGGTCGCGCTGGACCGCTCGGTCTTGATCCGGAATATCCGGTCTTCCAGGCCTCCACGGTTGCCGTACCAGATCAGCGAGATTTCCCGCTGTGGATCTTCGGTAAGTTGGTCGTTGTCGTCCCACGCAGGCATCCAGAAGGTTGCGTCGGTGGCATAGCACTCCAACCAATTGTCCCACTGGTTGTCGTCCAGGTAGCGCGCCTCTTCGTAGAGGAAGTCACGCACTTGCTCAAAAGAAATGCTCATTAAACGGTCTCCACTGGAATCAACTGCTGATCGGTAGCGAGTGCTTTGAGCATGGTTTCCTGCCAGTACTTGTGTTGCAGTACGAACAGGCCTTCATCTTCGGTACGCACGCCGCTGAGCAGTGGGTGCAGATCGATTTCCTGGGCGGCGGCATCGGCACCTTCGACCCAGTGTGCGGCACCACGGGACATGTCGTTCCAGCCACGCCCACCCTGGTAGCCCACCTGGCAGGAGCGGAATTCTTCGAGGTCATCCGGTGTGGCCATGCCACTGACATTGAAGAAGTCTTCGTACTGACGAATGCGTTGCGAGCGCGCATCAGCACTCTCCCCTTTTGGGGCGATGCAGTAGATGGTGATCTCGGTCTTGTCCACGGCGAGTGGCCGTGCAATGCGGATCTGCGAGCTAAACTGGTCCATCAGATAAACGTTGGGGTACAAGCACAGGTTGCGCGAGTTCTCAATCATCCAGTTGGCGCGGGCCTGACCGAAGTCGGCGGCCAGTTCGTCGCGGCGCTCGAACAGTGGACGGTCCTCTGGGTTGGCCCAACGGGTCCAGAGCAGTAGATGACCCTTGTCGAAGGAATAAAAACCGCCACCATTCTTGGCCCACCCACCGGCACTCATGGTTTTTACTTCATCGCCGGCCTCGCGCAGCTTGCGCTGGGCCTGGGTGGCAGCATAGTTCCAGTGCACGGCGCTGACATGGTAGCCGTCAGCACCGTTTTCGGCGGTCAGCTTCCAGTTGCCTTCATAAATATACGAGGAAGAGCCGCGCAGCACTTCCAAGCCTTCGGGCGACTGGTCGACGATCATGTCGATGATCTTCGCCGATTCACCCAGGTGCTCCACCAGCGGTACTACATCGGGATTGAGGCTGCCGAACAGAAAGCCGCGATAGGACTCGAAGCGAGCGACCTTTGTCAGGTCATGGGAACCTTCGCAGTTGAAGCTCGCCGGGTAACCGGCATCAACGGGATCCTTGACCTTAAGCAACTTGCCAGAATTGTTGAAGGTCCAGCCGTGGAACGGACAAGTGTAGGATGATTTATTGCCGGTTTTGTGTCGGCAGAGCATGGCGCCACGATGGCTGCAGGCGTTGAGGAAAGCATTGAGCACCCCATCCTTGTTGCGAGCGATGAAGATTGACTGACGCCCCATGGTGGTAGTGAAGAAGTCATTTTTCTCGGGGATTTGGCTTTCGTGGGCAAGGTATAGCCAGTTACCTTCGAAGATATGTTTCATTTCAAGGTCAAACAGGCGAGGGTCAGTGAACATCTCGCGTTTGCAGCGGTAGACGCCCTTATCACGATCTTCTTCAAGCAAAGAGTTAAGGTATTCGATTCCCAAGGACATAGCCGTAGCCTCCGTTGTTATTATTCAGGCCTACATAAACTAGCGCTCACCATCCCAGATGGATATCCGATTACTGCCGATCACCATCCGTTTTTTGCTGCACTAAAGTAAAGCGAGCTCTTTAATTCTAAAAACAACAATCATGCCGAGACATCCAAATCAAGCCCGACGCATTAAAGTTTCAGATGGCAGTTCGCCAAATCGATCCTTATAAAAATTAGCAAACCTCCCAAGATGAACAAAACCGTAGTCAAACGCCAATTCAGTTATGCTTTTAATATTGCATGCGGAATCAGTCAGGCACTCTCGAACCCTGTCCAATTTTCTGCCTCTTATATACCTCTTCGGAGAGACACCTACATGTCGCTCAAACAGTGTATAAAAAACACGCACACTTACACCGGCTAAATCAGCTAGCTCCTCGACACGTATATCCATATTGCCATCAATATACGAGTCGATTTTCTCCAGCATTACGACGATTGTTGCATTATGCTTCGTGCGAAGCACATTAGACTTTAACAAGCTCAGCATTTTTGCTGCAAAAATGTACTGATAGCTTTTATCAACTCTATAAGTTCTATTTTCTGATTCGGCTTCCTTACACATCATGGCTAGCAAGGCAGCTAGACCTTCAACATCAGCTAAATGATAGAGCGTCTCTATAAAACGAATTCCGTGCTTGGGGTAGGCCCATCGCTGCTCAACACAGACGTCTTCGAGAACCTTCAACGGCACCTTGAGGATAAACTTCTCACAATCTTCAGAGTAAGTAAAATCCACTGGGTCATCTGGGTTAATCACTATCAACTCACCCGGCCGAAGACGAAGGTAACGCCCTTTAACACGCCACAAACAACTCCCGCGCAATATAACCTGGATATGATATACATCATTCAATGCAGACGAGCTTACCCTTACACTCCCCCCGTAGGTGATTCGGCATAGATCGAGATCCGCCAAGGCACGGTGACTCAAGCTAGCTCGCACACCTCGATAATCAGTTAGAGCTATACAATGTCGGCCAATGTATTTATTGACATAGTTCGAAACATCTTGCGGCTCAGAAAATTCAAATATTAGGCTCTGCTCGGTAAGAAATAATACACTCATCGCGATGCCTTCGTATAATTAGACCGTATCACTGCAATGTGTCGCCTCACAGAAACCTTCAGCAATAGGTGTGCCATACACAAAATCATCGTCGCAGACGACCTCAGCGCCCGGATCATGTTCAAACCTTGAACACTTCAGCGCACCGCATGAGCACTTTGGAACACGCATAGTAAGGCCTGCATCGAAACGCACCATCGTTTGGCTTAGCCACCACGATCAAGAACTAAGCGACCTAGACATAGGTGTGGGCATTGGAGTACGAGACCCAGCCCAATATTTACATCAAGAGGAGCGCAGATCTTAGCAAATGGAAAATTTTGCCGTCGATCTAGCTTGCTTAGAAGCTGAAAGCGTAGTCACTTTCATAATTTTCAGTAAAACTTAGCGCATGGCCAATCATTCCACTGGAATGTGGCCATAGGGAAATTTTATTACTGGAAGTAGAGTCGCATATGACCCTTTTCTAGCCGAAACTTTCAACCAACTTGCCTAAATCTGGCACCCTCTGGATCATGGTCGATAACTTCAAGATGTCTTCGTCAATCACTTTGTATATTGGTGCACCCGATGCCACTCACTACCGACCAGCTCACTGAGTACTTGGATTTCGCCGAGCAACTGGCGGAAGCTGCTGCCGCGGCCATTGAGCCCTACTTCCGAACAGCAATCAAAGTAGAGGATAAAGGGGGTCGGTTCTTCGACCCCGTCACCGCGGCCGACAAAGCAGCCGAGCAGGCCATGCGTAAACTCATTCGCAATCGCTACCCCATGCATGGAGTACTGGGTGAGGAGGAAGCCGCCTATGCCGGAGAAAGTGAACTGACCTGGGTCCTGGACCCGATTGATGGCACACGCGCCTTCGTCACCGGACTGCCCCTGTGGGGCACGCTGATCGCGCTCAACGATGGCCAGCGCCCGGTATTAGGGGTCATGAATCAACCGTTTACCGGTGAGCGATACTTCGGTAGCGCCCAAGGCGCCTGGCGCAATGGTACAGCATTGAAAACCCGGACCTGCTCACAGCTCACATCTGCGAAGCTGATGTGCACAACCCCCGATATGTTCGACACAGTCAAAAGAAAAAACGCCTTTGAACAGGTGGCGAGCCAGGCACAGTTGGTCCGTTTTGGCGGTGATTGTTACGCCTATTGCATGTTGGCCTCGGGCTTCGTCGATGTGATCATCGAGGCAGCACTACAGCCCTATGACGTACAGGCATTGATCCCGATCATCGAAGCCGCGGGTGGCCGAATGACGGCTTGGGATGGAAGTACGGCGCAAAACGGCGGCACCGTCGTGGCCTGCGGAGATCCCACGCTGCATACCCAACTGATTGAACTCCTACAGCATGCAAGCTAAGTAAAACGCAGGTCCGCCCGGGGCGTTTCTAACATGTAAAACATACACCAACGCCCCAGAGCAACCCTTGATAACTTGCTCGATTCATCCACATGCAAACCTTCAGCAGTATCCATGCAATCAGTGCTATTCATCATTACGAGACCACGGAAGCAGCCGCTTGACCGCTCGCGGTGCGCACCCTGATAGCGAAGCCTTCGGCCTTCTTGCGCTCAACGAAAGCCCTCATATAGGCTGCACCCGCTTCACGCAGGCGAGGCACGGCCATCACCTGACGAATGGAGGTGAACACACTCTCCAGCACCCGATAACGAGAGCCGGCCGCAGCCATCCTTTCCAGCGGCTGACCCACACCCGCCGCGGCGTCCAATCCTTATCGAAGTACAGGTCTACCGCTGCCCCTGACGTCTCGGCCGGCTCCAGCGGGGCACCTTTTAGGGTGCGCGCCAGAACAGGTCATAGCCGGCGCCCTTGCCAACGGCGAACCGTAAGTCTGTCTGATCGAAATCATCGACTTAACAATCAGGCGTGTCAGCCGCTACTAGGCAACCAACCTAGATGACCAAATACGGTTCGCTCCCTGCTACACCCACTCAACTTATACCCTCAGGATTACAACCCTGCCCACACCCTTTCGGTGATCGTCACCCCCAAGACGACAAATCCCGCAAACTATTGTGCGGGATTTGTCGTTGAACATCAGAAATGAAAAACAAAACCCGTTTGGATCACCAAAGGATTCAAGGTGACCTCAGCCTTAACAGGAGCACCATTCAATGTTCCCGTTGCTTCGCTCTTGAGATAGATTTTTTTCACATCAAGAAATATGCCGTATTCTCTGGTAACCCAGTACTCGGCGCCCGCCTGGATCTGGAAACCCCACTCATCTTTCACCTCTAGCCCTTGAACAGCCCCATCCTTGGAACTAAATATGTGCATATAGGAAGCGCCTGCGCCGAAGTACGGACGTAATGCGTCATCTTCGTTGAACTGATACTGCAATGAAAAACAGAGGGTGCGTACTTGGCTTTACCCAGGGTACCCACGCCTTTTGCAGTCCCAGTTCCGGAGAGCGTAACCTCTGGAGGCGTTCCGAAGGTAAACCCCAGCGACCAATTAGGAGTTAGATCGTACCCAATCTCTACAATGAACGCCGTATTGTTGTTTGCTTCAGCGTTCGCACCGGGAATTTTAGTGCCAAATGCTTTAAGCGTCGCGTCCTCAGAGTAATCGATATATCCCGGGCCGACACGCGCCCACCATGGAGAGTCCTCCGCAAAAGCTGGTCCGGCGGCAGCAGATAAAAGTCCCGCACAGGCGATTGCAACTAATGATTTACGATCACGACAAGTTGAGTGCTGACACATTTCGTAATTCACTCTTTTTTTGTTAGTTTATTTTTGAGTGCAAAAAACCTCGCCAGCCAATAAAGATCATGCTGATGAGTTATACCTGAACAAATTCAGCCCGCCGAACAAGCGAAGCCCTTGACTTCAAACAAAACACTAACGAGCTTTAGTTTTCAATAGCTCCGAAACTATTAAACTCACGACAAGATAACATCCAAGTTTTTTTCAGAACCAAGTCGATCTTGATATCCGCGTTTTATCGCAAATTTTTAGCATCGTGTAGCGCCAAACATTGGCGTTTTGACATCCCCCTCGACGCTTCATTACTACTGGAGAAATGAAGTCGTCGAGCACCATAGACTCAGGCTGTTGCGGACAGCTGCTTTCGAATGTCCATTCGATCAAAATGCGCCCGTTTCTCGATGATTTTTCCATCAGAAATCGTGAGTAGCATCATCAGGGAAAATCGCACTCTAGTCCCTTTCGGCTCAAACCCGTCGAACACTCCGGTTTGCCGCCCATCGAACAACATGTAGGCCGCAACCTGATCGCCCTCGGCAAACAAAACCTCGATCGTAAAACTGAAACCCTCAAAAGCATCGAAATTCTTTTTCTCCGACTGGACGAAACCTGCAGAGCCAAGAATAGGTGTGTCCACCTGGGTATAAAACACAAAGTCTTCGTGGCAGAAGCTAGCCGCAGCCGCGTAATCCTCGCGCTGAACAGCTGTATAGAACTTGCGGACCAACTCTTTGTTCGCTTCGACTGACATATCCACTATCTCCTTGCTAAATCGGTGTTTGGTTGGGTGAATCAGAGGCTGTAAGTCTCGCCATCCTCGGGGATGAGCAGTCGGTCGGTCATGCCCTTTTGCACAGAGAACTCACGAAGCTCTTGGCGCGTCAGTACGGCATGGTTCACCGACTCCATATGAGTGGCAATTAGCGTTGCTTGGGGTGCGGCACGGAAAACTTCGTAGACGTCCTGCTTACCCATGATGATGGAGCCGAGCTCGATCACCTGGGCATCGCCAGCGTTGAGAATGACAACCTCGGGCTGAAACTGCTGCAGACTGTCCTGAACGTATTGATTCCAGATAGTATCGCCGGCGAGGTAGAGCGTTTTCTCATTCGGATGGCTAAATACCACCCCACACACCTCGCCTAAAATCTCGCCCATGGCCGCGATGGCGCCATCGGTGCCGTGCTGACCGGATGTCTGGAACAGCGAAACGCTGTTAAATTGCGCCCCTTTTATCAGCCGCACATCGCTGAAACCTTGGGACAGAATCAACTCACGGTCTTGCTCATCCTGGGTAAAAATCGGAAGGTGCTTGGGAACCAACGCCTTGGCTGCCTCGTCCCAGTGATCTGGGTGGGTGTGGGTAACAATGACGGCGTCAACATTTAGAATCTCATCCATCGACACCGCTAAAGCCACCGTAGGGTTGAATAAATGGCTGTTAGCCGTGCCCTCAAAACCTGGATAAGCCCCCTTCTCTGCCAGCAAAGGATCAATGAGGAACCGACTCCCTGCGTATTCGATGATTAGCGTGGCATTACGTATTTGTCTGACTTGCATAATATTTCCTCGGCTCAGGTTGTTTTATATTAAGGACCGATCGGTCCAAAATAGCTAAAAAAACTCTCTAGGATTATCCATCCAAATTTGAGAGTAGCAGATGCAAGGCACTCTCCAGATCATCTTTTATATATCCTGCACGCGCCATCACCTGTAATCCAGGGAAGGCCAAAACCAAAAGACGGGCCAATTCGCGGGCGCTCCGCCGACTGGCCAATGAACAATCTTTTTGTCCCCGCTCAATAGTGCTCACCAAGGCCTCCTCAATGAGACGGAAGTCATCCATAACCCTCAGACGAACTTCAGGATCATGTGCCGCCATCTCGACAGCCTGATTGATGCTCATGCAGCCACGGGATTCCCCAGGTTTAACGATGTCCGTAAAGAGCAGGCGGAAGAACGTCTCGATAGCCTGCCGTGCCGGGCCATTCTCCAGGGCTCTGTACATGTCCCTGGCACGTTCTTGCCTATAGAGGTCGAACGCACTGATGAACAGTTCGTGCTTGCTGCCAAATGTGGCGTACAAACTACTCTTGCTCAGTCCGGTTGCGCTCAGGAGATCAGCCATTGACGTGGCCTCGTATCCTTTGCACCAGAACATGGCCATTGCCTTGTGAAGTGCTTCCTGTGTGTTGAATTCCTGGGGTCTTGACATGATCGATTAGAGGGCTCTAGTGCGAAGAGTGCAAATACTCCTACTTTGCATGAGAAGCACTTTAGCAATTATGGACCGATCGGTCCAGTGCATTTATATACCGCTCATCACTAAGTAGCGTCCGCAGATACCAACTCTCAACCCCTCACCTAAACCCGAAACTGCTCCATCAATCCTTGTTGGTGATTAGCCAACTTGTTCAACGACTGACTTATCTGCGCAGACTTTTTCGACTGATCGGACAACGACTCAGTGACATCACGTATGGACGCCACATTCCGAGTCACCTCTTCAGCGACAGCGCTCTGCTCCTCTGCCGCGCTGGCGATTTGCAGGTTCATGTTATTGATGATCGAAACCGCGTCGCTGATACGCAGCAGTGCCGTCACTGCTTGTTCGACCTGCCCTGCACTGCCCTGAGCCTGTTGGTGATTGTTGTTCATTGCGCTCACTACCTCATGAGTACCACGCTGCAACCTCTCAATCACCAAGCGCACCTCCTCGACGGAGTCTTGTGTTCGCTTTGCCAACCCTCTCACTTCATCGGCAACAACAGCGAAACCCCGGCCGGCATCCCCCGCCCGCGCGGCCTCGATGGCAGCGTTCAGCGCCAATAGATTGGTTTGCTCGGCAATCGCACGTATGACATCCAGTACAGAACCAATTTGTCCGCTACTAGCCGCCAGACCCTCGACTTCTCTTACCGCAAGACTCATGTCTTTAGCCAAACCATCTATCATGTGCGTGGTTTGCTCTATAACCGCAAGACCATCTGAGGTCGCCTGCTCCGCACCTCGGGCAGCTTGAGCAGCCTGTGCCGCGCTATTGGCCACGTCATGAGCTGTGGCACTCATTTCCTGCGACGCCGTGGCCACCTGTTCGATTTCCCTGAACTGGTGCTCCATGCCTGTACTTGTTTGCTCGGACAGTGTCGCTGATTGGTCTGCCGTAATACGTGCATCATGCACCGACGCCTTCACGTCACGGATTATTGGTTGAAGTTTGTCCAGGAAGCGATTAAACCAACCTGCCAACTGACCCAATTCATCACTGCCTTGATAGCTTAAACGCTTGGTTAAATCGCCCTCACCGCTCGCGATATCGCGAAGCATACTGGAGACACCCAAGATCGGCTTACTGACGCCACGGGCGGTCAACCACAGCACAACCAAACCAAACAGAGCCACGCCTGCGGCAAGGCCTGTTTCCCATAGAGCTCCGGTGAGGGTTCGCTCATCCAGTTCTTGATGCAGAGCAAGCGCAGGCTCCAACAAAATTGCTCGCGGAACCTCTATGACCAGTCCCCATGGCTTGCCTTCAGGAATCACATTCAGCGGCTCCAAAATGCGTAAGCTGGTCACCGTATCAATAGCCTGAGACTTACCGGAGCTCAGCATCGACAGGAGGCTGGTTCCGCTCTCCTTGACGCTATCCAATGTCCGGCCTAGGGAACTTGGATTATGACTGTCGCCAGCGATTAGTCCTGCAGAGCTGACTATTCGCAATGTTCCCCTACCGTCATACAACTGCTTGCTTCCATCCAGACTGAGCTGTTGCAGGCGGCTCAAGCTGATATCCGCGCCGATGATCGCGACGACTTTGCCTTTTTCGATCAAAGGAAAAGCAAGGGTGGTCATCAGCAATGGCTGGCCAGACGTGTCGTCGAAATAAGGATTGAGCACGCATGGTCTAAAAGTTTGCTCTGGGCAGCTATACCATGTGTTGAACGGAGTTCCATCCAACATTGGCGTGGTATCCGCAATGATTTTCTCGGGTACAGCCATGTAACTGTCCGTGGAATCCTTCTGACTCCAGTAAGAAGCAAATCGCCCTCTTTCATTACTTCCAGAGTTTGGCTCATCCCTAAAACGCGCATCCTGGCCATCCAGTGCGTCAGGTGCGAACACTACGTACAAGTTCAGTAACGAGGGATTAGCTTTTAGGCCGTCGTGGACCAACTGATTCAGATCCTTGCGCAACTCTCGGGGATCGACCTCATGCTTGGTAGCCTGATCGCGTAGCTGTTGGACTTGTCTGGTGAATTGGTTGCCGTAGTGATAAATATCCGAAAAAAATCGCTGAGTAGTCTCAGCTTGCTGTTGTCCACGAGCCTCCATACGTGCACGCGCAGCAGCCTCAAGCATTTGCGAATTAGCTGATTTTACGAGTTCCAGGCTGGTATTCATGCGATACAGGGAAGTACTAACCAACAGCACTACGGTGCAAAGTAAACAAAATCCTGCTAATAACGTGATTTTCCACTTGATGGAGACGCGCGCAAAACGCATAGATACCTCCCCGTGCCCGGGACATTTTTATTGTGGGGTCAAGCCAGTCACATAACGTGACTACTCTCCGATTGATATTTCTGCGCGAGCAAAAAGCTCATCAGCTAACGCGTTTTTCAGCGCCAAAGAAATCGCAACGCGCTCCCATTAAGGAGAGAGCTTCCTTGAACTCTAGAGCGCGCCCTTCCTCCATGAGGATACTGGCTAAATACCCAGCCACGCGAGCGGCTCCCAAGCTGGCCCCAGCCATGCCCGTTCCGCCATATTCGGGAGAGTTACTCCAGGCTCCGAACAAACGAGGCCCTAGGCGCGAAAGTTGTTCCCACTGACATCTCGCGTCGCCAGTACCACCAATCACACTATCGTAACCAGCCGGATAACAAGCGATACCTCGGGCCGGACTAGCCGCAACAATCAGCACCTTCTGCTTATTGGCACTATGGATTGCCTCGCGTAAAGACGCACGATCAGCAGCTAATCCCAAGCTCATGCAGATAATGTCCACACGATCAGGCGGTGGTCGTGAAACAAACCAATCGACGGCCATCGCGACCTGAAGAGCTGAGGTAACTGGCCGTTCGTGAAACACCTGTGCATGAGTGATCACAACAGCACTACAGCTTTTGCGAATCACCTCAGCGACTTTAGTTCCATGTCCCAGCCGATCCGGCACGCACGGCTCGACGACGCCACCGGCTCGAAAAGCCAGAGAACCTTCGATTTCTGTCAAAGGTCCTCCGCTATCAATTACGCCAATACGAATGACCATTACTGAACCGTGAACAACCGCAAGGCCGAGTTGTTTGACATGTTTGCATTACCAGGAAGCTTCAACTCTCCCACTTTTTCCAATGTCGCACCGTCATAGACAAGTAAATCGCCGCCTGCGCCACCAATCCAAACATATTTATTATCAGAACTAACAACTACAGAATAGAACGTATGAGGAAGATTTACCTGCTTGAGAGGTTTACCTCCATTGGCCAAATCGAAAGATTGCAGCACATTATAAACGGCATACGCACGTTTGTGATCCGGGCTAGCCGCCATCGAAAAATAGATTGTTTGCGTTGGCTCTATGTCGTTCATTTGTATCTTCCCTTGTTTCAGATCAAGGGTAAGCAGACCTGTTTGAAATGCATCCGGGGAAGCTGGATCTTTATTACGTAGCTTTACATAGTACGGCGCAATCATGAGTTGAGAGTTATCGTATTGATACCATACATTCAACATATCCGGAGGAAAGTGGTCCTTTTGCGACCATTTTTGAATGGGCAATTCCTCCAGTTGTCTTCCAGACTCAGCGTCGAATACATACAAGTCTTTTCCGAGAGCAAAGATTTTTTTGCCGTCAGTCGAGTACATTAGCATTGTGACTTGACGAGGAGCTGGCGCTGTAAATTTCAACGTCAATGTTTCTGCATCGTATAACGCGATACGCGTGGGCTGGACCTTGAACTCGTTACGAAGATGTTTAACCGGGTTCTGATAAACGGCGATAGTTTTGCCATCCGGTGAGAGATTCATTCCCCAGGTAGCCCACACACGCTCATCCGCCTTGCTCATATCCAGACGGAGCAGATTTTTCCCTGTTTCCATATCCATCTTGACAACACTTTGACCGCCATTAGCCAGTACATATACATATTTGGCATCAGGGCTTACCGCAGAAACAATCGGCGTAGCGCCGCTATTTTCCACAACAAAATTTTTTAATATCTGCCGATTATCCATATCAACAATGAAAACTTTGTCAGGGTGTGCAACAACTGACAAGAAATCTTTGGCGATGACAGGGGTGGCGCCCATTGCACCGACCATCGATAGCGCAGCGAAACATATTGATTTTATCATTATTATTAGCCCTTAGATTCGGGGAAAACGGAATTCAAATTACGCCAATCCTGAGTGGGGTCTGCAGTATCCTTACCCCAGTTAGGATAAGTGGACATCGTGTCGGGTACTTGTGCTGGCCACCAGCAGGGGTCAGAACAAGCGTACAGATCTGCTTCCATCGGTTGACACAGGTTGGAAACACCACCAAACCCGTCGATCTCCCATCCCGGGTCAAAGGAAGTTGAACATCCGACCAGGGCATTCATTGCCACAACTTCTTCCTCACGACCTTCGGCGTGGGCTTCGACAAAAATCTTGGCCTTGGCATTGGCTGGGGTGAGATGTTTCATACTTTGGCGCTCCGTGGTTCGATATGATTACGGAAAAAACTAGGATTGTTTTTCATGATTCGCACGTAAGATTCGATTCCGAAATCAACCCAGTCGCGCAGCAAATCGCAGTAGTGATAAACAGGAGCAAACGGGTCACCTTGTTTCGCATAAGATTCGTGATAACACCCTCCCGCACAAATTGAGCGAATTCGACAGGTTTTACAGCCGAAACTACTACGATCTTGAGCGCCCTCAATGAACGCAGCTAATTTCGGAACATCGATACCGCGATCCACGTTGCCGTAAGTCGGTTGGTCAGACCCAACGAAGCGATGGCATAAGTGGAGGTCGCCATCCTTGTCGACAGCCAGCAGTCCCAAGCCGGCACCACAGGGCACTACTTTTTTAGTACCTTGAGCGATATCTGTTAATAACTGGTGCATATTTGAGAAGCCGATATTTTCACCACGGCAGGCCGCTTCGACATACCGCCGACCCAACGTTTTCATGTCGTTGAACACTTGCTTCAAAGCATCGTTATCCAAGTTAAACGATGCGATTGGACCTGAAGTAGCTGGCCCAAATCCAACTTCAGCAAAACCCAAATCATTTTTCAGATGATTATGGATGCCGAGCACATCTGTAACTCCCCTGGTAAGCGTCACGCGGACACCTACAGCGCGTGCGGTATATCGCGAGAGCAACATACGTACCTTGCGCGCCACCACGTCATAAGTTCCGTTTCCGCCCACCGTAATACGGTTTGCATCATGCATAGCTTTTGGACCGTCCATGGATACAGTTATGCCAAAGCGATGCTCGTTGAGCCAATCAACCATCGACTCAGTTAAAAGAGTGCCATTAGTGGTTAGTGAAAAATCAATTTTCTTGCCCTCCTCCGCGGCTCGAGCTTCGGCATAGGGAACCATTTCGCGTATAAGCGCATAGTTGGAGAGTGGTTCACCACCAAAAAAAACGAGATTGACCTGGTCTCGATTTTTGGCCTGTTTAAGCAACATCTCAAACGAAGCCTTGGCTATATCGAAGCTCATCTTCACGCCCTTGGAAGGGGTCGTGAGGTCTTCTTTGTAGCAATAAGTACAGGAAAGATTGCAGCCTGTATTCACATTGAGAACGATTGTCGAAAGCGGAATTTCTTCGACTTTAGCAATAGCACGAGGTAATTCTGGTGAGCCGGTCTCACGCAAAATATCCAGATCGATAAAACTACTGACACACTCCGCAAGGCTCTCGACGGAATGCCGCGAACCAAGTTCGGTGCGCATGACATCGCTGTCAACGCGGTCGATGCGACTGAATAAGTCATATACATCGCGCCCCACCCCATCAAGCTCGAAAAGGCTGCTACTGGGGACATGCATCATCATCGCATGACCATCCACATTGATTTGATGCGCGTTATGTCGAATAAGAGTAAGCGCTGTCATGGGAGCCTCAACGAATAGGGGTGTCGACGAAACGCTGGACGGTCACATAGAGGTGAGCCTCGCCCGGCAGAGGTTTGCCGTTATCGTCAACTGTGGCGATTACCTTGAGATTGCCAAGGTTGTTGGTGGACATCGGCCGCTCAGGATTGAGACCGGCGTCCGCCGGAGTGAAACGGCCGTTTTGCTCGATGGAGCCTGCGTACTTGGAGTCCTGCATCTTGGCGGCGCCTTCGTCCCAGTTATCTACGGCCCACGATGCGCTAAATGTACCAACACGAATGTCGTCATCCGTTCCTGGTTTCCGGTCAGCTCCGTTCAGGAAGCCTACTGCCTCAAATTGCGCGGGAACCTTTGCGATAGGACCGCCATTGCCACCCACCCGGGCGATAGTTTGTTCAGGCTCTACGCGAACACCGTCAAGCTTTGAAAAGACCACGAGCGGCGCACTTGCCTTGCCGACGCCGACCTTCACAGCCCCCAGTGCTTTTTCTGCGGAAAGCTTCAACACGACCTTGGTATCACTCTGAGAAACAACTGTTCCTGCGACACCCTTCGGCAGAACCGGCTTACCGGACAAGCCTACGCCGACAAGCGTGATCTCACTCTCACCGCCAGTTCTGAGGTAAGAAGGACTAACAGAAAGAATGCGAGCCGGCGCATTGGCTGGAGAAGCTGTCAAACGCCCGCCAATAACTTCATTGGATTTTTCGAACCAACGACCTGAGAGTGATCCGTCGGCATTCAAAGCAAACACCTGACGAATTTCCTGCTTGCCGTCGCTTAACGTAGCACGCCACTCCCCCTCCCCCAGCAGCACACCCCGTCCTTGATAGGTTGTAGCGCCGTCCTTGTTGTCAATTGTCATTGAAACATCGTAGCCCTCCTGCGCAGGCTTCAATGACAGTACTCCAGAATAGTCCCCGCTTCCTGGCTGGTGACCTGCGACAATCCAACTCTCACCCAACTTGGTATCCGCTGCCTTGGGAGCCTGACCTAGCGGGTAGTTTTTTGCCAGGAATGGCAAGACCTGGCCATTGACATATGTCCACCAATCTCGGTCACGCGCCATTGCCTGAAGTTCTAGTGTCGGGAATTGCCCAAGGTGGAAGTTGAGCAGTTTTTCCCAGTCTGCTGGGGTTCGCCGTTGTAACGCGACTCGAGCATAGGAGTGACATCTCGAGCAGGTCTCGGTCATCATTTGATTGGGCGCCACGTCCACCGCTACCGGTTCCTTTTCCAGGATGTAACGCCGCCCCTCTGTTTCCTTCACGCTCAATCCGCGCGTCTGGGCTAGATACTTCACTACCGCCGTACGATCATCCTGACTTAGCGGAACATGATGATTGCGCATCATCCGAACTACAGTCATATCCCAAGCTTCTGGCGTTTTTCGCACAGCGTCTATGCGCTCCAAACTACCGTCTGCCGCGATATGGCAAGCAGCACACATAGTCTTTACAACCTGTTCCCCTGTCTGCGCTGCTGCGAACGGGGCAATAGCGAGCGCCAGGACGGTACTACACGAGATGAACGCAAGTCGGCGGAGTGGTTTCATCGATCAGAATTCCTCTGGCTCTTCACAAGGGACGGAGCCCATGCTGGCTATTTTCTTATGATGGTGACTTAAGTTTTTGTAGTTATGGCACCAAAACCCAAGGTAGGTTGCGGGCGCCTGTTCGATCAAATACACATTTCGTGCCATCACATATAACTATCTGTTTAATATAGTTTTTTTATAATTTTGTCTGACATCAACTGATGCGAGTGGTCGATTTCTGAACACAGTGTTCAATCCAACAAATACACCGATACAGTCTAATATAGTCTCAAGACAGACTTGCGGTACTACAACACTCAAGACGAGGGCGCAAAGCTTTCAGGTGATTTCGATAACCGCGCTGTTGGCATCATGACTGCCCTGCGTAAAGCCGCTCACACCTTCACCTTCGCTTACCAGCGCATGAGCGGCGACGATGCCTTCCCGCTACTCAACGGTTACGCGCCCCAACCCTTCTTGGTGAACTGGTCAACCATTGCGTTTTACAAGGCCGGAGAGCGCTCCTGGCAGGCGCGCTACGACTATGACTTCGTTGCTATGGGGCTGCCTGGGTTGAAATTCATGACGCGCTACCTGCGCGGTACGGATATTGATCGAGGCCAGGGCTTAGCGGACAACGTTGAAAGCGAAACCAACTTTACTATGTCGTATGTCATTCAGAGCGGCCCACTACAGGGGGTGGCGTTTGAGGGACGTAACATCAAAGTCAAAACACGATACGGCGCAGACTTCGATGAGAACCGCCTGATCACAAGTTACACCTGGAAATTCTGGTAACCCGCGCGGCGACAGCACAGCCGTTGCTGAAGCTAGTCGCCGACGCCTTAGCGCAAAGAGATGCGATCATGGGAATCGAACTGTTGAGTGACCGTAGCAAGGTCTTTGATAAAGCTGATCCCCACATGGTTTCTGCCTATGTGAAGACGCATGTTGGACACCACGAGATATCCCTATCCCAGCCTGGCAACCACGCGATGCTCAGCCACCGCCGACTCGCCGATCTAGACCTCTGCCATATCAGCTATGGGAGCTTGACCAGGGTAACTTCTAAATCCCTTCGAGATAAATACCACCTGCAGATCATGCTGCGTGCTGCCTGCCTGCAACGGGAAACGACCCAGCAACGTACACTCCTTGCCGGCGACCTGGTGGTAATAAATCCCCACGACCCGGTCGATCTAACGTACTCGAAGGACTGCGAGAAATTCATCCTCAAGATTCCGGTGGCGTTGCTGGATGTAGTCTGCAACGAGCAGCACTGGTCTTCTCCCAGAGAGGGGCTGCGTTTCGGTAGCCAGTCTACAAGCTTGAAGAGATTCAAGGGTTCGCTCAGTTGTTAAGCCTTGTCTGTCGTGAGGTAGAAATGGAGGACAATCTGTGGCCGGTAGAGAGGCACTATGTCCAAATCATCGCTCGCAAGGTGCTCACCTGCTTGGCGACAAATTTAGACTTCCAAAGCATAGATAGTCACACACCCTCGCTTCAGCGGGTCATGAACCACATCGAAATGAACCTGAAAAACGAGATAAGCGCTCAGGCTTTAGCCAATTTGGCCAACATGAGCTTGCGCGGCCTGTACCTATTGTTCGATCAGCAGGTCGGAGTAACGCCGCGACGGTACATCGTGAGGAGAAAACTGGAGCGGATCCGGGCTGCATTACTCAACCCCGACTACCAAGTGCGTAACGTGACAGAGCTGGCAATGGATTATGGCTTAACGCACTTGGGCAGGTTTTCGGCTGAGTACAAGGAGCAGTTTGCAGAACTACCTTCCCAGACCTTCAAGCGAAGATCGCAGGTTTAGTAGAGAGGAATGCCCCGGGGCCACAAATTCGGGCCCAGGGCCGCTTCATTTAAGTTAAGTAACGCTCGATTTCTTTCTCCCGCCAGATGATACCTACGCCCGGCAAGTCAGGTATCACTGCATTACCATCCACGAACTCGAGCGTCGGTTCAATCACGCTACCCGCGAGATCCAGACGCTCCAGCCAATGCGCAGTAGGTGATGCTGCTAGTAAGTGCGCACTTATTTCCTGGAAGAGGTGACTGGACATCGGCAAGCCGAATTGCTGTGCCAGTGCACTCGCTCGCAGCCAGCCAGTGACACCGCCAATCTTCATGGCATCCGGCATAGCCAACCGGCAAGCACCAGCATTCAGCGCCTTGAACATATCTTCAGCGCCAAGCCAATTTTCCCCCATCTGAACAGGCACATCCAATGCACTTTGAATGCGCTGATGGCCTGCATAGTCGTACTGCAGCGTTGGCTCCTCGATCCAAGCAACGCCCAGTTCCTGCAGAGCCCGGCCACGTTTTATCGCGGATGGGACGTCCAGACTCTGGTTATAGTCAACCATGATGTCGAAATCGTCGCCCACGGCGTTGCGAATACTGCGAACCACTGCAAGATCCTGGGTGAGCGTTGGATAACCGATTTTGGTCTTCACCGCGCGAAAACCAGCTTCCGCTGCGGTAACTGCACGTTGGGTTGCCAACTTCTCGCCATCCAGGCTGTGACTGTCGTATGTAGGTACCGGACGCGGGGTAGCACCGAGCATTTTCACCAAAGGCATCTTGTGAGCTTTTGCCAAAGCATCCCATGCAGCCATATCGATGCCAGCGGCCGCCATGCGGATCAGCCCCGTGTAGCCAGCAAGGCAAAAGCGTTTGGCCAACATGGATTCGAGGTCTAAGGGTGCCAGTGGTTGATTCACGATCAACTGCGCCATGTCATCCAACAATTGCTTGAGTGACTTCAGCGCCACCGGAGTATAGGCAAACAGATAAGCGTGTCCGACTACTCCAGCGCTAGTTGCCAGGTCTATCAGAACTAACGGAGCTGTTCCCACCGTTCCGACAGCGGTGTGAACTGGATACGACAGCGCCACGTTGATGGCGCGAGTACGCAGATTTGTAATCAGGATGTCGCTCATACGTGTGATCCTTTGACGCGAGATGACTTGATGGAAAGAGGTCGAGCACCTCCATCGTTTTGAAGAAATACCGGAGAGAGCGATGCGATAGAAGGGCAGCCGATCTGCGCTAGGGTGCGATCGATATCTGCCTTCAGCAGTCCCAATACCTCGTCGACACCGACCTCCCCACGTGCTGCCAAGCCATACAGGGTGGCGCGTCCAAGCAACACTGCTTCAGCCCCCAAAGCCAGAGCTTTAACGATATCGGAGCCTCGACGAAATCCACTGTCGATCAACACTGGTTTGCCGGTCATAGAAACTGAATCAGCCAATGACTCCATGGGCGATACTGCGCAATCGAGTTGGCGGCCCCCATGATTGGAAAGAATCACTCCGTCAGCGCCTTCAGCGATGCAACGCTGTGCATCCTCGGCGCTCAACAGCCCCTTAACTAAGAGCTTGTGAGGCCACAGATCTCGCAGCCAGCACAACGCTCGCCAATCGAAGCTTGAATCCATCTGCCGGCTCATCAATGCGGCTTGCATCTCAAGGCTTGATGTCTGACTGCTGACGAAATTGGCCAATTGGGGCATTCCGTGGCGAAGAAGATCGAATGACCAACGTGGGTGCAGACAGCCGTCGATTATGACTTTAGGGGTGTAGCTCATCGGCATTTTGAATCTGTTGCGAAGATCCCGTTCGCGGTAACCATTGACGGCGACGTCGGTGGTCAGAACCAATGTGGTGTAACCGGCGTGCAATGCCTTGAGAACCATACCTTGGGCTACTTCGCGATGGATCACATAGAGCTGGAACCACAGCTCACCATCACACTGGCGTGCGAGATCTTCGATCGAAATGTTGGAGGCAGTAGAAAGGACGAACGGAATGCCGGCTTTGGTCGCGGATTTCGCTAAGGTCAGGTCACCATTTGGCCAGAGTGCCCCGTTCAGGCCAGTCGGCCCGATGAGCAACGGCATAGCCTGACGCTTTCCAAGTATTTCAGTCCGCAAGTCGCGGCGGCTGACGTCTACCAACCGCTGAGGTTTGAACCGCCACTGTTGGAAAACGGAACGGTTGTGCTCAAGACCATGCTCATCTTCAGCACCTCCTTCAAGGTAATCGAACACCGTTTTGGGCAGGCGCTTTTGGGCCAGCCGGCGATAGTCCTCGACACTGAACAAATTTTGTTGAGTCATAATCTGGCACTCACTTAGCAGGGCTAGTGGTGCTGACCTCAATCAGCACCGGCTCCTTGGAAGCCAAAGCTTCGGTAAGAGCACACTGTAGTTCCTGCACTGTCCCGGCCTTCAACGCGTGGACACCATAACCTTTGGCAAGCGAGCAGAAATCAATGCCTGGCACGTCCAGCCCCGGAACATTTTCCGCTTCGAGCACTCCGGCAAACCAGCGCAAAGCACCATAGGTGCCGTTGTTCATGATCACAAAGATGGCGGGAATGTTGTATTGAGCCGCAGTCCACAGCGCGCTGATGCTGTAGTTGGCCGAGCCATCACCGATGACCGCGATGACTTGCCTGCCTGGTTCGGCCAATTGCACCCCAACAGCCGCTGGCATAGCGAAACCGAGTCCACCAGCGGCACAGAAGTAGTAACTACCGGGGTTACGCATATTGAGGCGTTGCCACATCAATGCGGTGGTCGAGGTTGATTCGTTGAGGTAAATGGCATCTGTCGGAGCCATCTCATTGAGCGTGTCAAATACAGTTTCTGGTCGGAGCGCTCCCACACCCTGCTCCACCGCCTCTGGCTCGGTAATTGTGGGTGGCAGCGGGTTGTTTCTTTCGCAGACTCGGGCGGCTAGTGCCGAAGCCATGACCCCAATATCGGCCACGATTGCATCGCCCATCGGGGCCCGCGCGGCTTCGAGCGGATCGCATGTTACAGAGACCAAGCGCGTCCCCGGCATGAGGTACTGTCCTGGATCGTATTGGTGATACCGGAACACTGGAGCACCGAGCACCAACACCAGATCGTGGCCTTCCAGGAACTGGGAAACAGCTGCGATACCCGCAGGCAGCAACCCCCTGAAACATGGATGACGTGTAGGGAATGGACAGCGTGGTGCGGAAGGAGCGACCCATACAGGTGCCTTAAGACGTTCGGCCAAGGTCACGCAGTCGGCGTTTGCATTGGCAGCATCCACGTCCGGCCCAAGGACAATAACCGGATTAGTAGCATTGCTCAGAGCGCTGGCAAGTCTTTCCAGCTCCTCATCATTCACACGTACGGCAGAGCTGACGTTTCGATCAAACAGGTGGTGAGACTGCGGATCTGTTTCCTTATCCCAATCATCGTAGGGAACGGAAAGATAGACCGGCCCACGCGGAGCCATGCTCGCCATATGAATGGCTCGGCTAACTGCATGAGGTACCTCCGCGGCGCTGGCCGGCTCGTAGCTCCATTTGACTAAAGGCCTGGGAAGGTTGGTTGCGTCGACATTCGTCAACAGCGCCTCCACACCAATCATCGCCCGTGTTTGCTGACCTGCCGTAACGATCAGCGGCGAATGCGAGTTCCATGCGTTGCTCAATGCCCCCATCGCATTGCCGGTGCCTGCCGCGGAGTGCAGGTTGATGAAGGCTGGCTTGCGACTGGATTGTGCATAGCCATCAGCGATACCAACAACAACCGCCTCCTGAAGGGCGAGGACGTATCGAAAGTCCTGTGGGAAGTTTTTAAGAAAAGGCAATTCATTGGAACCAGGGTTGCCAAAGACCGTATCAATGCCCTGACGACGAAGAAGCTCATAGGTTGTGCTATGTACCGAAGCCATGGCGATTTATCTCTTATCAAACGATGAGTCCCAAGATAGAGCTGATGTTTAAATAGATCAAATAGATACTTTTTTGTATTGTTTATAGACAATACTTATATTTATTTAAGCCGAGGCTAGGCGTGTTAAGCAGCGCCTCCTTGCGGAGTTATCGAGGGAAATAAATTCGTACGGCCTTACCAGGGATCGCGCTGCCAAGCCCATCAGTTTGAGTACCACGACTCGATAAAGTGGCGTGGCCCGCATGCCGATGGCATTGTATGAATGCAGGGATGCTCTTACTGAATACCGCTCGAAAGATGTGCAACGCAGATCCGGAGTACCAAGCATAAGTCTGCCGGCTGACTTATCAAAAAATGACGGTTTACCGGTAGGCATTGAATTCGATGGATTGCCAGTAAACGATAACCAGCTTCTAGCTATTGGCGAACGTGACGCGAGAGGACTTTAGCCAACCTTTACTGTAAAGACTGTGGCCTATTCAGACCACAGTCAAATCACTTAAAATACTTTAGTGAAGCGCAGGTTCAAACGGCTATCTTCCTTAAGCCCCTGCTCGACATCAATATCTTTACCAAGCTGCGCCTGTAACTGCACTGTTGGCTCGATAAAATATGTGAGAGTCAGTCGCGCATAGGTAGCACGAATTTCGTCTTGCTGGTCAACACCGTCTATTGAGTTTTCAGCACCCCTGATATGCCCCACCCCAACTGCGAGAGCCGTCGCCTCATTTACATTATATCTCAAACTCGTTTGATACTCGTAACGCGCTCGCTGCTCAGACTTCGAATTGTCAGGGCCATAATCATCATTGTTCGTCGCCCAGGTAACATCCGCCGCCCCATCCAGCGCCCATTTATCCGAGAAATGGTGGCTATAGACGCCCTGCAACACAAATTTCCATCGGTTATCACCCAGATTTAAGCTTCTGTCGTTATCATAATCCCCCGTGGGCAAATATATGAATGGAGCGATGGAAAAAATATCTTTATTTTGCGTAGGAAGTGTCCAAATGAAAGGAGCTCCAAGTATCAGATCCCCCACACCGGTGGTTTGCCCTAGCGCCTCAATATCACCAGACGCATGCAGATGCCCATAAGGCAAAATAAACTGCGGCTGAACAACTAAATTATCACCCAGACCAACAGAATGGATCAAACGCAATAGTGCGACATCAGATCGAAACTTGGAATTATCTGAGACTTTGTCTCCGCCCCGGTAGAACTCCGTTCGCTCAGCATGTTGAAAGTAAGTTAAAAAAGCTGTCATGCCCGCCGGTATCGGCTCATAATCACCAGGAGCAATTTCCAACGCATATATCGGCTTGGAAACGAAAGCAGCAATGAGGAGCAAGCAGGACTTGTATTTATTAGACATCGGCCAGTTCCTAAAAATAGCTGTGCAAGGCGAAAAAGCGCACACTTAGCGTCACACCAAATACCCTATTATTTGACAGAGGTAATTTGCCCATATGTTTTGCAATAATGAACAAATCACTGCGATCTCAGCGTGCCTATCGATTTAAAAATCATAACTCTTGAAAGTGCACTGCTGCCTGGGGTTCATTACTTGTCGCCTGCTGGCTAAAATCAGGGTCGACATGCACTACGGGCGTTTTAGGACTGCGATCCAACAGCAAGCGAGTAACATCCGGACGCGAATAATGACCCGCAGGATCAGCCGCGGTTTTCGCAAATATCCGGGCGCCCGGATCCAATGTTGCGTAAAGAATTCCCTCTTCGTTTTCGGCAAGTGGCGTTGCGAGGTCGCTTCCATCAGGCCCAATGATACGGGAGTAGCCCCCTCCAGCTTGAAGCAGCGCATGCTTGTTCTCATCGGAGCAAAGCATATCGATCATAGTGGGCGAAACAAGGGCGCAGGAAGCTAAAACAAAGCACTGCCCTTCTACGGCATAAATACGTGATGCTGCCACGTTAACTTCAGGCCCCAGCGCGGCTGTCGCATGACGATAAATACTGAAGCTGGGCCAAGCGGCACAGTGGATTTCTTCGTTTTGAGCGTATAGTGCATATTTTGATAACGGTTGCAGATGCTCCCAGCAACACAGCCCCCCAAGATTTCCCAATGGTGTCTCGTAGACGGACAAAGAGGCACCATCTCCCTCGCCAAATAACGTTCGTTCAACGAAGGTTGGCTTGAGTTTCCTGCGAGCGCCAATAGTTTCGCCGTTTTCGTCAATGAACCACTGCCCCATGTAGAGAGTGCCGTTCACTCGTTCACTAGTTCCAAGCACCACCATAATACCTAACCGCTTGGCTGCATCGGCGATACGCTTCGCTTGAGGGCTATCCATCTCTAAAGAGTTTTCATGGTATTGGCGCACGAATTGCATTCCCCATGCTGGAGAATCAAGCCAAAGGAACCAGGGATAGCCAGGAATCCAGGTCTCTGGAAACGCAATGAGGCGAGCGCCGTTATGTGCCGCTTCTTCCATCAGTCCGATGGTTTTTTCCACAGTACCTTCAAGATCCAGATACACAGGCGCAGCCTGCACGCAGGCAACCTTGATAGCTTGTTTCATGGGGTACTCCTCTTTGTTGTTGTGTGCCATGACGATACTGCCGCGCCATCGCTCATCAGTAGGACGAGGAGGAACAGATATTTGGACGTAGAAGAAACCGAGCAGCACTTGCACTGCTTCTCCGGGTATATTGGACACACAAACAGCTAAATGAGGTCGTATTTATGTATCGCTTCGATACAGGCCATGTCCGCTGTCATGAGCGAACGTCTTACTGGCAAGAGTCGGTTTGCGACACCTTCGTATCATTGGAATGCCGACCGCACCAAGCGGACAGCTTCTCAGGTCGTCTGGTGATCCAGCCTTTTTCGGATATCAACCTGGTTGATGTAACCGCTACCGGGCAAACTGTGTTGAGGACTCGGGAGCGGATTGCGCGTAGCGATGAAGAGTTCGTGCTGGTCAGCCTCGCGCTGGGCGGTAAATGCATAATTACCCAAGGTGGACGCGAGGCGGTGCTCGACGCTGGTAGCTTTGCCGTTTATGACACCCGCCACCCCTATGAGTTGCGTTTTGAGGGAGAATTTCGGCACACGGTGGTACAGATTCCCCGAGCAATGATGCAAAGCCGTTTGACGGGCCTTGAATACCTCACCGCAATCCCTCTTTCCAGAGCAAATACGCTGGAACGCATAACCTTCGATTTTCTTTTGGCCTTAACTGACTTACGTGAACATACGGAGTCTAGACGGTTACAGTTTCAAGATCAGGCACTTGATTTACTCTCGAAATCGTTAGCAGATCGTGGACGTACCTCCGTACCAGACAATACGCGAGGGACCGCTTTGCTTTTCCGTATCAAAGAGCATGTCTATTCCTATCTAGCGGATAGCGAGATGTCATTATCCAGTGTCGCGGCCTACTTCGGGGTTACACCACGCTATGTAAACAGCCTTCTACACCATGAAGGTAGCTCTTTTGGGCGGTTCGTTCTGGCTGCTCGGCTGGAGCGGTGCGCCCGAGCCATGAGCCAGCTTGAACAGAGAAACAAACAAATTAGTGAAATCGCGTATCAATGGGGCTTTTCGGACATGGCTTACTTTAGCCGAGCATTCAAAATCCGTTATAACCTTTCGCCAAGGGACTACAGGCGCGAGAGCGAGCGCCTGGATCAAGTCAGATAAAACAGCACAGCAAGCTCATAGAGTATGTCTTTGCTATGTGAGCACTGGGAGTGTCTGCGAGAAGAAGGGAGGATTGTAGCTAGGTGGCAACTAAAACAACGGCCATACCCAGTTGATCGTCGCAACGATATTCTAATAATGAAAAATTCGGTAACCACCGAGTTGTTGCGCCACAGCAATAACTCGGCGTTAAAAGCACCCTCTTTACTATGTTCTTATAGCCGCTCTATTCGAGCCTCAGTTTACGATAAACAGTGCCGCGTGCAATGCCTAGCTGCTGTGCAGTAGCTTTCACATTGCCATGATTGGCATCCAGCGCATCTTGAATTTTCTTTCTTTCAAATTCTTTCAAAGATTTTTCACTCCGTTTACAGTCAGGCTGCTCCAAGCCAGGAAAGTGTTCAGGAAGGATCACGAGCCCTTCGCCAGCCAACGCTACTGCGAGACGAATAGCTTGTTCCAACTGCCTGATATTTCCGCGCCACTCCTGATGCTTAATAAGCTCCCACGCATCAGGATGTATTGCACCTGCTTGATAACGTTGAGTCAACCTGGAGATAATGCCATCTATATCCTGCCGCTGACGGAGGGCTGGAATATTAACTTGCAGGCCATTAAGTCGGTAAAAAAGGTCTTCTCTGAAACGGTGATCTTGAATGAATTTTTTTATGTCGCAGTGTGTCGCGCTAATTACCCTAACGTCCACCGGATGGCGCTCGGAACTACCAAGACGGGTGACCTCCCTTTCCTGCAATACACGAAGTAACCGAGTCTGCAGATTGAACGGCATATCACCTATTTCATCAAGCAATAGTGTTCCACCATTCGCTTCTTCAATACGTCCTCTGGTACCTCCTCTGCGCGCACCAGTAAACGTTCCCTCAACGTAACCGAATAACTCGGATTCAATGAGGTGTTCAGGTATCGCAGAGCAGTTAATGGCTATAAATGGAGCGCCAGGGTTGAACGAGTCATGAAGCGCCCTAGCGAATACTTCTTTCCCGGTGCCCGTCTCTCCCTGCAAAAGTATAGGAATGCTTGCTGCAAACGCTTTTGAAGCCATACTAAATTGTTGGTTTAGCGCTGAATCTTGTCCAATTTCATGAGCCGAATGGCGTGCACGAACAGGCGCTTTGGAGGAACTAGGGAAAGATAAAGACTGAGCATAAACTGAAGAGCCGTCATTCAAAGCTATGAGGCTTGGCGCATTTACAATTATAGACTGGGGACCACGTTCGAAAAAATTTTCCCAACTCAACGAAGATTCAAATATCGTCGAAGCATCAATGCCCAGTATTTTTTTCGCAACTTTATTAGCCGCGCAAAATTTTCCATCCTGATCAAATGCGACCAGACCTTGAAATGGAGTTCCGATCAATCGGGCATCAAATTGCAGCGCTACGATCTGACAGTCTAACAAACCCGAATACAACCTACTTTCGATAGCCATCGCCGCGATTTTAAGCTGCTCTAAAACAGCAGACGCATTCCGCTGACCAATGCCCGTAATATCAATCGCGCCAACCAACTCCCCGTGCACCCCGAAAACCGGAACTGATACACAGAAAAAATTTTCAAACTCTTTTAGATAGTGCATACCTCCGCAGACGATAAAAGGCTGCTGCTCATAAAGCGTGCAACTTGGAGCAGTAGTTCCAATATCTATTTCATTGACACGTTTTCCCACTTTCAGCGGGTCTACAACGTCTGGCGCGGACGCGTGTTTGGCATAAACGATGACGCCCTCGGGATTGACACAAAAGAGCGCCCAATCTTGCCCTCCAAATATTCCCCATAATCTGTCTAGCTCGGGCTGAGCGCAGGCGGCTAACCGTGCATCCAGTTTGCTCAATTCGTGGGCGCGCAAGCGTCCGGTCAAACGCTTATCCCAAGGTGTCAAGCCTGCTTTTCTGGACCGTTCCCATGAGCTGGCTACAGCTGGCGGCAACAAATCCGCTGGCAGCGAATGTCCATCCAGAAAGCGACGCCGCACCTCATCAAGGCCATGCATATCTCTAATATTCATGTGCTGACCACTCGTAATCTTCCCCAACACTCTCAGGTGTTTTTATCATCAATGGCAACAATTCACATATAATTACATCACATAAAAAAACGCCCGTTTAGAACGGGCGAGTTTTTCTTAGCATTACCTCAATCGACGTGAGATCATCTCTCATTTATAAAACATAAGGAGTCGCTTCGTCTTTGATGGTCAGCCACTGCCATTGCGTGAACTCCTCCCAATTCGCAGCCCCCCCAACACTCGTACCATTTCCAGACGCGCCCCAACCACCGAACGGATTTACCACTTCGTCATTTACCGTCTGATCGTTGATATGGAGCATGCCGGTACGGAGCTTGTCACCAATTTTGAGTGCCCGCCCAACATTCGAGCTGATAATGCCGGCAGCCAGACCGTACTCCGTGTCGTTAGCGAGCCGTATGGCATCTTCATCAGAGTCGAAGGGCACAACAACTGCCACAGGCCCAAAAATTTCTTCACGAAACGCCGGGTTATCCGGTTTGACGTCGCTGAGCACTGTAGGCTGGAAGAACAGTTCCTCGTAGCGACCTCCAACTTCGAGTTTCGCACCCGCCTGCTGAGCTAGATTGACTATTTTAGCGACCTGATCGCGTTGATGGGCATTAATGAGTGGGCCTAAAGAAACCTTTGTTGTTGCAGGATTACCTACGGTGAGCTTACCGACCTTGGAGATCAGTGCTTTGAGAAAAGCAGGATAAAGACTGCGCTGTACCAGGATTCGACCGGTGGCCATGCAGATTTGCCCTTGATGGAGGAATGCTCCCCAAATGGCATTGGCAACTGCGAGGTCTACGTTTGCGTCATCTAGAATGATTAATGAGTTCTTGCCGCCTAATTCCAATGACACCTTTTTCAAATTGCGGCCTGCCGCTTCACCCACCTTTCGACCCGCGGCGGTTGATCCGGTGAATTGGATCATAGCGACATCTGCTGATTCAACCAACGCAGCACCCGCGTCGCCTGCACCAGGTAGAACATGCAGGACGCCTTTTGGCAGTCCCGCAAGCTCAAACAAACGGCCGATGAGCAACCCACCGCATACTGCGGTGCGCGGATCCGGCTTAAGCACAACGCTGTTTCCAACGGCCAGAGCAGGCGCGACCGAACGCATGGCCAAATAAAGCGGGAAGTTGAACGGGGAGATGACCCCTACGACACCCAGCGGCCGGCGCCGGGCTAAACTGAGGCGACTGGTTCCTGGCGCATTAGGCAATACATCACCCTGACTCTTGCCTGGCATCATGGCGCTTTCATGCAACGCTTTGATCGTCACGCGAGCTTCAAACCCAGCCTTCAACTGAGTCGAACCACTTTCTTTAACCAGCCATTCGACAATTTCACCAAAGTGCAATTCTGCGATATCAGCCGCCTTACGCATGATTGCAGAACGCTCTTCATAGGAGGTACCAAACCATTCCGCCTGTACTTCATGAGCTGCACGGGCAGCAGCTGAAGCCGCCGCGGCGTCAGCCATACCGATACAACCCAACGATGTACCTGTTGCGGGCTCTATAACCTGACTTACATTAGGCGAAATGTTTTTCCAAGTACCGTCGAAAACACAGTTATTCCAGAGCTCTTCTGGCAGAAACTTTGAAGTTTTATTCATGACTTTACCTATAAAATTATTCTTGGATAGTGCGCTGCGCCAGCAACTCCTTTCGTACCAGCATAAGGCGTGCCAATTTGATTTTACGAACAAACACTGAAGAATATGTCTAATACTTGCACACCATCAAAAAAACGTGTCCCACAATTGAACACTTATTACTTACAAAAAACTATATTGTTTCGGCAACTAATGAAGAGCCGGGGATGATATTTGGACATGCACAAGTATTAACCAGCGATCAAAAAAACATTCATGATGAAATAAACGAGCACCGAGCTGAAACGCCGAACATGATTCAGAGAAAGGGATGGGCAAGCAGAATCAAGCGGGCTTGTACCCTTGAGCCAATAGCCAGCTTCGAACCATGCGCCCTTGTTCTGCGGTCAAGCCCGCAAGCACTCGTTCGTGGGGCTCGGAACGCAAACGTCGCACAAGTGGCGCTAGCTCGACCCCCTGCACACACCAAGCACCCATTGGCTGATCTGTGGTGACTACCACCTCTGCCTCAACGACAAAACCGTTGTGCAGCACAGGCGCCCGCACTATTTTCAACGCGCTGAAGTCTGCTTCTGCATGAGTCGCCTCGGCGTCTGGCCACTGTCGGCGCACAAACCAGAACGGTTGTTCTTGCCAGCGCTGCTCCTCAATGTAGAAATCCCGACCGATCCTGGCGAACCGCAAGAACAGCTGCTCCACCCGCTGCTGGTGAAAAAGCTGGGCCAAGACCGCTCGATCAGGTTTACGCAGCAACGTATTGATCACTGTCGGTGCCTGCAACGCCGACGATAACGATTGAAATATCCCGTTGCCCGACAACGGATCGACCGCCATCGCTGCGTCGCCCACTCGAATCCAATTATCGCCACACACCTGAGGACTTAAAATTGCGGTACTGCTACGCGCATGCAACTGCACATCAATTTGCCGATCTGGGCCAAAAAATGCTCTCGCCGCGATCGAAGCCTGACGCCTCTGATGACAATGTTCGAGTAGATGCTGTTTGCCAGGCAGGTCAGCACTGGCAACGTCCATTGTCCACTGCCAATAGCATTGACCATCAGCACGCCGAGCCATCCATACCCAACCGTCTTCCAGGCTTTCCACCGCGCTGGCCATAGCCCCCGGCCGGCCTTGCCAACGATTGAGCAGACTGAGCGTCTCCGGTCCGCGCAGGACTTTACCGAGCGATGGCGCCTGACGTCCACGCGCCTCCACCATAAAATCCACATGCATTGCATTATGGCCTTCGACATCGACGTGATGTCCGATAGCGGAAGTTTGAACACTCAACACCCGCCCCTCGATCAAATCGACGCCAGCCAGGCGCAAATCTTCCCGCAACCCTTCATCGAAGGCTTGGCGGTCCAATAAAAACTCAACGTTCTGCGCGTGCTGCTGACCGTTCCATATCACCTGCCGTTGAGACGGCAACATCGCGTCCATCAAAGCATGATGAAGTCCTGCGCCGCGCAACGCCTCCAGAACACGCACCGACACGCCCTCCAGGGCTTTGAATCGCCGCCACTCGCTGACCACCGAAACGGCATAACCTAGCCGCCGCAACCCCAGCGCCACTGCCGCTCCTGCAGGCCCAGCCCCCAAGATCAGAATTCTGCAGTCAGTCATCTAAACAAAGCCTCACTTCGCAATCGGATAAGTAGACACGGGAAAGTACTGCCTAAACACTACGCCGATCCTCATTCAGATTTCATGCATTGCCGTTTTCGATACCAACACACCATCAACCATTTCGAAATGCAGATCTGCGTGGGCCAAGGTAGACGGGCGGTGACTTATCAAGATCCGGGTTCGCCCTGCAAATAGTCGATCAATGGCTTCGATGACTTCCCGCTCAGTGGCTTCATCTACCGCAGAGGTCGCCTCATCAAGCACCAGAATCATTGGGTCCTGCAGCAGCGCTCGGGCAATGGCGATTCGTTGTTTTTGCCCGCCGGACAGCTGTTGACCGCGCTCACCTAGAGGGCTGTCGAGGCCTTCGGGCAGCGAGGCGATCAAACTCTCGAGCTTTGCGAGCTGTGCCACCGCAGTTATGGCATCCCGATTGGCGTGCGGTGCGGCATAGGCCAGGTTATCGGCGAGGCTGCCACGGAACAGGACGATATCTTGACTGACGACAGCAATCCTTTGCCGTAGCTCAAACAAGTCTAACTCGCGTAGATCAACGCCCCCCAGTAGCACCCGCCCCGTCTGCGGATCAAGATGCCGCTGCAGAAGGTCTATCAATGTTGATTTGCCGACGCCGGAACCGCCACTCAACGCAACTTTCAATCCGTAAGGAATTTGTGCCTTGATGCCGCGCAACGTACTCAAACGACCGGGATGGCTGAAATGCACATCGTCGAAACGCAACTCGCCTTGGGTGGGTATCGGTTTGGGTACAGCTTGATTAACAACAGTAGGCTCCTCACCGCGCAACTCCATGACGCGTCCGAGACTGACCGTCATCCGTTGAATTGCGACGTATAGACCGAGCAAACTCTGGACCGGCCCGACTGCCATCCCAAGGTAAGTGGAAAATGCTATCAGAGCCCCCAGTTGCCATGTTCCCTGAACTACCCAATAGCCCCCTACCAGGAAGGCGCAGGCACGCGCCAACGAAGTCAGCGTGCCGGGTACAGCCTGGGTAAAAAACTCAGTAATCTGCAGGCGCAGCAATTGATGCATGTAGCCCTGCCCCAAGGCCTCCAGGCGGCGAGATTCCCGTTGCTGCTGGCCGGCCGCCTGAATGAACTTCATGACTGGCAGCGTCTCGACCATAAACGAAGACACGTCTGCGGAACGCTCGCGTAATTGCCGTACATCGCGTTCGACCTTGCGCCGCATCCAGCGCAACCAAAGGATGTCGAGGGGAATCAGCACCAAAACCAGCAATGACAGCTTCCACGATAGAGTCAGTAACATCGTTATGGCGCAGATCAGCCCGACCACACTCGATACAGCTGAAAACAATGAGTCTACGGCGAAGCGCTGAATCTCGGCGACATCACCGTCGAGCCGTGACATTAAATCACCGATGCGTCGCTGTGCATAAAAGCTCGGAGACAAGGTCTGCAGGTGCCGATAAAGATCGTCACGTAACGAGAACAAAATCCGTCCAGACAAGCGTGTGTGCAGGTAGCGATTGATCCCCGAAAGAGCCGTACCCAATACGCCAGCAACGATCATCAGGCAGGCGATATTTACCAACGTTGGAAAGTCCCGGGCCAGCAGTCCATCGTCGATCAGCAGTTTGGTTAACCATGGCTGCAGCAACACTAGAAGTGAGGCACAAATTGACAAGCCAAGGAGCCCGATGATTGCCAGCCTATGCGGACGTACGAAGCCGTACAGCCAACGCAATGCCGCCAACAAAGACTCTGGCTGTTCGCTGTCGATCACTCTGAGAATTAAGCGCCGCATCGAACGGCTTCGCCAGTCACAGCACCAGTAATTTTTTTGATCATGGTACATAAAGCCCCGCGCGAATTTCGCATCTAGATCTGCACCGTTGCGTCCAGTGCGCATTGTGTCGAGTGCAATTTCTGCTCCAACCTAGAAACTCGACAGCGCGGCCGCCCGCTGACTTTCGCTCCTTAGCTCTGCAAAAACCTAAATCCAGGTCGCATACCAGGCGAGTCGACGGCACCCACCTCAACAAACACTGCCGTTCTGGCTGGCACGCCCCATGCTTATCGAACCGCGTCGACCGCAATCAACGCAAGCGGCCCTGTGCAGGATGACTCATCGAAGATGAAAAAAGCCCAATGGGCTGCTGTATCAAACGATCGATAGGACCGCCTAACTACGTTCTGAGAAAACACACGTGTTCAGGATCTGAACACAATTCATGATTGCTCAGCACAGCTGATTGAGTGGCGACCGTGGCGGTAGAACCTCAATACAAATTTATAGGGTGAAAATTGAAAAGAATTATAATCTCTGCATGCTTGGTTTTTTTTGCTTCCGCCGTGGCCGCTCAAGAGCCCGAAGCCGTGTTCAATCGTAGCTGCATGATGTGCCACAACGGCCAATTACCGGCCGCGCCCAAGAAAGGTGATCAATCTGCCTGGACGCCGCGCTTGGATAAAGGAATGGACACATTGGTGAAGCACGCTACAGAGGGCTTCGCAGCCATGCCCCCGCGTGGTCTCTGCATGGACTGCAGCGATGAAGATTACCGAGCTGTTATCGTCTGGATGTCCAAGTAACTAGACCTGACTTCTCAAGAAAACGCCGACTTCGATAAAGCATCCGGCGAAAAAAGGTGGAGTGAGTAACTTCACTTTTATGTATTAAGGGCGGGAGGCCGCCCTCTTTTTCCTAGCTCAGCGCAGCCACGTCCCTTCCGGGGCTCGTCGAAGATGGCTTGGCATACCAGCACTGAACAACCCAGAAGCCGAGCGGAGTGACTTAAGGCTCACATACGCTGCTCATCGATCTCTGGATTACTCCTAACCCAGGCCAACAGCTATGACTACCGGTAACGTGAAAGCTGAAAGCAAAGTCTGAATGGCGACAATGTTCGACATCAGCGGCGCATCACCTCCCAGTTGTCTGGCCATCACGTAGGACGAGGATGCAGTAGGAAGTGACTGAAATATGACTGCCACCAATGCCGCGTGCCCTCCAAATCCCAAAGCCCGGCAGGCACCGTAAGTCGCCAAAGGCATCACGAAAAACTTGAAGACAGATGAAAAAACTATTGGGCGAATCTGTAGTTTGATTGACCTCACACTCAAGGCAGCCCCTACACACAGCAACCCCAGGGGCGAGGCGGCTTGACCCAGTGATTTAACCATCGGTGCAAGGTAGTCAGGCACTGATAGCCCACTAAAGTAAGCAGCAATCCCGAGCAAGCACGAAACCAGCAGTGGATTCGTAGCGATGGACTTTGCGACGGATTTGATGGAGCTGTTTGAGTCTGCATGTTTTGCGAAAACCAAGACGCAGAGGATGTTAACGGTTGGAACTATGACGGCATTTGCAACGGCTGCCATGGCCACCCCCTTACTCCCGAAAAGCCCGGCTGCGACTGTCACTCCTATAAAATTGTTGAACCTGACTCCCCCTTGGAAGACAGATGTGAATGCCGGGCCATCCTGGGCTACTCGATTGCGAAAAACGTACAACAGCAGTGCGCTAATCCCAGTAGACTGCAACAAAACCCAAACCATTTCCTGTACAGGAACATCCTTCAAGTCAGCCGTTGCTAGGCTATAAAAGAATAGCGACGGCAACAGAATGTAATAACCGATTCTCTCAGCGCCCTGCCAGTAACTATCGGGGACGAAGCCTTTAGCTTTGAGTGCATAGCCCAAGGAGATCAGCAAAATTATCGGGAAGATGGTTGAGAGTACGAGAGCGATCATTTATGTGCTTTCGCAATAAAATCCACGATCCGTTTACAGCCCTCGATTATCACTTTTTCCTCGGTGGCAAATGAAAGGCGGAAGGCATCCCGCACGCCGAACGCCGAACCTGGCACGACGGCCACGTTGTAATCCTCAAGCAAAATGCTGGCTGCGGTATCACCATCGTTCTGAGCACCAATGAGCTTGGGGAACAGATAAAAAGCACCGTCTGGTCTGTTCACAGCCAACAGCGTCGACGACTTGAGAATTGAGAGTGCAGCATCCCTTCGTTGGCGGTAAATTTCGTTACGCACTTTCAGGCACTCTAGAGAGCCGTTCAATGCAACCGCCGCAGCAATCTGACTTAAGCTCGCGGTCTGCGTGCAGTTCTGAGACTGGATAGCGATCATATTCTTGATCAAAGCGCGTGGCCCGGCACCCCAGCCAACTCTCCATCCCGTCATAGCGTAGGCTTTAGATACCCCATCGACTGTCAAAACTCGATCCCTGAGTTGGGGGACAACAGCAATAAGTGACTGGAACGGCTGCGTCCCACCTAGGAAGTGAATGTGAGCGTAGATGTCGTCTGACATGATCATGACGTGTGGATGCTTGAGGAGTACGTCTCCCAGAGCACCAAGATCTTCAGCGCTGTAAGTGACACCGCTTGGGTTGCCTGGTGCGTTGATGATCAGCCAGCGAGTTCGCTCAGTAATGGCCGCGTTGAGCTGCTCAGGCCTTAGACGAAAACTGTCCATTAGAGAGCAGTTGATGATGATCGGCTTGCCGCCGCACGCGGCGACCATGTCAGGATAGGACGCCCAGTAGGGCGCGGGAATGATGACCTCGTCGCCCGGCTCGATTGATGCTAGAAACGCGTTAAAGATAATCTGCTTGGCGCCGCAGCCAACTGTAATTTCGTCATCGCCGTAGGCCAGGCCTCGATCACGCTCAAAGGCATTTTTAATCGCATTACGTAACTCTGCTAAACCATTAGCCGGTGAGTAACCCAAGCTACGCGCATCTAGTGCAGAGTGAGCCGCCGCGATGACATGTTCTGGAGGACTGAAATCCGGCTCGCCCAGCGTCAGATCAATGACATCGTGCCCTGCTGCTTTTCGGTCATCTGCGCGTTTGGCCATAGCCAGGATAGGGGATGGTGGAGGAAGTGCGATGCTCATGGGACGTATACCTTGCCTGGAGTTACAGACAGGGTATGGAGTGAAATGATTAAATAAAAACGGGATATTTTTAACTGACCGGTGAGAAAAACTAATCAGTTCGCAACGCCTTCGCTAGCACCCTAGTGAGGTGCTGCCTGCCGCTTTTTTGGTGTTCTAAAAGAACAATACGGCGGATGATTTGCGGATCTCCAAAAGGCAGCAGCGTGACACCTTGAAGCTTTTTCAGGTCTTCATCAGACAGTGGAACGACAGCAACTCCCAAGCCGCGAGATGCCATACGAGAGAGCGCTTCCTGGCTATCAAGCTCCATCTCCTCCGTGACTCGAATACCCATCCTGCTGAGCTCCTGCTCAATAACTCTATCCGCTGATGGCGATGCTACGCGTCCACCTGATGCAAAACTGGTTCGGCTACAGCGATCCGGCCATGGAAGAGGCACTGTACGAGACTATTATTCTGCGCCAGTTTGCTGGGCTGAGCCTGGAGCGAATTCCCGACGAAACCACCATCCTCAACTTCCGTCGCCTGCTGGAAAAGCACGAGCTGGCAGCAGGGATTCTGGGCGTGATCAATGGCTATCTGGGTGATCGGGGCCTGTCGCTGCGCCAGGGCACCATCGTCGATGCCACGCTGATTCATGCGCCGAGTTCGACCAAGAACCAGGATGGCAAGCGCGACCCGGAAATGCACCAAGCCAAGAAAGGCAATCAATGGTACTTCGGCATGAAGGCCCATATCGGCGTTGATGAAGAGTCAGGCCTGGTGCATAGCGTGTTGGGTACGGCGGCGAATGTGGCAGATGTCACGCAGGTCGATAAGCTGCTGCACGGCGACGAAAATGTGGTCTGTGCCGATGCCGGTTATACCGGAGTGGAGAAACGCCCCGAGCATGAAGGTCGCCAGGTCATTTGGCAGATTGCCGCACGGCGCAGCACCCACCAGAAGCTGGGCCAGCGCAGCATCCTGTACAAAGCCAAGCGCAAGATCGAAAAAGCCAAGGCGCAGGTCAGAGCGAAGGTCGAGCACCCGTTCCGGGTGATCAAGCGCCAGTTCGGTCATGTGAAGACGCGTTTCCGTGGTCTGGCCAAGAACACGGCACATCTGGTGACGCTGTTTGCGTTGTCGAATCTGTGGATGGCCCGCCGACATTTACTGAGCAATGCAGGAGAGGTGCGCCTGTAATGTGGGGAATAGCCGCCGCGAGGTGCTCGCAGCGGCTAAAAAGCCAGGAATGAGTGAGTGATCTGAGCGTTTGGATCGGCTCACTACTTTCAAAATCGGCGGTGACCGAAGTCAGTCAAAAACACATGGCTACTTCAGACCATCCCTAGGTCACCGTTCCAGGTTTACACCCAAAGATAGAAGTCGCTCTATCTTTTTAGTAGCCTCGCGCATCAACTGAGTTAACGATGGAAGACTACGCTCATCTTTGCGGTACTGAGGAATCGTGGCCGAAATTGACCCGCGTATTTTACCGTCTGCAAAAAATGGCACAGCCAAGCCGAATGCGCCGATTACACGCTCACCGTCACCTGTGGCCCAGCCTCTATCGTGAATGACCTTCAACTCCGCCTTGAGCACCTCACGAGAAGTAATGGTTGCCTCGGTAATTTTTTCAAGCTCGATAGAATCGACTAATTTTTGATCACAGAAAGCTAATACAGCTTTACCAGCTGCACCGGCATAAAGCGGTACTTCCACGTTGACCTGTAGCTTGTACTGAATCGGTCGCCATCCTTGAATTACGTCGAGAAACTCAGCTTTCCCAGTGGTTTCGTCAAAGGCTAGAAACGCGATTGTCTCACCGGTCTCTTGGACTAATCCTGACAAAATTGACCGGGTGAGATCAGCGAGGTTGCGATGATCGCCGCCAATCCTGGACGCCCATTGATAGAGTTTTGAACCAGGAAACAGGGTTGAGCCAGATAAACTAACAATCCCCGCCTGGACTCCAGATTGAATCAATCGTTTGGCAGTCGCCTCATTGCATAAGAGTTGATCAGTCAACCCCACAGAGTATTTCAACCCATCCGGAAATGCGCAGGCCAACAGTAAAAGCCTTTCGAGACGAGTAACGGTGGACTTCGTCTCCTCGATCAATATGTCCGGCGCGCGCTGAGTGCTGCCCAGCAGTCGAGACTTTACAGCCACTTCTATCTGCTCTGCGACTCGCTGTACATGTGCATCAATTTGCGAGGTCTTTTTTGACCCGACGCTACCAACGGAATGCACAGAAACTGAAACGACCAGCCCATTCGCAAGACTTCTTGTGGCAATCGATAACGCGCCGGGAAATTCTGCCTCTGATAACAATCCCAGGGCATCGTGAGCCCTCGAACTGCAGTCTGCATCAGCGTTACCTTGCACATTTGAAGGTGATGAATCGGCTTCGATAAATTCAGCAAACTGGCGACCGATATCCCCGAATGTCAGCGGAAAGATCACGCCCAGTTCAGGCCTGAATGTAAGCGTAGCTTTGGCTTCGCGGCAGGCAGCTATGAAATAACCGTTACTCGGACGGCAGTACACAGAGATGAGTGCAGTGCATTGTGAAGCATCAGCTAGCTCACTCAGCGATGCCCCGCTCAACCCCAGAAGCAGACTTGCATCGCCAAGCGCTTTCGTAAGAACGCTTATCCTTGGCCCTAAGCTGTATTTGCCTATCGCCGCCTCAATGGCAAAACCATTTTCAACCAACGAGACCAGAATCCGATTAACGGTACTTCGACTCTCTGAAAGCTCTGCCGCAAGCTCTCGAACCCCCCATGGCTCCCCCCCCGCTCTCCTGACAAGTGCGTCCAGTACCTCTATCAGCCTGGTATGGCTGGACGCAGGGGTAGCGGGCGTAGAAGCGGAAATAGAGCGTTCTGATTGAGCCATCATTAGTTAGATCGAGGTTTCGGGCCCCCATTCTGGGGTTAAAAGCTGCCCAACAGCAAATTGCACCTGACTGTTGACAACAATCACGAGGTTCTAGAAGCTAGACAAAAAAAAGCAGGACAGTGTCCCATTTTTTGAATGGCCAAAGTCCGATAACCTCCGAGGTGCCCATGAACAACAATAACGTGATGGCGGAGACTGCCATGCTGCCTGCCGAAGAAACGGAGCAAACGAGGAAAGCCAAGAAAGCCAAGAAAGCCACCAGGGCAGCTGTATTCGGGACGTTTGTTGAGTACTACGACTTCAGCGTTTACGGATACGTTGCTGCGACCCTGGCAATGGTTTTCTTTCCTGCGGACGATGCGACAACGGGTCTACTAAACACATTCCTTGTGTTTGGTTCCGCATTTTTGGTACGGCCTCTCGGGGCTATCGCTTTCGGCTGGCTTGGTGACAAAGTTGGTAGACGTGCAAGCTTGATAGCGAGCATCACCTTGATGGGTGCTGCAGCCACGCTAATTGGTCTACTACCCGGCTACGCGACGATTGGTGTGTGGGCTCCCATCCTTTTGGTCGCATTACGCATGCTCCAAGGGTTTTCCGCCGGTGGAGAGATCGGTGGCGCCGCGAGCTACATACGTGAATGGGCGCCAGCTTCGAGGCGAGCGCTGTACATCTCATTCCTGCCTTCCATTGCTCAATTCGGCAAAGGCCTCGCCGCAGCAATTGCTGGTCTTGCGGCAGCGACTCTCACTGATCCTGAGATGCTCGACTGGGGCTGGCGCATTCCGTTCCTGCTGGCCTTGCCTCTTGGCATCATCGGCTTGTACATGCGGCTGAGCATTGAGGACAGTCCAGAGTTCGAGTCCAAGAAAGACGATGCTGAAGTCAAGAAAAGCCAGCCGTTCAAGGAATTAATTCGCGACTATCGGATGCCTCTGACCAAGGTAATCTTGATTGCGTTGGTACAGAATGTTGGCACCTACATCGGCACCGTATTCATCGCCGCGTATTTCAGTTCGATTCTCGGGTTCTCCAAGGGACAGGCATCAACCATCGTCCTGATCGCTGTGATTTTGGCCGCATTCCTAATCCCACTCGCTGGTCAGCTGGGATCCTATAAAGGTGGAAGGGCCATCCTGCGTTACTCCTATATCGCCTACGCCGTAGTGTCGATCCCTTCGTTCATGCTGATGCAGCAAGGCTCGGTCAATCTCGCAATCGCAGGTTTGGCACTGGGCATGATTCCGTACGCGCTTTGCCAAGCCGGCACCTACTCAGTGATGCCTGAATTCTTCCCAATGCATATCCGCCACACAGGTGTCGCTTTCGGGCACAGCGTGGGAGCCGTCATTGGTGGAGGAGCTGGCCCCTTCTTGGCGACATGGCTCATTGGTGCAACCGGTAATCAATTTACGCCTGCCTTCATCTTGTGCGCCGCAGGCGTGATGGGGCTGATCGTCATTTCGACCGTTCGCAAAAATGCCCCTGCTGACTCCACCTGTCATCAATTCTCCTGAGTTCAAATCATGCCTTTAATTTATGTCACCAGCCCGATCCATGAAGACGTCCTGCAGCAGCTTTCTACCTTAGGCGAGGTACGACTCGGCTACGGCGCCAATGCAGTCACTTACCAAGAGATTCAGAATCAGGTAGACGCGGTTTTTCTCAGAGGCGGCCATTTGACCGCTGAGATGATTGCGGCTTCTCCCAGGCTGCGAATCATCGCGCGCCATGGTGCAGGTTACGACAACGTCGACTACAAAGCTGCCGCAGAACTTGGGGTATGGGTAACCAACACGCCTGGCGCAAACAGAAGAAGTGTTGTGGAGCATGTATTTGCTTTGCTGCTGGGTATTAGCCGCAAGATTCAACTGGCAACGGATCAGACCCGCAACAACATTTGGGCGGCAGATCGACTGTCTCTTACAGGTATCGAGCTTGAGGGTCGCACTCTGGGCTTGATTGGATTTGGCGACATTGGTCGGCACGTTGCGCCAGTTGCTGAAGCTTTCGGCATGAAGGTTCTGGCGACTGACCCGGCTTATGATTCGAGCTTCGATAAACGCTTGGTAGATCTCGATACCTTGTTGGCTCAGGCAGACGTGGTGAGCCTCCACGTGCCTCTGCAGACGGGCACTGAGAACCTCATTGGCGGGGCTGAAATCGAGAAGATGAAAACAGGCGCCATCCTGATCAACACCAGCCGTGGTGGAGTGATCGATGAAGCGGCGGTTGCTGACGCACTACGCAGCGGCAAGCTGGGTGGCGCAGGAGTCGACGTGCTGGCCGCAGAAAACAGCGACATGATCACCCCGTTCAGCTGCAACACCTTTCCCGTTTCAGACCTGCCCAACCTGCTCGTCACACCTCACGTTGCAGGGCAGACCAATGAATCACTGCTGCGCGTTGGCATGAGCGCAGTAGAGGCGATTTCTGCAGTTTTGCACGGCGAAGCCCCCCTACACCCAGTCAACAAACCTGTATCCAAGACGTTCAACTAATAACGCATCAAACGGATTCACGCCGAGGTCACCATGTTTATCAATGTATCTGATGAAAGCATCACAGTGAGCGAAGATTGGGAACGCGCATCCCTTAAAGAAATTAAAGAGATATCGCATTACCCGGTCGCGCTAATTGGCGATGTTTTGCAGCGCATGGGAATGATGGCTTCCGCTATCCACCATGTTGCAGGTAAAGCTTCGTTCTACGGAACGGTACTACCTATCCTCACGTGGGAAGGTGACAACCTGGCCATCCACAGGGCATTGGACGATGCCAAGCCAGGTGATGTTCTCGTGATTAATGGCAACGGTGAAACTAACCGTGCTGTTTTTGGTGATCTGCTGGGTGAGGTTTGTCTTGCCCGCGAAGTCGCAGCTGTGGTCATCGACGGCGCAGTTCGAGATGTGGAGGAGCTGAGCGTCATGGGGCTGCCGACCTATGCGCGGGCTGTGAATCCAGCCGGCCCATCCAAGTACGGCCCTGGACAGGTCGGGGCGCCTGTCGCGTGCGGCAATGTAGTGTGCAACCCGGGCGACGCAATTTTGGGGGACAAAGACGGAATCATCGTTATCAGCCGCCACTTGGTTCCATCGCTCGCCGGCAAGCTCAAGATCCAAGATGGGATCGAGAATAGTTTTAGAGAGAAAGTCAGGGCGAGCATTCGTTGAGGGTCGTCGACGTTTGCAAGGGAGGTGCTATCAAACCTCCCTTAGATGTCACTTGATCGTCCAAACATGCCCACGGGCATCGCACCTCCCCTACCGCCAACACGTAGTCAGTCAGAAAAGCCGCATGCCGGTTGGAGTTTTTATCATGATCGCCCGGTTGCTTCCGTCCAAAAATCAAAGCGTGAACTACGACGAATTTCTGAAGCAGCTCACTATAGCGGGCTTCCGGGGAGATATCGCCCACAGCTATGGCCAGCGGATGGTGCTTGCAACAGACAACTCGATTTATCAGCGTCTACCTCAAGCCGCCGTATTCCCCGTAGATGCTAAGGACGTAGAGATTCTCGCGACCTTGGCGGCTGATCCCGAGCATCGAGCTGTTGTCTTGACACCACGAGGTGGCGGAACGGGAACCAATGGCCAGTCGCTGACCGACGGCATCGTCGTCGACCTGTCACGTCACTTGAACAGCATTCTTGAAATCAATGCTGAAGAGCGCTGGGTGCGCGTTCAGAGTGGCGTGGTAAAGGATCAGTTAAATGCTGCGCTTAAACCCTACGGACTGTTCTTCGCGCCGGAATTGTCCACTTCCAACCGGGCAACGATTGGCGGCATGATCAACACTGACGCCAGTGGACAGGGAAGTTGCACCTACGGCAAAACCCGTGACCACGTGCTGGAGCTTTCTACGGTGTTGCTTGGCGGTGAATTACTCCACAGCGGCGTGGTGGGTCAAAGCGCTCTGGTGCAAGAAACTGCGCGTCAGGATCGGATCGGTGAGGTTTATCGATGCGCTGTAGGCATTGCAGATAACCAGGCCGATCTGATCGAACGTACCTTTCCGAAATTGAACCGTTGCCTCACCGGCTATGACCTGGCGCATCTTCGCGAGCAGGGTGGCCGGTTCAACCTCAACAGTGTGCTGTGCGGCTCCGAAGGATCGCTGGGTTTCATTGTTGAAGCCAAACTCAACGTCTTGCCGATCCCGAAGTATTCGATCCTGGTCAACGTCCGTTATGCAGGCTTCATGGACGCGTTGCGTGATGCAAAGGCGTTGATGCTGCTTAGACCATTATCGATTGAGACCGTGGACTCAAAAGTCCTGATGCTGGCGATGAAGGACATTGTCTGGCACGGCGTCGCCGAATACTTCCCAGAAGATCCAAGCACACCGACCTTGGGCATCAACCTCATTGAGTTCAGTGGCGACGACGAAGTCGCCGTCCAGCAAAGCGTTCATGATTTCGTCTTGCACCTGCAGCGCGATACGTCCGTGGTGCGGCTGGGCCACACGCTCGCCATTGGCGCCGATGCACTCAAGCGCGTCTATGCGATGCGTAAACGCGCGGTTGGGTTGTTGGGCAACGTCAAGGGTGAAGCCAGGCCGCAGCCCTTCGTTGAGGACACCGCTGTACCGCCGGAAAATCTTGCTGACTTCATTCAAGAGTTCCGCGCTCTGCTGGACAGCTATGAATTGCAGTACGGCATGTTCGGCCATGTCGACGCTGGTGTACTCCATGTACGACCGATTCTCGACATGAAAGACCCCGTCCAGGCAGCCCTGATCCGTCCCATTTCCGACGCGGTTGCAGCCTTAACTCAAAAGCACGGCGGCTTGCTGTGGGGCGAGCACGGGAAGGGATTGCGATCCCAATATGTGCCCGATTACTTTGGCGAACTTTACCCGGCCCTGCAGGAGTTGAAAGCGGCGTTCGACCCTTGGAATCAGCTCAACCCCGGTAAAATCGCAACACCGAAAACACGGCCTGACACCCGGCTGACACGCGTTGACGAAGTAACGTTACGCGGTGAGCTCGACCGCACCATTGATGAAAGGATTTGGCGCAGCTACGACACCGCATTGCACTGCAACGGGAACGGCGCGTGCTATAACTTCGATCCTGACGACGCCATGTGTCCGTCCTGGAAGGGCACGCGCAATCGGGTGCATTCACCTAAAGGACGTGCCTCGCTGATTCGCGAATGGCTGAGGCTGCAGGGCCAGCACGGTATTGATGCAGTGGCTGCCGGTAATCAAATACGATCAACCAGCAATGTCGCAGGCATCGCAAGACGAGCCGTGAACACAGTCGCCCAAAAGATGGGCCAGCAAGACTTTTCCCACGAAGTCTACGAGGCAATGGCTGGCTGCCTGGCGTGTAAATCCTGCGCAGGGCAATGCCCAGTCAAGGTCAACGTGCCCGAGTTCCGCTCACAGTTTCTAGAGCTGTATCACAGCCGCTATCTGCGCCCGCTGAAGGACTACCTGATCGGCTCGCTGGAATACACGATTCCCTACATCGCACGCTTCCCGCGTCTGTACAACTTCGTCATGGGTGCTAGCCCCGTCCGGCTCATCCTTGAGCATGTGGCCGGAATGGTCGATAGCCCTTTGCTCAGCATGACGGACTTTGACGCTGTATGCCGTCGATGGGGTGTTGAAATCGCCACCCCTGAACTTCTATTGACACTGGAGAATGAACAGCGCGCTCGCAGCGTAATCCTCGTCCAGGATGCTTTTACCCGTTACTTCGAAACCCCTGTGCTATCGGATTGGATCGAACTGGTCTCAAGGCTTGGCTACCAGGTTTACATTGCCCCCTTCGCGCCCAATGGGAAACCTCTTCAGGTGCAAGGTTTTATAAAAGCGTTTGAAAAAGCAGCTCATTACAACAGCGAAGCTCTTGGTCAGCTTCAGCGCTACGAAATACCGCTTGTAGGACTCGATCCCGCGATGACGCTTGTGTATCGCCAGGAATATTCGAAGACACTGGGCGGCGATAAAGCACCCACCGTATTACTACCTCAGGAGTGGCTCGCCGGTGCGCTTCCACAGGCTCAAATTGTCAAAGACGCCGCCCCGTATTACTTCCTTCCCCACTGTACTGAAAAGACAAATGAGCCGAGCAGTATCGGCCTTTGGCAGCAAGTCTATGAGCGAATGGGGCTGCAACTGAACGTTCAAGCCAGCGGATGCTGCGGCATGTCTGGCACGTATGGACACGAGACGCAGAACGCGAAGATGTCTGACATTATCTACGGTCAGTCTTGGAGCCCGCTGGTAGAAAAATTCAACCGTTCGGGGCGCCTGTTGGCGGATGGGTATTCTTGCCGTAGCCAAGTTAAACGCAAGGATGGTGTGACGATTTTGCACCCGCTGCAGGCTCTTCTCGCTGTCGTGCGGGAGAAAAATCACTAAGTTAACGCTATCTCATGTCATTCGCATGAGGCAGTTCAACCGCATCTCTCGTATGGAATGCAAAGGCCCTCGAAGGGCCCTCTTGTACTCAAACCAAACTCATTTGGTCAGCCAGGACTCGACAGTTGCGGAGCCGTGTTCTGCTTTCCACTCTTTCAGCATCTTATGATTGCCGCCCTTGGTTTCGACGACTTCATCGGTGTGAGGTTTTTTATAGACCTTCACTTGGCGTGGTTTACGGCTGCCAGACTTAGACTCTAGTGCTGGAGCGCGACGGCCTGCTTGTGGATCCTGCAGGTTAATCACGTCTTTCAAGCTGTAGCCGTACTTGGCAAGCAATGCACGAAGCTTCGTTTCGAATTCGATTTCTTGCTTCAGACCGGCATCACCCTTTAAAGCTTCGAGGGCCTGGAGTTGCTCGGCTAGATGTTTTTCGAGTTGACGGAATTCTGCGAGCTTAGACATGGCACTGCATAACAATGATAATCTGCAGTTGCGGATGCAGGTGCGCTTCCGGCTCTTCAATCAACAGCAGCTTATGCAGTGTTCGCTCCGGGCCCTCACCATCTTCGACGATCGATTCGGCGAGGATGGAGGCGATATAGAGCAGATTGTTGTAGCCCAGACTGTTCTCATCCAGCGAGCGGAACTGCGACAGTTCGGCTGGTGATCCATTGGGAAAATACAGCAAACGTAAACCTTCGACGATCCTGGTGAAGTTGGACTCTGAAAACTGGATCGTCGTGTTTTGCGACAGCCTTTCTCCGAGGGCTGCACGCAGGCTACTGGAAATCAGGGCATTCGCCCGTTGTGAATTGAAGTCGGCGACCTTCACTTCAAGCGGATGCAACGTTCCGCTCTTGGCGCACGCCTGTAATTGGTCCTTGCACAACGCCTTCATCAGCCCGGTGAGCCTTGACTGTCGTCCCTCCCGCAACTTCTGCTCCGCATCGCGCAGCGGGGCAGATAGATGCAATGAATCAGGTCCAACGTCTGTTGATTAAATATCCCCGTCCTGATGGCTCCGCCCCCGAGCTCCTGGCTGTAACGGCCGCGCATTTCGCGGTTAAGCACAGTTAAATTGAGCACTGCTTCGTCCTGCTCGCCACGCCAAGAGTCGACCGCTATTTTCTCGCAGACACTGAGGTCGCCGAAAATCGCCTGGATGGCGAAACTGGAGGCAGGCACGGCGTCCAGCTCGAATGACTTGTGGAAATCGCGTTCATTGACCGAACGTTTTCCCGACTCCGAATCCTGAAAAAGCTGGCGCAAAGCATTGATCACACCTGTTTTGCCCGCGCCGTTCTCCCCAACCAACACGTTCAGCCCTGCATGAAACTCAATCGTGAAACGCCTACCGAAACTCTTGAAGCACTCGATCTCTAGCTGTCTCAGATACACTAAATTTCATCCCTTAAATTTAACGCTCGGCACGTGCGCTGGCTTGCGCGCGCCTGGTGATACTGACCAATGTCGTTAAATACCCTGGAGATGTACATAGGCCATTAGCGGCAAAGTTGTGACTGGTGCAGGAACAATCCCAGCACTGGCGTACCGGACGCCGCATCTCCTGCACCGTCCGTGTCAGTTGTCGGTGAGTTTGTCGATAGTGATCCAGCGTATGGTCTTCCCCGACATTTTCAGTCGAGCTGACGTCAGGAGGACTGGTCATTCAATCCAGAGCGTGAACAACCGCTCTTGGAGCGCCACCGATCGTGATTTTTCTTGGAGAGAATGACTGGGGTATAGCCAATCCTCATACGCCCGCACCGGATACAGACACTTAGCGCCGTGACACTGACAGCTCATCCAGCAGTGCCTCACCAGCGCATGTTGCAGGGTTATTCAACCACCTACACCGCTAACGGCGCAGGTCTCCAAAGGGCGCGGTGGTATCGATGTAACGCATGGCCGACTTCACATCCCGCCAACCGACATAGTCCATCAGTTGCTTGGTGCTCCAGTTGTCATTGTTCGCCCAGGTCGCAAATCCTCGGCGCAATGAATGCCCGGTATAGGCCGCACCATCCAGACCGCTGCAAGCAAACGCCTCGCGCAGCACATAGGTCACGCCATCGGGCTTGAGGCCTTGCGGACTGATTTGCCCCCACTGGTTGATGGGACGAAATACCGGCCCATCCTGCAGTTCGCTGATCGACAGCCAGTCCTCGTAGGCCTGCACCGGACACAATCGCCTCAATGCCGGCAACACGACCACCTGCCCTCGATTTTCTCGATCAGTTTTGCTGCTGCTCAGGAACACCTCCAGCTGTTTTCCGCTGCATAACGTATTGTGCTCCACCCGCAGTCGACACAGTTCATCGGCGCGAAATGCCCGCCAAAAACCCATCAAAATCAACGCCTGATCACGGTAGGCACGCAGCCGTGCCACTGGGTTTTCATTGGCGAACCGTTCCTGCAGGCCGGCAACGCAGCGCTCCAGCTCGATCAACGGCAGAGGCTCGGCCTGTTTGACCAGGCGTGGGTGTTGCGCGCGAATGTTGCGCAGCACCTGGCGCACCTTGACGTTTTTGGTGGGATCGTCAAAGCCGTGGCGTTGATGCCACTCCGCGAGCGCGGCCAAGTGTAGGCCCAACGTGCTGCTGGACAACGTTTCGGCATGTTCCACCAGATACCGCACCACCATGTCGCCGGACGCTGGCAAGCAAGCGCCCCAACTCTGCTCGAAATAGCTCAGCACCCCCTGATACCGACGTTGGGTGCTGTCGCGCTGCACGGGCCGTAAATAACGATCCGCCGGGTCAGTCATGAAAGTTCCTCCTCGCGTACCGCGAAAAAGCCCCATTTTCAAAAAATCCTGCATAACTCCGGAGAAATCGGCATTCTCCAGAGTTATTTCGTCGCCCCGCCCGCTGCGATACGGGCTTTTGTACACCTGTACTTCCATACTGCGTAAAACACCACGAAATCGTCGGAGACCTAGCCATGGCGCGCGGCGGCATCAATAAGGCGGTGGTCAAGATTGCACGCAACGCCCTGCTCGCCCGCGGCCTGCACCCCAGCATCGACGCTGTGCGCGTGGAGCTGGGCAATACCGGTTCGAAGACCACCATCCAGCGCTACCTCAAGGAGCTCGGGGAAGCCGAGGCGCCAGCGCCGGAGATGCCGCTGGATGAAGAGCTCAGTCGCTATATCGCCAGTGTAGGCGCGCGCATCCAACAGCGAGCCGAAGAGGCGCTGGCGACCGATCGAGCGGCCTTCGACCGTCAGCAACTGGCGGCCCGGCAACAACGGGAGGTGGAAGCGGCGCATTTGGAGCATTTGCAACAGACTCACGCCGCCCTGGTTCAAGCCCGACAGGCAGGCCTGGTCCACGAACAGGCCCTGAGTGGCCAGTTACAGGCGTGTGAGCTGGAACGTCAGCGCTTGCAGGAGGCCCATGAACAGCAACTGCGCCTGCTGGAGGATCGGGCAGGACAGATCCTCTCTTTGGAGGGCAAACACCGTCTTACTCAGGACGCCCTGGACCACTATCGGGAACAGCACTTGTTGCAGCGCGAACAGGAAATCCAACGCCACGATCAGCAACTCCAGCAGTTGCAGCGTGAAGCACGGATAAACCGCGACCAGTTGCTCAGCAAACAGGAAGAATTAAGCCAGCTGTATCGTGACCTGGAGCGAATGAGTGGCGAGCAGTCGCGCCAGCATCAGGAGATGCGCCGCCTGGAACAGGCCCTGCAAACAGCTCAGGAGCAGGTGCAGGCCGCCGAGTTCGAACATCAGAGCGATCTGCGACAATTGCAGACCATTGCCCACCAGCTCACGGTCTTGCGCGAGAAGACCAAGCAGCAGTTGCTCAAACAGCGACAGGCCCAACGTGAGCTGCGGGCCCGAACTCTCCACATTAACCAGCTGCAGACGCTGGTGGAGCACCTGGCTAGATCAGCGCCGACCGACCTCGATTGAGGTTTTTTGTACCCCAGCTCCTTCCGTTCGCCATTTCGGCTTCCGCTGAACTGCCCCAAGGTATCGGCAGCCAAATACCCTGTGCTCCATAGACAGCCCCAGTTTGGCTGCCTTATCAAGCAGCCCGCTTCTCGCGACGCTTACCGTCCGTTTGTATGTCTTCAAGGTTAATTTGCAGGGTCGGAGACAAGTAGCGCATTTCCTTGGAGGTCAACACCCGCCGGTTCCAGTCGGCATCCCAGTACAAGCCATAGCCATAGTTCACCGCCTCAAAGCCTTCCGAATCCTTACAGAAAAAACCCAGTTCGAGCTCCCCTTGAATGCCAGCTATTTTCATCAACTGGCGCGGCAACACACGGAAACCGCGAAGCTGTATGTCAAAAGCCTCGGCACTGACCGGCCACCCGATCGATGGCAGGTGCCCCTCACGGAAATGATAATCCAGCAACGGATACAGCCATTTTTGGGCGCCGCTGAATTCGGGCTGCACACAGATCAGGAGGAGATAGACGAAGAACCGCTCGCGCATAAACTCGCGCGCCCAGCGGTATTTCTCGACAGCACCCGCCAGAATCACTAACCAAAATCCCAGATCTTGCCAATAGGCAGCCGTGATGCGCCGCTGTAGCCGCCGGCGCTGTAGTCCATGCAGCGACTTGCCATGCAGTTTGAGCTGGGTCACCAATGTCCGGCCATAATCGCTCGACACTTCCAGCAGTCGCAGAATCTCCCAGAGTGGGTTGTCCAACACCTGCTTCAGCATTGGAAACTCTGCGATCAAGGCAGTCTGCAGCTTAGGTTCCGGCATAACGCCTTGAAGGTATCTCTTCCATTTATTTGTGAACCCACCCCCAGGTCGAACGAGGCCCGCCCTCACTTCGAAGGCTTCACCCCAGCGCTCCAGCGCGCTTGGATTTCTGCGGCATTTAGCCAGCAGAATGAGGTGATTAATAAAAACAATCGCCTTCAACTGTTCGACAAGCCGCCATAGACGCTGTTCGGGGCTGACCATTTAAACCGTCCACCCACGTTCGTTTTATCGAACACAGTAGTTTAGTGCGTTCTACCCATAAAGAAAATTTAAGGGTGGCCAAACGATGCCATTCATAGCGAAATGATGGCATAGGATACACAAGTGTAAAGATGGCTAGAAAAGAAGATACTTCGAGCAGAAAGGCGAAAATGAACGATGAAGCCGCACAAAAATGGCGGATTAAATAGGATTCCCGGGATTATTTATTTTGGAGCCTTGCGTTAGGAATCCATTCCTTTATGGGAAACAGAGGGTGAATAATTTCCCTCGCCCCAAACAGGTTGTCGCTGGAGTTGACGTCGATTTCAATTCTTCTTCACGACCGTCGTGGGCACCATTGGTCCTGACCATCGAGAGCAACCTTCCTGAGTCGGTCAATGATGGCACATGAGGTTCGAAAACGAACATAGCAGCGAGCAGCACCGGCAGGCCGTACATCATCGCTTGGTGTCCGGCCCTATCAGCGCACTAGAGCTGACTCTAGACGCGCGCCTCACAGCACGTCCTAACGGCGTGCTACGGGAAACAATTGCGACGGCTGCGCTTTATCAGCCGAGAGCACGGGTAGGCCCTCACAGTTAAGGAGTCCTCGCATCATGAACTTAGACATCACCAACAAATCCAGCGCATCTGCCTCCATCCTCATCGAGACCAGGCAGATCACTTCAAACATGGAAAAAGCTGACGGCCTACCAGGCCTGCGCTGTTTCCTCTCGACGGCATGGGATCTGCAGCACGACTGCCCCATCGACCAGCGTATTACCTATGATGGAACGTTGGCCAAGGCAACGATCCAGTCGCCAGAAATGCTGACAAACTCCCCTAGCGGATCTAATTGTAAAGCGAGCCGCTGCCATCTCAGGCGCTGGTACCAGTTCCAAGGCGTCCGCCATGAAATATTGATCATTCGCAATGGCTGCGTCTGGTTGCGGCCAGTTGAATCGAAGCCATCCGCGGAGCGGCGGGTGGCGGCCCCGACCGAGGTTCGACAAGAGCCGGCCCCAATCCACTTTCTGCATAAGTCCTATGCGTCTCTTACGCAACAGCCATCCGCAATTCAACGTCTCGTGGGCTATTACGCCGAGTCGATGTACTGCGGCCGAGGCTTGAAAAAGGCTGAAGCGAGCCGGCGGATGCAGTCGGAAATTCAGATTATGAATCTCTCTCGTCGGCGTGATGACCAGCTGAAAATTCCGCCTCAAAAGACAATGTGCTTGTTCATCGACGAGTACCTTACCCGTGCACTGTCCGATGGGCTCGCTGCCAGGCGCTCGATGGTGAAAATGTTCTCAGGTGTAAGCAGTAAGCCACTAGATCGGCCAGTAATCCACACGGCAGAGCAGTCAACGCCCAAACTTGAACCGTAGCGGCCATAAGCGTGCGCATTGCGACGGCGCGAACATCAGCTACTGCGAACTACCGAAATAGCACTACCTCCACCGTTATTCGTTCAGGGCGACATAATGACTACACCCAGTCGATGACGGTGGTAGGCCAACTACCTGATTACGGAGAACATAAATGAAAGTCTTGCGACCGTCCACGCGCCATAACAGCCGACATGAACAAAGTGGCGGCAATGCATAGAGGAGCGAGCGTCCACCCGAATGTCGGCGGCAAAGACTGAACATTTGCATGAAGGTCGCCGCTCTCAGAGGCTCCTGCTGATCGCCGCCGGCACGTTCACCGTGCGGTGACCACACCAATAATTCCCGTTAGGGCTCGGCGCTCACAACATCCAACGGCGCAGAGGGGCACACGTTCACGCGCATCTTTGACCTAGTCAAAGCGAGCGCCTTGCTGCGTCGACAAAACGCCGCTTAGGTAGCCGTCATTGTTCGATTCACTCATACGAGAGGAGACGAAAAATGTTCGCAGCATGCCGTCATCTTACAGAGCGACTTACCCGTTCGCCGTTAAGCAAAGGGCGTCCAGGCAGTCGCGTTACGTTTTTTCCATCGCAAAAAAATGGAGGTCCCGTCGCTTGCGGCAATCTGCAGCAAGCTGGCTACTGCGTCCTCATGGAGTACCAACCGGAAGTTCGTTCCTATCAATGCCGACCTCCAACTTTGCGCCGCGGCGATGTGCGCTACAAGGCCGACTTTCTTGTGTTTTTGAACAACGGCAGGGAGGTTTACCACAAGTTTCAACCGCCACCTGAAGCATTTAGCGCCGGCCAGAAACAAGCCGTCGAAACCATGCTTGTTGATAACGGCCTGTTTTTTCATTGGCTGATGCCCGAAGACTTGCCTCATCCCTTGGTCCATACCAATTTGCGCTTTCTCTATCACCACGGTTTTGGCAGCTCCCGACATGCTGTCTCTAGGGTGCGCAAACAGGTTCTAGCGCAGCCTGAGCGACAGATGTCGTTCAAGGCACTTCTGGCAAGTGGCGCAATACCCACTGATATCAGTCATGCCATTTTCCTTGATGAACTGAGGATCGATCTCGAACAACGCATCACATTAGAAACCATGATTTATGGAGGACATGATGGACATTGTTAAATTCAAGATCGGCGAACACTACCGCTATCGCGGTCAGCCTTTTCAGATTGTCGATTTACAGGGTGAGTGCGTACAACTGCGCGCCATCGAGGGACGAAAGATCGTACTGCGCCAGACTCAGGAGATTCTGCTTCGGGCGATGAGGCGGGGAGATTTTATCAAAGATCAAGAGGCTCCCATCGAAAAGGAGGCGGGAAAAATTATCTCGGGGCTTTGCAAATCAGTCGCCACCGTATTCGATCGACACGTGCAATACGTGGATCCGCTGATGAAGGAGCTCCATGGACACATGCCAGCGCGGCGCGCCCAATCTATCATCAACGCAGTGGCGAAACAGATCAGAGATGTCAGCCCGCCTAGCCTGAGTCTCGCGCGCAGTTGGATCCGAGGTTATTGCAAGTCCGGATACAGCTACCTCTCTCTTATTCCCAAGCGAAAACAGAAAGCAAAACATCGCCTTGACCTTCAACCTTGGGAAATTCAACAGATCATCAAACCGCTGGTGAAAGAATTTTATCTGAAGTCAGAACCCGCCTGCAAAACTGAAGTAATCGATGCCATCGTCGAAGAGCTGGAAGCCTTCAACGCGGGCAGGCCTGAACACGACCGTTTGAAGATACCTTCGGCATCGACCCTCAATCGGATACTTCGGGAGTTGGATGACTATGAAACGAACCAAGCACAGCACGGAAATAAGTCTGCCCAGAAACGGCACGGTTGGACGCGCAAAAGGCCACGGTTAGGCCGGTTGTTCGAATTGGTCGAAGCTGACACTCAGGAGATGCACGTTATGGTAGTGGATGCCCACGGCGAGGTGATAGGTCGCCCCTACCTGACGCTCTTCCTGGAGGTCTATACGCGAATGCCCTATGCGTGGAGCATCGGTTTTAATCCCCCTTCTTTGGACACTACGCTTCAGGCACTCAAGCAGTCATTGTCCAGCGATAACGCCTATGGCGGCGTCGCCGTAAGGTACGTGTTCGACAGCGGGCCAGAGTTCATAGCGCAGAATCTTCGGCGAATCATCGCCATGCTCGGGGGTGAAGTTTGCTACTGCGAGCCGGCCACGGGCAATCAAAAACCACACGTGGAAGCTTTTTTCGGTGTCTGGTCGAAGGAGATCGCCCATGCGATGCCTGGTACGACCTTCTCGGATATTGCAGCGAGGGGTGATTACAACTCGGAAAAAGAAGCGCGTCTCACCATAGAAGAGGTCAGGGATGCTTTCGGACGCTGGGTGAACGACGTTTATTGTGAACGTGTGCATAGCAGCCTAAACACCACTCCTCGACTGGCGTGGGAGGCAGCTCGCTCGCCCATGTTTCCCCCACGGCGCTTTTCGCTTTCTGAACTGAACCAAACTTTCTTGTGCGCATTCGAAGCATCTGCGCAACAAGGACGCGTGCGGTATAAGTCGCTGTTTTGGACGGGACCAGCGGTATCATATCTGGCCAATCGGCAACCCCACGTGGACAAACTCCGCGTCTACTACGACCCAAGTGACCTGGGCCATGCGTGGGCCTGCCATCCCAGCTATCCCGATGACCTCCTAGAACTCCAAGCAGTCGATCCTGATTACCAGGAAGGTCTCACTATGCACTTGCATCAATTGACGGTTAAGCGCTTGCGGGCCAATCGCCAAACATTTGACTCCAGCAAGGCTCGAAAAGCCCGAGTGGCGCTGCTTCGAGAATTGGCCAAGGTAAAAACCCCGGCGCAGCGACGTCGACTACAGCAAGCGGCGGAAAAAGGTTCGCTTCAAAAATCACGTAAACGACTAGCCAAGGTAAAAGCAATCAAACCTCGAGCCCAAGAGGGTCACAACTTTAACGGCGACACGCCCGATGAGTATTCGTCCGCGGACGTATGAAGCCATGAATCTCTGGAGGCCATCGTCCGCAATCTTCATCGCAAACTCGCGCGACCAGGCTCAAGGAAAAATATTGGCGGCCATTGAATGGAAGAAACTTCATGGAAGTTTTAAAGCCGCATTCATTTGATCAATCGATACAAATGATGGCGCCAGTAACGTAGGGCTGCTGAATGCGGCCCTAGTGTTGGGGGATCTTCCAGCATCCGTCGCTCCGCCTGCTCAGTTCATCCATTAGAACTGAGAAAAACGAGGTGCATTGCCATGAAAACCAGCATCAAACAAATCGTCAGGACGTTCAAAACCAAGATTGTGTTCCATCCGCGCTATCGGCAGGCGTGCTCGCAAATCCAAGACGCAATTGAAGACACTGAAGCGCTAGGTGAACCGGTCTGCGCCCTCCTGTGTGGGCCAAGCGGCACAGGAAAGTCCACTCTCTGCAATTACATTCGAAATTATTACAGCGGTGACTCGGTGATTCGCCGTGAAGACGGTACTTACGAGAATTTGCCTGCCTTTTATTGTGAGGTCCCCTCTCCCGCGACTGTCAAGGGGTTGATCACAAACATGCTTCGTCTCCTGATCAACGAAACGCCTAATGGCACCATAGAAAAACTTACCCACCAGTTAATCACTTGTCTGAAAACCGCTCAAGTGAAAATCATCTTACTCGATGAGATTCAACGCCTCTGTTTCAATACAGTCTCGGAAAAAGTAAGGTTAGATGCCTTGCAATGGATTGTCTCTTTGCTTAATGGTGTCGGAATTCCCGTGATCCTTTCGGGTACAGAACTGTGTCGTGATATTAGGCGCGAGGATGCAGCGCTGGAAAACAGATACCCATACCTCGCGGAGTTGTCACACTTCACTTATGAGGCAGCAAACGATTCTGAACTCTTTGCAACACTACGACATCTTGACCAAGCGATGTATGAAATTGCAAGCCTTGAGAAGGGTGTCCATCTTAACGACCCAACCATTGCTGCACCACTTTTCGTAGCAAGTCGAGGCAATTTAAAGAGAATGCGTTTGGTTATTAATTACGCACTCAAGACGTGTTTGCGCAGAGCGGGCGGGATGGAATTAATGGCAAGTGATTTTTTTACAGCTTGCCAGTGTATAGACCTGCCGAATAACTTGTCAACTGGCAACCCTTTCGCAATGTCCTACGACGATTCCTTAAAGCTTATTTTGGACTATCAGGAGTCTGATGATGACGAAATTACTGTTCATCCCTAGTCCACTGCCGGAAGAGAGCCCAACCAGTATGCTCAAGCGTATGGCTGTCAAACATGGATGCGGCAATTATACAGACCTACAGGGTATTATAGGTCGAACCAACATCTTTGCCTCACTCCTTAGTCGCTCGCACCCCGTCATTCAATCCATTGCAGGACGGGCCGGTGCCGCAGACGAAGAATTTCTTAGTGGGTTCTATGAACCAGTGGAGGCACGGCGTGACATTCCGCCGTTGAAAATTAATGGCATCACTGTCAATTCCGATATAATACGAAAAAGCGGAGCAGCATTTTGCTCCGACTGCTGGGCAGAGGGCCATGAGCACTACATTAAAGACCTCAAGTTTTGCAGTTACTGCCCCTACCACTTGAGAAAATACCTGTTCAAATGCCCTAAATGCCAATTGAACCTTCATTGGCATACCCCCTTTGAAGCGCAATGTAGATGCGAGCATTTACTGATATCGCCGCCTTGCACTTCGGACGAAGTCAAAATTGAACAGAAACTGCTCTGTATCTTTAGAGCGGGAGCTGCTGATGATTTCAGTAAATTCATGAATCACCTGAACCGCTTGGGATATCGTCTAGAATCTCCTGCTGAGTGCCCAGCGAATCGGTGCCTAATGTCTATGGCACTGGCCTTGTTCGAGAAAGACATGACGTCAATGCTAGCCTGCCTGCGCAACCTGAGTGCATTATACCCTGAAATACCCAAGCGCATCATCGCGGCTAAACTTTCATTGTTTAACGATGTTAAGGTACAACAATGCGCACGTGAGTTCGTGAGCGATAACGCATTTTGGGCAAGTCCAGATGATGCAGAGATGGAACGGATACCCATTCACCAATTTTCACTGACGCGACGCCAGATTCTCGCGTGGCTTAAGTTGACAGGGCAAAACTGGACAAAACTGCGGAGCCTGATGAATATGCGGTCAGAAAAAGGTCGATATACCTGGAGGCGAGCACAAAAAATATCGAAAAAAGTTCTTTCCATTAGACTTCACAACGAATTCAGGAAAAAGATAATACCCATTAACGGATTTTCGAAAAAAGAACTTCAGAAAGAGCTGCAGATTAGCGCAAGAGCAATATCTGACGCTGTTAATGAGAAAATTATAACTCTAAAAAAAAGACAACGTCGAAAGTACTTTTCCAAACCAGACATAGAGCAATTTTCGGATAATTACGTTTCAATCAACCAACTCTCGTCGCAAACCGGCATTCCCCTCTTACAAATCCGAAAAGCTATAAAACAGTTAGAAATAACGCCACTTAACTTTAAAAGTCGAGTACTGCGCTCTTCCCTCATGAGCACGAAAACCAGTCTTGTTGTGATTGAATGGTGCAAAAACAATGTCCCGTGCACTCCAAAGAAACAAAGGTGCCCCTCCCGCATGCTAGAACTTTACACTAGTAAGGAACCGGAGGATTGGCTTCCCACCGCTGCGGCGTCGACATACCTTAAAATATGTATACGTGTAGTACGTCACCTGATCAAATCTAAAATCCTAGTAGATGTTCAGCGGAAGGGACCTGGAGGGGGTTACTGCATTTCAATAAAAGATCTCGATAATTTCAAGTCCCGATACATGAGCGCGGCCGAGGCCAGAAAACTATTAGGTTGTCGGCGTGCCATGACTATCAAAACATTACACCGCATCGGAATAAAACCCTGGACCGGCCCAGGCATTGACAATAATCCTTCGACATTTTACTTGAGAGAGAAAATTTTAGCCTATATTAGTGCTAGAGAGCGGCTGGTTAGTGAAGAAAAAATTGGTTATACCAGGTTGGAAACTTGTAAGAAACTGCACTTAAATCACTGCACCATTCCGGTTCTACTCAAAAAAGAAGTTCTGCACCGTGTGAATTTAAAGTGCGGAGGGCGCGTCTTGATCAACGCTAGCGATGTCGATAGTTTTTATTATCGTTACGCCAAACTAACTACAATCGGACAATGGTTGAAAATTTCAAAATTTTGTGCGCGGCGACTTCTGGCGTACTTTTCAATAAGCCCCATATGCGGCGCACCTCTAGACACAGCTCCAGATTATCTATTCTCGATCGATGAGATTTTACAACATTTCCCCATTCCAACTGGCAAATCAGATAATAACAGAAATCATTATCGCGACACCCCTTTTGCAAATGTTACAGAATTAATGGCCAAATACGAAATTAGCGCCATTTCTTTTGGCGCACTATTCATAAATTCAGGATTCACCAAACCAATTCAACTGGGCCCTACCAGGTACCTCCTTAGCCATGACATCTTGAAAGTCGAAAAAATTCTAAAAAAATACTATACAATCCCTCAAGCAGACAGTTATTTGGGAGGAACACAAATCACTAGACGCTTATTAAAACTTAGAGACCTTGTCGCTTCCTACCCATTAAAAACTCCACACAAACATCCAATGATTAAAAAAACAGAATTGCACGACTACGCCGCCCGGCATGACTACTTGTAAACTTTACGACGCGCTACATCTATCCCCGCAATCAAAATCCCCGAGCGACAACTAATTAACGTCGCTATCCTTCGCCGCCGTCCTCCATATTCAGAAAAGTCTTAAAAATGCTCGCCGATTTTGGCATCATCACCTTAAAATCCAACATATTTTGACATTTTGCTTCCAGCTCATTCTGACAAAACCAGCAAAATCAAAGGTCGATTTGATGGCCCATATTGAAAAACGGGGAACCCTCGCACTGAAAAAACAAAGCCCTGCGCCTGCAGGGCTTTTTTTCAATGATGGCACTAAAGACAAACCAGCCCGGTACTTTCCAGGCAACTTTGTGCTTAATCCTTTTGGCTATCTAACACTATCGGCACGGGCATGAAATCGGTGCCCATTGAAGCTTTCAACTAAAGTTTCAAGCCGTTACGTGCTGCCTCTATTTCGTTTTGACTGGCCTTATAAGCTTCGGCCTGCCCGGCGTAGGAAAGTACGTAGGCCTTATCGGCATCCACGGCGGCAACCAATGTTTGAGACAGCACATGCCGCCCGTTTTGCGTGATGGTGCAGGTGGTTTCCAGTGCCGGCAAGCGACTCAAGGTGGTTGAGTGAATGCGGTTGCAGACACTTTGATAGCCACCCTGGAAAAAGTCTTTCTGCACCGACTTGCGCATTTCCAGCAACACCGCTTCCAGGTTCACCTGATGACCGCTTTGCACCCGGGTCATGGTCAATTCCATCACCATCAAGGGCTCGCCTTGCGCATCGTTCTTGACCGCACGCTGGCGACTGACACCGGAGCCGGCCTCGCCCTGGGCAATGGCTTCGACCTGCCAGCCCGGCGGCCACTCCACCACTGGCTCATCGGCGTGGGCCTGGGCAAACACTGAAAGCACACCACTCAAGATCATCAACGACCTGCACAATCGAATCATTGCCATCAACACCCAGCCAGTTAGCCCTGAAGTTTGATCTTCGGCCGGCGGCCAGGCAATAGCAGACGCTTTGGGTTTGGTGATGTCGCCCCCCATGCGTATCATTGTCGTCATTCGTTAGCCCCATTTATTTTCTGGAGGGCCCATGAGCCTGCAAGAACTGAATACCTTCCCCGGTGTGACCGCACAGCCTGACACCGCCACCCAGAACTTCGTCTTCAACCACACCATGCTGCGGGTCAAGGACATCACCAAGTCCCTGGACTTCTACACGCGCGTCCTCGGCTTCTCGCTGGTGGAGAAACGCGATTTTCCGGAAGCACAATTCAGCCTGTACTTCCTCGCCCTGGTCGACAAGAACCAGATTCCGGCCGATGCCGCGCAGCGTACGCAGTGGATGAAATCGATCCCCGGCATTCTCGAACTGACCCATAACCACGGCACCGAGAACGACGCGGACTTCGCCTATCACAACGGCAATACCGACCCGCGCGGGTTCGGCCACATCTGCATTTCCGTGCCGGATATCGTCGCCGCGTGCGAGCGCTTCGAAGCCCTGGGCTGCGACTTCCAGAAGCGCCTGAACGATGGGCGCATGAAGAGCCTGGCGTTCATCAAGGACCCGGATGCCTACTGGGTCGAAATCATCCAGCCAGCCCCACTGTAATGATCGTTCCCACGCTCTGCGTCACGCTTTTGGGACGCAGAGCGTCCCGGGCTGCATTCCCACGCAGAGCGTCACTAGTGTCCGATAAAAACCAAAGGGGGAGCTTGCTCCCCCTTGCTGTTGGCGATCATCAGCCATAATCAGACTTTTCGGACTCGATTTTGACTCATGTTCGCCAGCACCCGCTTAGCCCATCTACTCAGTGCGATCCCGCGTCAGTTCTTTCGGCAATCCACCGAAAGGCACCAAGCTGATCGCTACGTCAAACGCTGCACGTCTTGGCAGTTGTTGGTCACCCTGATCAGCGGCCATGTCACCCAAGCCTTGAGCCTGCGGTCTCTGGCGACTTTTTCCGAAACGCTAGGGCCGCATAGCTACCATCTCAAAGCCGGCTCTGTTGCCCGGTCGACCCTGTCGGATGCCTTGAACAAGCGTGACTACCGGCCCTTTCAGGACCTCTGCGAGTTGCTGTTGCGCGGCATCAGCCGCCAGCATCAGAAAGAAGTTGGCGCCGTTGTTAGCCTGATTGATTCCACTTCAATCACCCTGCGTGGCCCCCAATTCGACGATTGGACCGCTGCGACGAAAACCCGCATCACCCAAGGCCTCAAGGTGCATGTGGGGCTGGATCTGGCGCAACTGGCCCCGGTGTACGTGAACATTACGCCGGCCAACGTCAACGACCTGAGCGATGCCCTGAAAATGCCGATTCAACCCGGCATGACGTATGTCTTTGATAAGGGCTACTGCGATTACAACTGGTGGTACCAGTTACAGACCAAAGGGGCTTTTTTCGTTACCCGTTTGAAGAAAAACGCCAATGTCAGAGTGTTGCACGAGCACTCGAACGCCACCGAGCATAGCTCCGTCATGGCGGATGAAGTCGTCCAGTTTGGCAAAAAACGTCTGGCCGGGAAGCGCCTGAATGACTACCTGGAAACACCGGTAAGACGCGTTGTGGTTGAGCGTGAGGAGCATGCCACCCCGTTAATCCTGGTGACCAACGACTTCACGAGAACCGCCGAGGAAATTGCAGCCCTGTACAAAGATCGCTGGAAGATCGAGCTATTTTTCAAGTGGATCAAGCAACACCTGAAACTCAAACGCTTCTATGCCTTCTCTGAAAACGCAGTGCGCCTGCAAATTTACAGTGCCTTGATCAGCTACCTGTTATTGCAACTTTTCCACCGTCGCTCAGCATTCACCGGCTCGTTGTTCGAATTCACGGTTCGCATCGCTCATGTCCTGCATGAGCGATCCGCTCCCTCAGAAGTGGCGGATCGACGAAGGCAAAAGCGAGAAAAGCTGAAGGCTGCCCAAGGCAGCCTTCAGCTATGAAACATGTTTACCGGACACTAGTGACGCAGAGCGTGGGAACGATCAGTGTAAAGCGGAAAAAAAACCCATGATCATTCATGGGTTTTTTGTTTTCAGCGTCCGCTATTACGCCGGGGCCGAGGTGCGGATCAGGTGGTCGAATGCGCTCAGGGAAGCCTTGGCGCCCTCGCCCACCGCGATCACGATCTGCTTGTACGGCACGGTGGTCACGTCGCCGGCAGCGAACACACCAGGCACAGAGGTTTCGCCACGAGCATCGACGATGATCTCGCCACGCGGTGTCAGCTCGATGGTGCCCTTGAGCCAATCGGTGTTGGGCAACAGACCGATCTGCACGAAGATCCCTTCCAGTTCCACGCTGCGCAATTCGTCACTCTGGCGATCCTTGTAGCGCAGGCCGTTGACCTTCTGCCCGTCACCCGTCACTTCAGTGGTTTGCGCACGGGTGATCACGGTCACGTTCGGCAGGCTGTGCAACTTGCGCTGCAACACCGCATCGGCACGCAGCTGTACATCGAACTCCAGCAGCGTGACATGGGACACGATACCGGCCAGGTCGATGGCCGCCTCGACGCCGGAGTTACCGCCGCCAATCACCGCCACGCGCTTGCCTTTGAACAACGGGCCGTCGCAGTGCGGGCAGTACGCCACGCCCTTGTTGCGATATTCCTGCTCACCCGGCACGTTCATTTCACGCCACCGCGCACCGGTGGCCAGGATCACCGTTTTGGCTTTGAGTTTCGCGCCGCTGGCGAAGTGCACTTCGTGCAGCTCGCCGGCTTTGCCTGGCAGCAATTTGTCGGCGCGCTGCAGGTTCATGATGTCCACGTCGTACTGCTTGACGTGTTCCTCCAGGGCGACCGCCAGTTTCGGCCCTTCGGTTTCCTGCACGGAGATGAAGTTTTCAATGGCCATGGTGTCCAGCACCTGACCACCAAAACGCTCAGCCGCGACACCGGTGCGAATGCCTTTGCGAGCGGCATAAATCGCCGCCGAAGCACCGGCCGGGCCACCGCCGACCACCAGCACGTCAAAGGCCTCCTTGGCGCTGATCTTCTCGGCCTGGCGCTCGATGCCGCTGGTGTCGATTTTGGCGAGGATTTCTTCCAGGCCCATGCGGCCCTGGCCGAAGTTCACACCGTTGAGGTAGATGCTCGGTACCGCCATGATCTGGCGCTCATCGACTTCTGCCTGGAACAGCGCGCCGTCGATGGCGACGTGGCGGATGTTGGGGTTCAGGACCGCCATCAGGTTCAACGCCTGGACCACGTCCGGGCAGTTCTGGCAGGACAGCGAGAAATAAGTCTCGAAGCTGAACTCGCCCTTGAGCGAGCGAATCTGTTCGATCACTTCGACACTGGCTTTGGAGGGGTGGCCGCCGACTTGCAGCAAGGCCAGCACCAGGGAGGTGAATTCGTGGCCCATCGGGATGCCGGCGAAACGCAGGCTGATATCCGCTCCCGGGCGGTTGATCGAGAACGATGGCTTGCGTGCGTCATCACCGTTGTCGAGTAAGGTAATCTGGGTGGAAAGACTGGCAACGTCTTTCAACAGTTCGAGCATTTCCCGGGATTTCGCACCGTCGTCGAGGGAGGCTACGATCTCGATCGGCTGGGTGACCCGTTCCAGGTACGACTTCAACTGGGCTTTAAGATTGGCGTCCAACATACGGGCGATTTCCTTTTACTTGAGACGAAAAAAAACGCCCGAGCGAATCTCGCCCGGGCGTTTTTATTGGGCGGTGCAACTTACTGAGTAGGTGCGGAGTTCCGCCCTGGGAAGCGTGTCACGGACTTAGATCTTACCGACCAGGTCGAGGGACGGCGCCAGAGTGGCCTCGCCTTCTTTCCACTTGGCTGGGCAAACCTGGCCCGGGTGTGCAGCAACGTACTGGGCAGCCTTGATCTTGCGCAGCAGCTCGGAAGCGTCACGGCCTACACCGCCGTCGTTCAGTTCAACGATCTTGATCTGGCCTTCAGGGTTGATCACGAAGGTGCCACGGTCAGCCAGGCCAGCTTCTTCGATCAGCACGTCGAAGTTGCGGGAGATGGCGTGGGTCGGGTCGCCGATCATGGTGTACTGGATCTTGCCGATGGCTGGCGACGTGTTGTGCCAGGCAGCGTGGGCGAAGTGGGTGTCGGTGGAAACGCTGTAGATCTCGACGCCCAGCTTCTGGAAGGCGTCGTAGTTGTCAGCCAGGTCTTCCAGTTCGGTCGGGCAGACGAAGGTGAAGTCGGCCGGGTAGAAGAACACCACGGACCACTTGCCCTTGAGGTCAGCGTCCGAGACTTTTACGAAGTCGCCATTTTTGAATGCGTCAGCTTTGAACGGTTTAACTTGGCTGTTGATGATAGGCATCGTTGACTCTCCGTCAGGGGTTAAGAAGTTGATGGAGAGAACTTTACCCACTCGACGGACGGTTGGCTCATTGGCAAACCTGATGCTGCTGATTGGCTTTCGCTATTAACCAACAGTATTGATAGAAGAAAACCGAATTTACATTCGCAAATGCTAGAATCTGCTTTTTCGTGGTACGTACCACACAGCAGAAATCGCAGGAGATTCCATGGCCCGTGGCGGCGTGAACAAACAGGTGGTGCAAGCGGCTCGATTGGCGATCCTTGCCCGTGGCGAAAACCCCAGCATCGATGCCGTACGGATCGAGATGGGCAATACCGGTTCGAAAACCACGATCCATCGCTATATGAAGGAGCTCGATGACAGCACCCCGGGTGCTGACGAAGCGCCGCCCGAGCCGATCGACGAAGAGCTGTTGGCCCTGGTAACGCGCCTGGCGCAGCGCCTCAAAGAGCAGGCGCAGGAACCCATTGACCAGGCCCGCGAGGAGTATGAGCAACAACGCAAGGCACTGGAAACGCAGTTGCAGCAAGCCGAACAAGCCAATACACAATTGCAGCAGCACTACGAATTGCAGAGCCTGGCACTGACCCAGGAATCCGAGGCACTGCAAAGCACACTGGCTCTGCTGCAGGGCGAACAAACCCGCAATGCCGGGCTGGCTCAGGCACTGGCTGATTTCGAACTACGCCTGCAGGACAAGGACGAGCAGATTCGCTCGCTCGAAGAGAAACACCTGCACAGCCGTGACGCCCTGGAGCACTACCGCAATACGATCAACGAGCAGCGCGAGCAAGAGCAGAGCCGCCACGAAAACCAAGTGCAGCAACTGCAGATGGAGGTGCGCCAGGCACAACAAAGCGCCTTGGTCCGCCAGGACGAAATCACCCAACTGCACCGCGACAACGAACGCCTGCTGACCGAGAACCGCGGCACACAGCGTGAGCTGAGTCTGTTGCAAGAACAGCTCAAGCAAAGCAACGCCCGCCAGGATCAACTGTTCGACCAGGCCAATCGTGTCGACAGCGACCGCACCCTCCTCCAGGAACGCCTGCGCGTGGCCATGCTGGAAAGCCAGGCACTCAAACAGAGCGTCGAGGAGCAAGCGCAGGTCAACAGGTCCCTGGAAATGGAACTGCAGAAAACCCGGGCAGACCTCGAAAAAAGCCTACGCCTGGTCGCTGCCAACACAGCAGCGCCAGACGTCGCCAAAGTCGATTAAGCGCCAACCGGCGTCCGCAGGGTGACGAACTCTTCGGCGGCCGTCGGATGCACACCGATGGTTTCGTCGAAGTGGCGTTTGGTGGCACCGGCCTTCAAGGCGATGGCCAGGCCCTGGACGATTTCGCCAGCCTCCGGACCGACCATGTGGCAACCCAGCACCTTGTCGGTCTGGGCGTCCACCACCAGCTTCATCAGCGTGCGCTCCTGGCATTCGGTCAGGGTCAGCTTCATCGGCCGGAAGCGGCTTTCGAAGATCTGCACCTCGTGGCCGGCTTCGCGCGCTTCTTCCTCGGTCAGGCCGACCGTGCCGATGTTGGGCAGACTGAACACCGCCGTCGGGATCATCTTGTAATCCACCGGGCGATACTGCTCAGGCTGGAACAAGCGTCGCGCCACCGCCATGCCTTCGGCCAGCGCCACCGGCGTCAGCTGCACCCGACCGATCACATCGCCCAGGGCCAGGATCGACGGCTCGGCCGTCTGGTACAGGTCATCCACCTCGACGAAACCTTTGTTGTCGAGCTTCACCCCGGTGTTTTCCAGCCCGAGATTGTCCAGCATCGGACGTCGACCGGTGGCGTAGAAGACGCAGTCGGCCTCCAGCTGACGGCCGTCCTTGAGTGTTACTTTCAGGCTGCCATCGGCCTGCTTGTCGATGCGTTCGATGTCGGCATTGAATTGCAGGTCCATGCCGCGCTTGGTCAGTTCTTCCTGCAAATGCTTGCGCACCGAACCGTCGAAGCCACGCAGGAACAGTTCGCCGCGATACAACAGCGTTGTCTGCGCGCCCAGGCCATGGAAGATTCCGGCGAATTCGACGGCGATGTAACCACCGCCCACTACCAGCACACGCTTGGGCAGCGCCTTGAGGAAAAACGCCTGGTTGGAGCTGATCGCGTGCTCGTGCCCCGGAATCTCGGGAATCTGCGGCCAGCCACCGGTAGCGATCAGGATGTTTTTAGCCGTATGGCGCTCGCCATTGATCTGGACGGTATGCGGGTCGACGATCTTGGCGTGGCCTTCGTGTAGCGTCACGCCGCTGTTGACCAGCAGGTTGCGGTAAATGCCGTTGAGGCGATTGATCTCACGATCCTTGTTGGCAATCAGCGTCGCCCAGTCGAACTGCGCTTCATCCAGGCTCCAGCCAAAACCCGACGCCTGCTCGAAGTCCTCGGCGAAATGCGCACCGTAGACCAGCAATTTTTTCGGCACACAACCGACGTTCACACAGGTGCCGCCCAGGTAGCGACTCTCGGCCACCGCCACTTTCGCACCAAAGCCGGCCGCAAACCGTGCCGCCCGCACACCGCCAGAACCGGCGCCAATCACATAAAGGTCAAAATCGTAGGCCATTTTCAATCTCCTCGGCAGGTGAACAGCATACCTGCGGGCGGCCGATGAGCAAGCGTTGTGCTGAAATGCCCGGGTCGAGCGGGTCACCCACGAAACCAAACCGATTCCACCTTCGAATGCCCTTCCCGCCTGCGATATCAATTCCCTTGCTTGATCACCCGACATGCCTGCAGCCACATGATAGGCGCCAGACAGCGTCTCACACTCTGGGCCCAGCGCGGCTAAACCGGCGTCCTGCCGGTTTCCCCACTGCGCAATGCCTGCGTTCGGCCATCGTGGTTAACGGGGCACCCAGATCAAAAGCAAAAGCGAGGCGGCCTGACAGTCGACCTGATTTCAAGTGAACACGTGATCGTTCCCACGCGCCGCAAAGGAATGCATCCTGTGACGCTCCGCGTCACCGTTGCGCAGGGCTCACGTCATGCGTCGACAGCGGAACGCGGAGCGTCCCTGGCGGCATTCCTTTGCGGCGCGTGGGAACGATCACATCACGGACAACCTATATCGAGAGGCTTCGTTCCGGTTCTGCGCAGTGGGCCCACGGAGCAGGACCGGAGCGAGGGCATGTCGAGCCACAGCGAGGCACCGAACGCCAGGGGCAAGAGCCCTTGGTTACTTGGGGCTTTTCCAAGTGACTCGCTGTAAGAGCGAAACCATAAGTGGCCGTTACCGGAGGAATGGATATGTACTCAGTCAACAAGATCCAGGTCGGCTGTCAGGCCGCCATCGCTGGCAAGCCAGCTCCCACAGTAGATCGGGTTCAGCCGCGAGAGATGGGCCCTCTGTCAGGACGCCTTCGCCCTGGCTACAGTAAAGCAGGCGCTTTTTTAGCGTGCACAAAAGCAAACGCCCCGATCAAATCGGGGCGTTTGTCTAGGCCTTCATCAGCATGATTACATGCTTGAGAAGATCGCTTTCAATACAAGCAGCTCAAGCGCTATCAGTAAGCCTTGCCCGTCTTGTAGAAGTTCTCGAAGCAGAAGTTGGTCGCGTCGATATAGCCTTCAGCGCCGCCGCAGTCGAAACGCTTGCCCTTGAACTTGTAGGCCATCACGCAGCCGTTCTGGGCCTGTTTCATCAGGGCGTCGGTGATCTGGATTTCGCCACCCTTGCCTGGCTCGGTCTGTTCGATCAGGTCGAAGATGTCCGGGGTCAGGATGTAGCGACCGATGATGGCCAGGTTCGACGGCGCATCTTCAGGTTTTGGTTTTTCCACCATGCTGTGCACGCGGTAGATGTCGTCGCGGATCATCTCGCCGGCGATCACGCCGTACTTGTTGGTCTCTTGCGGATCGACTTCCTGGATGGCCACGATCGAGCAGCGGAACTGCTTGTACAGCTTGACCATCTGGGTCAGTACGCCGTCGCCTTCGAGGTTGACGCACAGGTCGTCCGCCAGTACCACGGCGAAGGGTTCGTCGCCGATCAGCGGACGGCCGGTCAGGATCGCGTGACCCAGGCCTTTCATTTCAGTCTGGCGGGTGTAGGAGAACGAGCAGTTGTCGAGCAGCTTGCGGATGCCGACCAGGTACTTTTCCTTGTCGGTGCCCTTGATCTGGTTTTCCAGCTCGTAGCTGATGTCGAAATGGTCTTCCAGGGCGCGCTTGCCACGACCGGTGACGATGGAGATTTCCGTCAACCCGGCGTCCAGGGCTTCTTCGACGCCGTACTGGATCAGTGGCTTGTTTACCACCGGCAGCATTTCCTTGGGCATGGCTTTGGTCGCTGGCAGGAAGCGAGTGCCGTAACCGGCTGCTGGAAACAAGCATTTCTTGATCATAAAAGTCCTTGAAAGGGCTGTGTGTACGAGTTTCGGCGCAGTCTAATCAGGCGGCGTACACCTTACAATGCCCCGCGCTGGCTAACCGATGCCATCATAGAGAAATATTCTCGCCGTTAGTTCCGCAGCAAGCACCGCGAATGGATCAGCAGCCTGTTATTGATAGCAGAGTCCGCCAGGTTTGCACGCCAAGTCAACCCATGGGCAAGCGCACCAACCCGCGCCCATCGGCACCCGAACGGTGCATTTGGCGGTATCATGGCGCCATTGAACCAGCCAGCGAGGCAAATAGATGTCAGAAGCAAAAAGCGTCAACGGGTACTTGATCAACAAGGCCAAAGACGGCCAGTGGTGGGTAGCTGGCGTTGGCGGCGAGAATATTGCCGGACCTTTCCCGTCCGAAGCCATGGCTGTCGAAGTGGCATCGGTGTTGCAACTGGAGCACCCGGCACCCAAACGACGGGGCAAGGACAAGAACTGATCCACGCCTGACGCCCTGCCTTGGTGCAGGGCTTTTTTTGCGAATACCGGCAAGAAGTGGCCTTTGGCTATAACCTTTTGCCAACCGCGCTGTCACAGGCTTTGCCCCTCATCCTGACGACGACAACGACATGACCAAATTTTTGCCGCTGATTGCGGTTCTGGCCCTCAGTGGCTGCGCCACTTCCGAAACCACTTACCTGAACAATGGCGAACAAGGCCTGGCCATCGACTGTTCCGGCGAAGCCAATTCCTGGGCGAGTTGTTACGAAAAAGCCGATGCGTCCTGCGCCGGCACAGGCTACCGGATCGTTGGCACCGACGGTTCACCCGCCCCCGAGGAAAGCGACAAGACCCTGGGCGTCGACGTTGGCAACTACAAGAACCGTAGCGTGGTAGTGGTCTGCAAATAGGGCATGGTGCCTACATGTGAATTTCCGCGAACTTGATCCCCAGGCTGCGTACGGTCTCGACCAACTCGTCGAGACTGCTGAAGGACTCGACTTCGTCGCTTTCGTCCACCAGGAAAAAACTGCGCCCGGCGCTTTTCTTGAAAAACACGATCCACTCCCCCGGATTCGCCGGGTTCTGAATCACATGGGTGGCGCAGATTTGGCCCTCTGCGTGCCGCTCCCTTACCCGCTCTCGCTTCATGTTCGACTCCAGAAATGACAATGCCGCCAAAGGGTCGCTTTGACGGCATTGGTTGACGCTCGACAGTCTATCAGCCGGAAATGCACGCCGTGGCGGCATCGCGTACATCGAAGGGGCGTAACGGCACGTTGGAGATGCGCTCATGCAGCTTGATGCTGCTGCCGCCGGAGCGCTCCTCGATATCGAACACCGCGGCCGGCCCCGAGGAAAGCTTCTGCGGCACGATCACCCGTACCCCGTCTTTCTGCTCCTCGATCTGAAGCGCGCCACGGCTGTCGGCGAGTTTTTCGCTCAGGCACTGCGCATACTCATGGGGCTTCTTGCCTGAAATCACATTCATGGTCGGCAGCGTCTGGTTGATGTCCGAGACACTTGCACACCCACTGACTGCCAAGACCCACGGCAAGCCCAACATGCCCCACTTCATATGAAACCTCCGTTAAAGACCCTCCGACAGCTCAAACACGGGTTTTCTCCGAGCCTCAGCGCTTTTTTCTTTCACGGTGTGCGTAATATCCGGTTTTTATTGTCAAACCGGGCCCGGACAGCCGGATAATAACGCCCCGGGGCTGATAAACTGCGCCAATCGCCCATGCTATCGTTTTGATTTTGTAGAAAAAGCCCTTCTGGAGGCGCCCCATGAAATTTATCCACCAGCGCGAGCACCTCAACGAAGACGACATCGTCGTCATTCAATGCTCGCAAACGTGCAACATTCGCTTGATGAACGACGCCAACTTCCGCAGCTTCAAGAATGGCGGTCGTCACACCTATCACGGCGGCGCGTTCGACACCTTCCCGGCCCGCATCACGGCGCCGAGCACCGGGTTCTGGAACATCACCATCGACACGGTCAACCGCCGGCCGATCAGCGTGACGCGCAAGCCGACCCTGACCCACTCGATCAAGATCATCCGCCGCTCCAGCTCGAAACTGAGCTGAGCAGCGCCTCAATACGCAAACAGACAGGTATGACCGTGGCCCAGACGACCAAATACGTCATCAAGTACAAACTCAATGGCGAACGCCGCTTCGAATTTGCCCAGCTGGAAAACGGCACTGCAGAAGAAGCCAAAGCCGCGCTGGACGCCCTTCATGGCGGCGAAGACGTCATCAGCGACATCAGCGTCAGCAAAGCGCTGTAACGTTGCCTGGAGCGACAACATGGACGTCTGCTCCCTGCCGAGATTCGACCGCAAGTGTCGGAGTGTTTACATTCGTCAAGCCCCTTAGTCTCGCCACCTGAATCACCGGAGGGCCGAGTACACGTATTTTGATACGCTTGGAATCATCTTTCACGACGCATCATGAGCACCATGAACCCAACCACCCTGGACCTGTTTGCCGACGCCGAGCCCGAGCAAGCGCGCCGACGCGAGCAGATCGGTGAACAGTCCTTTGTTCTCAGAGGCTTTGCCCTGCCCTGGCTTGCGCGTTTGCTGCCAGCTCTGGAGGCCGTGCTGACCGCCGCACCGTTTCGGCAAATGGTCACCCCCGGCGGCTTCACCATGTCGGTGGCCCTGAGCAGTTGCGGCACATGGGGCTGGACCACCGATCGCAGCGGTTATCGCTACACCCGCGACGATCCCCGGACCGGCCTGCCCTGGCCACCCATGCCCGAAGTATTTTTCCAACTGGCGCAGGCGGCGGCACGGGAGGCGGGATTTGCCGATTTCGTGCCGGATTCCTGCCTGATCAATCGCTATGTGCCCGGGGCGAAAATGTCCCTGCATCAGGACAAGGACGAAAAATCCTACACTGCCCCTATCGTTTCGGTATCCCTGGGGTTGCCCGCGACGTTCCTGTTCGGCGGCTTCGCGCGCAGCGACAAAAGCCAGCGGGTACCGTTGTTGCATGGCGACGTCGTGGTCTGGGGCGGCGTGGATCGCTTGCGTTATCACGGCGTCCTGCCGATCAAGGATGGCCAACACACACGCCTGGGCGAACAGCGGATCAACTTCACTTTTCGGGCTGCGCAGTGAGGACCTGGAGTTTGACCGCAAGCGCCGGAGTGTAGCTGTACGGGCCGGTGGTTAATCTGCGGCAAACGGGTCAACGGATGCAAAGCCATGACAAGCCAATCGACAACAAGCAGCACCGAAAACGATCCACGCTGGGCCGCGGTGGTCGCCCGCGACCCACAGGCGGACGGGCAGTTCGTCTATGCGGTGAAAACCACCGGGATCTACTGCAACCCCAGCAGCCTCTCGCGCTTGCCGAAACCGCAGAACGTCGAATTTTTCGACAGCGCCGAGCTTGCCCAGGCCGCGGGTTATCGTCCAAGCAAGCGCGCGGCGAAGGATCACAGTGCCGTCGCCGCGCAACATGCCGCCACCGTGGCCGCCGCATGCCGCCAGATCGAAACCGCCGAAGCGCTGCCCGCGCTGAATGAGCTTGCGCAAGCGGCAGGCCTGAGCAGTTTTCATTTCCATCGGGTGTTCAAGTCTGTGACCGGCCTGACACCCAAAGGCTATGCCGCGGCCCATCGTTCGCGCCGAATGCGCGAGCGACTGGCCGATGGCCGCTCGGTCACCGATGCGCTGTATGCTGCCGGCTTCAATTCCAACAGCCGCTTCTACGAGGCGGCGGATCAGGTGCTGGGGATGAAACCCACTGATTACCGTGGCGCGGGGCAAAACAATGACATTCGTTTTGCGGTTGGCCAGTGTTCACTCGGCGCAATTGTGGTGGCGCAAAGCGCGCGTGGGGTCTGCGCGATTCTGCTGGGTGATGATCCGCAGCAACTGGTCTGCGACCTGCAGGACAAGTTTCGTCGCGCCACGCTGATCGGTGCCGACCAGGCCTTCGAACAATTGATCGCCAGAGTCGTGGGCTTCATCGAAGCCCCGGCCCTGGGCCTGGACTTGCCCCTGGATGTGCGCGGCACAGCGTTTCAGGAGCGGGTTTGGCAAGCCCTGCGGGAGATACCCGCCGGCAGCACCGCCAGCTACGCCGATATTGCCCAGCGCATCGGCAACCCCAAAGCTGTACGCGCCGTAGCACAAGCCTGTGGCGCCAACAGCCTGGCAGTCGCCATCCCCTGTCACCGCGTGGTGCGCAGCGACGGCAATCTGTCGGGGTATCGCTGGGGCGTGGAACGTAAGCGGCAATTGCTGGAGCGGGAGAAGCCCTGACATCGAGAGATGCCGCGCGCCCTGTAGGAGCCGGCTTGCCAGCGAAGGCGCCCGAAAGATCATTGCAAAATTCAACAACGCCTTCGCTGGCAAGCCAGCGCCTACAATGTTGTGTGCCGGGCTTTGATCCGTGTTCAGCGATTCACATCCACCACCACCCGCCCCCGCAACTGCCCAGCCAACAGCCGCGGCGCAGCCTCAATCGCTTCACTCAAACCGATTTCATGGCTGATCAGCGGTAACAAGTCGAAGTCCAGGTCCTTGGCCAAACGCCCCCAGGCCTCCACACGCCTGGCTTTAGGTTGAGTCACACTGTTAATCCCCGCCAGAGTCACGCCGCGCAGAATAAAGGGCGCGACGGACGCCGGAAAGTCCATGCCCTGTGCCAGACCACAGGCGGCGACGGTGCCTTCGGATTTGGTACTGGCACAGGCGTTGGCCAGGGTGTGGCTACCCACGGAGTCGATGACCGCCGCCCAACGTTCCTTGGCCAGGGGCTTGCCGGGCTCGGACAAGGTGGCACGGTCGATGATTTCGCTGGCCCCCAGTTGCTTGAGGTATTCGTGCTCCGACAGACGACCGGTGGAAGCGACCACCCGATAACCGAGCTTGCTCAACAACGCGATGGCGAAGCTGCCCACACCGCCGTTGGCCCCGGTGACCAGAACCTCGCCTTGGTCGGGCGTCACACCGTTGCGTTCCAGCGCCATGATGCACAGCATCGCCGTGTAGCCTGCCGTGCCGATGGCCATGGCCTGGGCTTCAGTGAATGCCTCGGGCAGCGCAATCAGCCACTCGCCCTTGAGCCGCGCTTTCTGCGCCAGGCCACCCCAATGCCCTTCGCCCACGCCCCAGCCATTGAGCAGGACTTTGTCACCGACCTTGTAGTCCGGATGCCCACTGGCTTCAACGGTCCCCGCCAGGTCGATCCCCGGCACCATCGGGAATTTGCGCACCACCGGGCTGCTGCCGGTGATCGCCAGGCCGTCCTTGAAATTCAGCGTGCTGTACGCCACACGCACCGTTACATCGCCCTCGGGCAGCTGGTCTTCATTGATCTGTTGCAGTGTGGCCTGGTAACCGCTTTCGTTTTTATCGATCAGAATACCTTGGAACATTGCTGCCTCCTGGTGAGATCACCTGTTGTGGTGTGAATTAAATACCACATCGCAAAAAAATACCGTACTCCACTTTAAGCCAATATGATGAACCGCTATCAATGACGGAGAACATCTGAAATGAGCCAATGGCCAGATACGCGCATTCTTGACCTGCTCGGGATCGAACTGCCGATCATCCAGGCCCCCATGGCCGGCGCCACCACCGCGGCCATGGTCATTGCGGCGAGCAACGCCGGCGGCCTCGGCTCTATGCCCGCTGCGATGCTGAGCGTCGAACAGTTGCGTGAAGCCCTCAAGGACATTCGCCAACACAGCCAGCGCCCGATCAACGTCAACTTCTTTTGCCATCAACCGCCGGCGGTCGACGAGCAACGTGCCCAGGACTGGAAGAACTTGCTGCAGCCCTATTATCGCGAACTGGGAGCGGACTTCGATGCGCCGACACCGGTGTCCAATCGCGCGCCGTTCGATCAGGCCGCCTGCGAAGTGGTGGAAGAGTTGCGACCAGAGGTGGTGAGTTTTCACTTTGGCTTGCCGGAAAAATCCCTGCTGGATCGGGTCAAGGCCACTGGAGCAAAAGTGCTGTCCTCGGCCACCACGGTCGAAGAAGCCATCTGGCTCGAGCAGCATGGCTGCGACGCGATCATCGCCATGGGTTATGAAGCGGGCGGGCACCGGGGCATGTTTCTCAGTGATGACCTGAGCAGCCAAGTCGGCACCTTCGCCCTGGTGCCCCAAGTGGTCGATGCCGTGAACGTGCCGGTGATTGCCGCCGGCGGCATTGCCGATGCGCGGGGAGTGGCGGCGGCGTTCATGTTGGGTGCATCGGCGGTGCAAGTGGGCACGGCGTACCTGTTCACGCCAGAGGCCAAGGTCAGCGCCTCGCATCACCAGGCATTGCGGACCGCCAGGGAAAGCGAGACCGCGCTCACCAACATTTTCACCGGTCGCCCGGCACGGGGGATTCTCAATCGGGTGATGCGCGAGCTGGGACCGATGAGCAGCCAGGCACCGCACTTCCCCCTCGCGGGCGGTGCATTGCTACCGTTGCGCGCCAAAGACGAGGCAGACTTCAGCAACCTCTGGGCCGGACAGGCGTTCACCCTGGGGGTCGAGTCGGGTACCGCAGAATTAACCCGGCGCCTGGCCGAGGAAGGGTTGGCGAAGTTGCTTGCGCGCTGAGCGTCGTGACGGGCAACAACGGTTGGCGCTGCAACACATTCCGTTTACCGGCATTTCGCTATATATTCCGATATATAACGATTAACCCCTCTTGCAACACTCGCCTGTGACGGAGCCGTTTCATGACCATTCGTGCCTCACGTTTTGCCCCCACCTGCCTGGCGAGCCTTCTTGCCACGTTCGCCTTCGGCTCTGCCCAGGCCGACGACGTCCAGGTCGCTGTCGCTGCCAACTTCTCCGCGCCGATCCAGGCCATCGCCGCCGATTTCGAGAAGGACACCGGGCACAAGTTGATCACGGCCTTCGGCGCAACCGGCCAGTTCTACACCCAGATCAAGAATGGCGCGCCGTTCGAAGTATTCCTCTGTGCAGACGACACCACGGCGCAAAAACTTGAAGCCGAAGGCGACACCGTCAAGGGCTCGCGCTTCACCTATGCCGTCGGCACGCTGGCGTTGTGGTCGGCCAAGGAAGGCTACGTCGATGCCAAGGGCAAAGTCCTGAGCGACAACCAGTATCAGCATCTGTCCATCGCCAACCCGAAAGCCGCGCCTTATGGCCTGGCGGCGACCCAAGTGCTGGCCAAGCAAGGCCTGACCGACAAGGTCAAGGACAAGATCGTCGAAGGCCAGAACATCACACAGGCCTACCAGTTCGTGTCCACCGGCAATGCCGAACTCGGCTTCGTTGCCTTGTCGCAGATCTACAAGGACGGCAAGATCACCAGCGGTTCGGCGTGGATCGTCCCGGCCGACCTGCACGACCCGATCAAACAAGACGCGGTGATCCTCAACAAGGGCAAGGGCAACCCGGCCGCCAAGGCACTGGTTGAGTACCTCAAGGGGCCAAAAGCCGCTGCCGTCATCAAGTCCTACGGTTACCAGATCTAAATGTCGCTATCGAGTGCCGACTTTTCCGCCATCTGGCTGACCCTGAAACTGGCGTCCCTGACGACCGTCATCCTGTTGCTGGTCGGCACTGCGCTGGCATTATGGCTCTCGCGCACCCAATCCTGGCTGCGCGGCCCGGTCGGAGCCATCGTCGCCCTGCCGCTGGTGTTGCCACCCACGGTAATCGGTTTCTATCTGTTGCTGGCGCTCGGCCCCCACGGGTTTGTCGGCCAGTTCACCCAATCCCTGGGGCTTGGCACCCTTACCTTCAGTTTTGCAGGCCTGGTGATCGGCTCGGTGCTGTATTCAATGCCGTTCGTGGTCCAGCCGCTGCAAAACGCTTTTTCCGCCATTGGTACCCGCCCGCTGGAAGTGGCCGCGACCCTGCGCGCCGGTCCCTGGGACACATTCTTCAGTGTCACTCTGCCCCTGGCCCGCCCCGGTTTCATCACCGCGACCATCCTCGGCTTTGCCCACACCGTCGGCGAATTCGGCGTGGTGCTGATGATTGGCGGCAACATCCCCGACAAGACCCGAGTGGTCTCGGTGCAGATCTACGATCATGTCGAAGCCATGGAATATGCCCAGGCCCATTGGCTGGCCGGGGTCATGCTGGTGTTCTCTTTTGCGGTGTTGCTGGCGCTGTACGGCGGCCGTAAAACCAAAGCGGGCTGGAGCTGATCGATGATTCGAATGCGCCTGAAGCTGAATTATCCGGGGTTCGCCCTCGATGTCGATTTGCAGTTGCCCGGCCGCGGGGTGACGGCGCTGTACGGGCACTCCGGTTCTGGCAAGACCACCTGCCTGCGCTGCATCGCCGGTCTGGAACGGGCCGATGAGGGATTTATCCAGGTCAACGAGCTCCTGTGGCAAGACAGCAACAAGGGGATCTTCGTCCCGCCGCACAAGCGCGCACTGGGTTACGTGTTTCAGGAAGCCAGCCTGTTCCCTCATCTGTCGGTGCTGGCCAACCTGCAATTTGGCTTTAAGCGCATTCCCAAGTCCCAGCGCCGGGTCGACATGGCGCACGCGACCGAACTACTGGGCATCAGTCACCTGCTCGACCGGCATCCGCAGCACCTCTCCGGCGGCGAACGCCAGCGTGTCGGCATGGCACGCGCCCTGCTCACCAGCCCGACACTGCTGTTGATGGACGAACCCCTGGCAGCACTGGACGCGCAACGCAAAAGCGAGATCCTGCCTTACCTGCAACGGCTGCACGATGAGCTGGACATCCCGGTACTCTATGTCAGCCACTCCCAGGATGAAGTCGCCCAACTGGCCGACCACATCGTCCTGCTCAGCGACGGCAAGGCACTGGCCAGCGGTCCCATCGGCCAGACCCTGGCACGCCTCGATTTGCCGCTGGCGCTGGGTGACGACGCCGGCGTGGTGATCCAGGGGCATGTCGCTGCCTATGACGCCCACTACCAGTTGTTGACGCTGCAACTGCCCGATACCGACCTGAACATTCGCGTGACGCACACGCCGATGGCCACGGGCCAGGCATTGCGTTGCAAAGTCCAGGCGCGGGATGTGAGCCTTAGCCTGCAAGGCGATTACCAAAGCAGCATCCTCAATCGCCTGCCAGTCACGGTGGTCAGTGAAATGCCTGCCGACAACAGCGCCCATGTGCTGGTGCGCCTGGACGCCGAGGGCAGCCCTTTGCTGGCGCGTATCACCCGTTATTCCCGGGACCACTTGCACCTGCACCCGGGCCAGCGTCTCTGGGCGCAAATCAAGGCCGTGGCCGTGCTGGCGTAACGGCGCGGGCACGACTGGCGCAGCGCGGGGTCAATGGCTGTAACGGCCCCCCGATCCTTCGCCCAGGACAACCGCCATGCCCGATGCACTGCCCCGTGACCTGCATTACGTCGATGACACCCAACCGGGCATCACCCGCCGGAAACTGCGCGGCAAATTCTGTTATTTCGACCCCACTGGCCAGCGCATCGTCGACCCGCAGGAAATCCAGCGCATCAATGCCCTGGCAGTTCCTCCGGCCTACACCGACGTGTGGATCTGCACCGACCCGCGCGGTCACCTGCAAGCCACTGGCCGCGACGCCCGCGGGCGCAAGCAGTACCGCTATCACCCGCGCTGGCGCGAGGTGCGCGACAGCGACAAATACTCGCGCCTGCGGGATTTCGGCCTGGCCCTGCCAAAGTTGCGCAAACAACTGGAAGCTTTGCTGGCGGCACCGGGCTTGAGTCGCGACAAGGTCATGGCCACGGTCATCACCTTGCTCGACGCGACGCTGATTCGCGTCGGCAATACCCAATACGCACGGGACAACCGCTCCTACGGCCTGACCACCCTGCGCAACCGGCATGTGGAGGTCAACGGCAGCGCTATCCTGTTCCAGTTTCGCGGCAAGAGCGGCGTCGAACATCAAATCACCGTGAAGGACCGGCGTCTGGCGCGAATCATCAAGCGCTGCCAGGAGATTCCCGGGCAAAACCTTTTTCAATACCTCGATGAAAACGGTGAGCGACACACCATCACTTCCGCCGACGTCAACACCTACCTGCAAACCCTGACCGGTGCCGACTTCACCGCCAAGGATTACCGCACCTGGGCCGGCAGCGTCCTGGCCCTGGCGGTGTTGCGCGGGCTTGAGTGGCAACCGGAGTCACAGGCCAAACAGCACGTGGTGGCGATGGTCAAGGACGTTGCCAGGCAGTTGGGCAACACCCCGGCGGTCTGCCGCAAGTGCTACATCCATCCGGCGGTGCTCGAGGGCTTTTTGCTCGGCGCCCTCGCGCAAATGCCAAGGCCGAGGGTGCGTAAAGGCCTGCGGGCGGAGGAAGTCGGGCTGGCGATGTTGCTGGAGAAAATGGCCGCTGAACCGACGAACTGACCTGCCTATTTTTTGCACGATTGCAAATGGCTTCTATAGTAGATCTGTACGCCAATCAGCTGCGGTGAAGCCATGGAAGACATTTTCGTCGTCAAGCGCTGTAACAAGATCATCATTCATGGACGCCGGGCTGGAGAAACCGTGCATCAACCCGCTGAAGCCGCCGTCTGGTACCGCATCGCCGATACCCGCACCAACGGTTTCATCGGTGACGGCTATGAATGTGAAGACGATGCCCAAAACGTATGCCGACAGCTCAACGCCCGGTCACAAATGATGGTCCGGCAAGGCTGACGCACATTCACCAAGCGGTTACAGGTCTATAATGAAAAGGCTGAAGGATCAGCGCCCCATGGGTAGAAAGCTCGCTTGCGGCGGGCTTTTTACTGCCAATTCCAGGTTTCTTCAACGGAGGTGTTCCCCATGTCCGAAAAAGAGTCCATCACCACCCTGCTCACCCTGCTCGACTCCCGTCAGGTTCGCCTGGCTGCCGCGTGCAAGGAAATCGCCGATTGGGTCGATCATCAAGGCGGACATCCGACTGCCCTCAGAATTCGTGATCGGCTGAACGACATCGAAAAGGATACGCCGCTGATCCGTAACACCCTGTCGTCGCTGCGGCCAGTCGACCCACCTCTGCCACGGTTCAGATGATCGTAACTGGATACCGATGCGCAGACACTGCCTGACGCGGGACGCATGACCGGCGACGTTATCGTCACCGCGTGTGTGTGTCCGTCTGATTCCTGCCCCCAACCCAGCCAGGCGCTGGGATTTTTTTGTGCCCGCAAGCGGCGAACATCACTAAAACAGGGTTGTCCAACGTTTACTACGTTACGAAGGAGGCGTTCTGATGGTCACCCACTTCAAAGTCAGCGGGCACCTGGCCTGCGGTCACAAGGGCAGCAACCTCACCTCCACCCGGGAACTGAATCGGGTGAAATGCCGAAGCTGTCGAAACACCGACGCTTACAAAGAGGCGCGCAAAACCGAACGCAACGCTGCACGTCGCGCCGCACGCAAGGCCAAGACCGTTCAGGTGGTCAATGACTGGCGCCAGGCCTGGACCGAGCGGCTGACTGCCATGGCCGGACTGCAACGGTTGCCCCGGGGCTTTCATGGGCAGGGTTTTGTCTAGAGGCTCGAGGAACGGGTCGACCCAGTCGACCCAATCCTGGTTACTGGCGCACCAACCCAAAGATTTCATGCAGCGACATGTGCCTTGCAAGCCTCCACCAATCGGCGACCTTGGGAAGTACTGATAAAGCGAGCCAATCGAAATCTGTGACAGCCCGGCGATTTCACTCATCTTCACCTGATCGCCGAGAGCATCCAGGCATTCACCGACCAGGCCGAGGACATTGCCGACGTCGCCGTCGCGGCACTGACCCAACCCGGTCACTCAGGTCAGCTCCATGAATTGACCGGGCCACGAGCGCTGACGTTCGCCGAGGCGGTCGCCGAGGGTGCCTGGGCCAGTCCGATGTGAGGCATTGGCAACAATGGCCTTCCTCGGCTAGGGTCACTTTGTGTAGAGAAGCGAGGCGTCTTGATTGGCGGAAATCAACCCAAGGAGGAACCGATGTCATCCACTCGTAATGCCGAACAAACCTATCGCCAGTGGTCCACCCCGATCCTGCTTGAACTCAAGGAGCGAGAGCATCAGATGTCCCCGTCAGAACGCGAGGCACTGAAAACCATTCTGCTGGAAAGAAGGCTGATCAATGTCGGCAACCCCAATGGCAGCGATCGGCGCAAGGCGGATTTGGGCAGTGAGGATAAACAGGAGTAGCGAGACGGCCAGCGGTCAATGGACGCCACTGGCCCCCCGTGATGTCGTGGCAAGGCAGCTGAACAGCCGCCCCCCCCCGGAAAACACTAAACTACGAAACGCCCGCTGAACGACTTAGCCAATCTGTTGCATCGACCGGTTGAATCCCCAGCCAAAAGCAGCCACTTGAACGTGCTGTTTCATCACCTCATTTGGGAAACAACAGCGTAAACGCTACCCGAAACCCCCAGCCTTCGGCGCCATTCTCCGGACTTTCGACCCAGTAGCGCGGCCCCGCCTGCAGACTCATGGGCTGGTGACCCACCTTGAACAATTGGGTAATGAAAAGATTGATCGGCACAGACCACTGCCTGGTCTGCCAATCGTAGGTGGACTCGGTATTGATGCCAAACGTGGTGTAGGTATGGGTGGTAAAGCTTAAAAACGGTTGCAGAAACGTCTGATTGACCTTGTCTTTGTCATCCGGCGGGCTGTCTTCCAGCGACCAGATATGGTTGGCCAGAATGCCGCGAGTCCAACCATTGCTTTGTTTGAGGGCCACCACCGTCGGCCCCAACCCCCATTGCTCGCTGCTCAGCAGATCATCGCTGCCGGTGGGCACCAATATGGCCGGACCTGCGCCCCAGATCCAACCGCTGGAGGTGGGCTGCTTGGGTGAAAAAAAGAAGCTTTGCGTGGTGTCTCCCACTCCTGATTTGTCGGCAATCCCGCCGGGTACCAGACCATGCTGATCGATGACGGGCAGGATGGTGCGGGAAATAAGGTTCCATTCCTCGTTGAGACTGAAGGGCAGCACCGGCTGAATGTTGGTGACACTCTGATAGCCCTCACCACTGGGCCCGAGTTTCTGGTTCCAGTTGTATTGAATCGGCAAACTGTAAAGCGCGGCGACCGGGTTCAGGGATTGTTTGGCTAGTTCCGCCTGGCTATCGGCAGCGATACCCGATTCAGACCACACCGTCGCCAAGGCAATAAAACGGGCAAGTTGCAAGCCTTTGTTCATTCGCCTGCTCCCTTCTTGGGAATTGAAAGTCTGGACCACCGCATCGCTACTGCAAGACGCAGGCTGAGCGTTAGCCCTGCCGCGGTTGAGCTTAGATCAGGTTATTGAACCGTGTTCAGATTGGATAACGGGCAGTAGATGCGACCCGGGCAATTACCCTGCCAACTGGAAAAACCGCACTAGACTCTTTCGTGCGCCTTAACCCGTGCATGGTCATGCAATTAAGGGGGAAATGATTCTGTACGCAGTACCTAGGCTAATTACTCGGTGGTCAATGCACCAAGGGTCAATGTTGATGTGCACTCATCACCCGGTTGCCAACACCATGAAATTACGAAGGATTCTGGTATGGAACAGTTATCGGATCGTTTCACGCTATCTCTCGTGTTTGCTGCGCTTTTTTCATTGAGCGGACTTGCCCACGCGGCTCAAACGGAAAAGACCAATATCCTGTTTATCGTCTCCGACGATACGGGCTACGGCGATCTGGGTCCCTATGGAGGTGGGATCGGGCGCGGGATGCCCACGCCCAAAATCGATGAGTTGGCGGCAGAAGGCGTCACTTTTTACTCTTTTTATGCCCAACCAAGCTGCACGCCTGGCCGGGCGGCCATGCAAACCGGGCGGATCCCCAATCGTAGCGGCATGACTACCGTGGCCTTCCAGGGTCAGGGCGGTGGTTTGCCAGCAGCCGAATGGACGCTGGCATCCGTGTTGAAGACCGGCGGCTATGACACCTACTTCACCGGCAAATGGCATTTGGGTGAAGCCGATTACGCGCTGCCCAATGCGCAAGGGTATGACGTCATGAAGTACGTCGGCCTGTATCACCTCAATGCCTATACCTACGCCGACCCGACGTGGTTCCCCGACATGGATCCGGAGACCCGCGAGATGTTCCAGAAGGTCACCAAAGGCGCGTTGTCCGGCAAGGCCGGCGAAAAACCGGTTGAAGAATTCAAGGTCAATGGCCAGTACGTGGACACGCCGGTGGTTGACGGTCAACCTGGCGTGGTCGGCATTCCGTTCTTTGATAACTATGTCGAAAAAGCTGCGCTTGAGTTTCTCGACACGGCGGCCAAATCCGACAAACCGTTTTTCATCAACGTCAACTTCATGAAAGTCCACCAGCCGAATATGCCGGCCCCGGAGTTCGTTCATAAGTCCATGTCCAAATCCAAATACGCCGACTCCATCGTCGAACTCGATACCCGCATCGGCCGCATCATGGACAAGCTCAAGGCGCTGGGCCTGGATAAGAACACGTTGGTGGTTTACACCACTGACAACGGGGCCTGGCAGGACGTTTATCCAGACGCCGGCTATACCCCGTTCCGCGGCACCAAGGGTACGGTGCGTGAGGGCGGGAACCGGGTACCGGCCATTGCCGTCTGGCCGGACAAGATCAAGCCAGACACGAAAAACCACGAAATTCTCGGTGGCCTGGATTTGATGGCGACGTTCGCCTCTGTGGCCGGCGTGAAGCTGCCCGAGAAAGATCGTGAAGGTCAGCCGATCATCTTCGACAGCTACGACATGACGCCGGTTCTCACCGGTAGTGCCCCTTCGCCGCGTAAGGAGTGGTTCTATTTTACCGAGAACGAATTGTCCCCGGGTGCGGCCCGTGTAGGGAACTACAAAGCGGTATTCAACCTGCGGGGCGATGATGGCGCCCAAACGGGCGGTCTCGCCGTGGACTCAAACCTGGGATGGAAAGGCGCACAAAAATATGTGGCCACCGTGCCGCAGGTGTTTGACTTGTGGCAAGACCCGCAAGAACGCTATGACCTGTTCATGAACAACTTTACTGAGCGCACTTGGACGATGGTGCCCATTACGGGCGCGATCATGAAACTGATGAAGACCTATGTTGATTACCCACCACGCAAATTGCAAAGCATGGGCTACGACGGGCCGATCGAACTGTCTCAGTACCAGAAATTCCAATCCGTGCGTGAAGTCTTGAAAAAAGAAGGCATCAACCTGCCGATGCCAGCCGGCAACTGATCAAACAGCCGAAAAATGGCGGCCTCATCCGAGGTCGCCACTTCAATTTGACGTTTGCGCGCAGTCGGCAGCTCGAGATCCTAACGGAAAGCAGCGCGAATTCAGCGGCCTGTTAGAAGTGCACGGCATGTTGCACCGTCTTCAGTTTACCCCCAGGTAACGGTGTGGGGTACTTGCCCGTCAGGGATTTCCCACTGATCCACTAGTCGGCCAATAGGCATCCCTCGTCCAGAGAGCGTTGACACCCCCACCCCCGCAAGCGTTGAATTTTCCTGTAGCTCATACAGGGAGGACACCACATGGCAAAAATAAAAATCCTGGCCGGGGATTTCCTTGAGGGTTGTGCAGTGCTGGAACCAGGGTTTATCACGATAGAAACCGCTGTCTACCCATGGCCTGGCCTCAAGATTGCGACATCCGAAATACTCGACGCCACGGTTGTCAGTGAAACGTCCTATCGAGACGTATCGAGTGCTGTCGGCCTGGGGTTGGCGGGCGCATTGGCGCTCGGCCCGATCGGCGCTGTCGCCGGGGTGATACTGGCGGAGGATGAAATCGAGCTGACCTTTTCGATGTTGCTCAGGGACGGCAGGTCGCTGCTTTGCGCGGCGCAGAAGCGCACCTACAGGGACATCGAGGCAGCCATTGGCAAGCAGGTGATCGAGAAGCATTTCAATTAACGTTGAATGAGCAAACCACAGCTTTCCGGAGCCCGGCCAAGTGCCGGGCTCGTTGTCCAGCACTATGTTCCACCCTCCAGGCCTTCTCTGGCGTTCGTAAAGACTGCACCCGCGTCGCGGATCAACTGACGCCACTCTGCCCCCGTTAAAAGCCCCTCCTGCTGCATCGCATCGGCCATTTTCAGCAATTCGTCGTACTGCTCCTCTGCAGTCATACGAATCTCGGGCTGAGTCAAAAGATTCCGCCAGCCAGCCATTGCCATCTGCTTTCGATCTTCGTACATGGTCGCACCCTCTATCGCCTGCTTTGGTAGAGGTCGGATAAGACTCAGCGTTCAGGGTTTGCGATGGGTGGTGCTAGGAAAAGGTCTGGTCAACCCAAAGAATTACAGACCAGAACCAAACAAAGGTTTGCATCAGCTTTCGCCCGCAAACCCTTGATTTAAGAGGGTGCCCGAAGCCGGAATCGACCCGGCACGCCCTTACGAGCGGGGGATTTCTAATCCCTTGCTTTGGTGCATAGATACGCGGCTTTCACCATGATGGGACAAGCAGGCTCGCCCAAAGTATGTTCAAGCGTACACAGCGAGTCACGTCACCTGCATCAACTTCGCAAACACCTGCAAATGGTGGTCGTCATCGCCAAACTGACGGTCCACCATTAACAAATGCTTGGCATGGTGCGACAGCATGTATTCCCAAGTTAGGCCGATGCCGCCGTGCAGCTGAATACCCTGGTCGGCGACGAAGCGGGCGGCGCGGGAGACAATGAACTTGGCTGCAGCCAAAACCCGACTGCGCTCTTCACTGTCGGCTTGATCAGCAACACAGGCGGCGTACAGGGTCATTGAAGTGGCCTGGTCCAGTTCGATGCGCATATCGACCATGCGGTGCTGCAATGCCTGGAACTTTCCGATCGGCTGGCCAAATTGCTGGCGGGTTTTCAGGTAGTCGAGGGTTAAGGCGCACGCGGCTTCCATGCTGCCTACGGCTTGCGCGCATTGCGCAGCGATGCAACGCCCCTGCTGGTAACGAAGCGCCGGCAGGGCCTGCTCCACTGACCCCAAAACCGCGCTGCTCTTGACGAAGACCTCATCGAGGTATAGCTCGCAGGCCTTGCGTCCATCCATGGTTGCGAACGTACGGCGACACACGCCGCTATCCTGCGGATCGACCAGAAACAGGCTGATGCCTTGCTCGTCGCGCGAGCCGTGGCTGGTACGCGCCGAGACCAGGATCAACCCAGCACTCTGGCCACCGACGACCACCGACTTGCGGCCATGGAGTTTCCAGCCTCCTGTCACCGCTACGGCAGTTGTTTGTACGTCATGCAATTGGTAATGGCTCTGAGGCTCATCCACGGCCACCGCCATCTGCAAACTGGCACTGCCCAATTGCGCAAGCAACGTTTCCTTCTGGGTTTCGGTGCCCAATTGGCTGATCAGGCCACCGGCGAAAATCACCGAATGCAAATAAGGTTCCAGGCATAGGCCACGGCCCAGTTCGGTCATGATCAGCATGTTCTCCACACCACTGCCGCCAAACCCGCCGTATGCCCCGGCGAAGGGCACAGCGCACAGGCCCAGGTCACCCAGTTGCTGCATGAACTCGCGGCTGAAACCGGGCTCGCTCTGGCTGAATGCTTCGCGCTGTTCGAAACCGTAGGTATCACGCACCAGCCTTGCGGCAGTGTCTTGCAGCATCAGCTGCTCTTCTGTCAGTTTGAAATCCATGGTCGGCCCCTTACAGTTCGAGAATCATTTTCGCGATGATGTTCTTCTGGATCTCGTTGGCCCCGCCGTAGATCGAGGCCTTGCGCGCATCCAGATACTGATAGGTGGCCGCGCTGCTGTAGTCGGTGTACAGCACCGCCTCACTGCCATAACCCAGCTCATCCTCGATGAACGGCAAGGCGTACGGGCCCACCGCTTTGCTGATCAACCAGGTGATCGCCTGACGAATCTCGGTGCCCTTGATCTTCAGAAACGAGCTCTCCGCGCCGGGTACGCCGCCATCGCGAACTGCCGCGAGGGTGCGCAGACTGCTCATTTCAGCGGCCATCAACTGCATCTCGACTTCGGCGATCTGTGCCCGAAACAGCGGCTCGTCGATCAATGGCCGGCCATCTCGCAACTCCTCGCTGGCCATGTGTTTCAGACGGCTGAGCAGCGCCTTGTTATGCGCAATACCGCCAATGCTGGTGCGTTCATGGGTCAGTAAATACTTGGCGCAGGTCCAGCCCTGGTTTTCCTCGCCAACCAGATTGGCTACCGGCACCCTTACGTTGTCGAAGAACACTTCGTTGACTTCATGCTCGCCGTCGAGGGTGATGATCGGCCGCACGGTGATGCCTGGCGTTTTCATGTCCAGCAGCAGAAAGGAAATGCCACGCTGTTGGCGTGCCTCGGGGTCGGTGCGCACCAGGCAGAACATCCAATCGGCAAAGTGCGCCAGGGTGGTCCAGGTTTTCTGGCCGTTGACCACGTAGTGATCGCCCTCGCGCACGGCGCGGGTTTTCAATGAAGACAAATCGGAACCCGCGCCCGGCTCGGAGTAACCCTGGCACCACCAGTCGTCACAGGTGAGGATGCGCGGCAGAAACCGTGCTTTCTGCTCGGACGTACCGAACTTCATGATGACCGGAGCCACCATTTTCAAACCGAAGGAGGACACTTTAGGCGCGCCGGCCGCAAAGCATTCTTCATCGAAAATATGCTTCTGCACATCGTTCCAACCGGTACCGCCGAACTCGACAGGCCAACCTGGGGCCAACCAGCCTTGCCGGTTGAGCGTTCGCATCCATTGCACTTGATGCTCTTTACTCAAACGCTTGCCCTGGGAAATCCGCTCGGCGAACTCGGTTGGCAGGTGGTCGCGCAACCAGGCTCGGACGTCTTCGCGAAAAGCGCGTTCGTCCGCTGTGAAATCAATGTCCATCAATCCACTCCGCAATTTGTGGCGAGGGAGCTTGCTCCCTCGCCACAAGGGTTTTTCCATCACGACGTTTAATCGAAAATGATCACCGAGCGTGCCAGTTCGCCACGACGCAGCTCATCGAACGCATCGTTGATCTGTTCCAGCTTGATGCGCTGGGAAATCATTTCGTCGAGCTTGAGCTTGCCGGCCATGTAGAAGTCCACCAGGCGCGGCATATCCACCGGGAAGCGGTTGGAGCCCATCAGCGAGCCCTGGATACGGCGCTCGTGCAGCAGTTGCAGCGGGTCCAGCTCGATTTTCAGGCCAGGCTTGAGCATGCCGATCACGGTGGCGGTACCACCGCGCGCCAGCATGGCAAACGCTTGCTCGGCGGTCTGCTTGAGGCCGATGCATTCGAAGGCGTGGTGCACACCGCCTCGGGTCAGCTCCATCACTTGTTTGGCGGCATCGCCATCCTTGCCATTGATCAGGTCGGTGGCGCCGAACTGCCTGGCCAATTCCAGTTTGGAATCGAGCATGTCGATGGCGATGATCCGCCCTGCTCCGGCCAGTGCCGCACCGTTGATGGCCGCCAGGCCGATACCGCCGCAGCCAATGACCGCCACGGTTTCGCCCGGGCGCACCTTGGCGGTGTTGAATACCGCGCCGGTGCCGGTCGTCACAGCGCAACCAAGCAGCGCCGCGCGGTCCAATGGCATGTCGCGACGAATCGCAACGCAGGCGTTTTCGTGCACCAGCATCTGTTCGGCAAAGCCAGACAGGTTGACGAATTGAGGGATCGGCTTTTGCACGTAGGTCAGGCGCGATTCCTCGTCCTTGCCACGCTTGGTTTCAGGCGACACGCAGCGCGCCAGGTGGCCGGTCACACAGTGATCACAGTGGCCGCAGAACACCGTCAGGCAAGTGACCACATGATCGCCCGGCTTGACTGAACGCACTTCGGAGCCGACCTGCTCGACCACGCCTGCCGCTTCATGGCCCAGTACCAACGGTCCAGGATACGGGAACGATCCGTCGATGACATGCAGGTCTGAGTGGCAGACACCGACCGCTTTGGTGCGGATCAGCACTTCGCGCGGACCGGGTTTGCTGATACCCACTTCTTCGATGACCAGCGGGGCTCCAACCTGGTGGAATACGGCAGCTTTCATGGCAATTCTCTCAAGAATGAATGGGGGTTCAGGCCGGATTTGGCACGTTGCGCAGCACGGCTTTGGCGTGGCTGAAGGTGCGGAAGCCATCGATGCCGTGATAGGCACCCATACCGCTCTGGCCAACGCCGCCGAATGGCAGGCCTTCGGTGCTGGCATGGCTCAACACGCCGTTGAGGGTCACGCCGCCGGAGCAGGTACGGGTCAGCACCAGGGCTTCCTCGGCGGCGTCGTTGCCGAAGTAATACAGGGCCAACGGGCGCGGCCGCGCGTTGATCTGGGCAATCACCTCGGCGATGGTGTCGTAGGGTTTGATCGGCAGCAGCGGACCGAAAATCTCGTCCTGCATCACTTGCAGTTCGTTGCCAGGGTCGCGCAGCAGGGTCGGCGCAATCTTGTTAAGCTTGCTGTCGCTGAAATCTTCCGCGGCCGCGTTCAATTCGATCAGCTCGACACCGGCCTCGCGCGCTTCGCTCAGGTAGCCCAGCAGGCGTTCATAGTGACGGCTGTTAATGATCGAGGTGTAGTCGGGATTGTCCTTGAGCGTCGGCAGGAATCCGGCGACCACCGCCTTGGCGATGGCGATGAAAGTATCCACCGACTCCCGCGGCACGAATACGTAGTCCGGCGCGACGCACAGTTGACCGGCGTTGAGTAGTTTGCCGACGACCGTCTTTGCCACCGCGTCCTTGAAGTCTGCCGTGCGGGAAATAATGGTCGGCGACTTGCCGCCCAGCTCCAGGGTCACCGGCACCAGGTTTTCCGCCGCCGCGCGAAGCACGTGCTTGCCGATGCTGGTGGCGCCCGTGAACAGCAGGTGATCGAACGGCTGGCCGCAAAACGCCTGCCCGACGTCCGCACCGCCCATTAACACCGCTACCTCGTCTTCGGCGTAAACCGAGCGGATCAGCCGCGCGATCAGGGCCGAGGTATGCGGGGTGAATTCCGAGGGTTTGATCATCACCCGATTACCGGCGGCCAAGGCACCGGCGAGGCCGCTGAACACCATGTAGCCAGGGACGTTCCAGGCGGTCACGATACCAACCACTCCGAGCGGCTGGTATTGAACCCAGGCTTCACCGGCCCTGGCCTGACGTTTTTCCGGACGCATCCACTCAGCCAGTTCGGCCTTGGTCTGTTTGAGGGTGGCCAACGGCGACAGCACCTCACTGCCCTTCGAGAATCCCGCGCTGCGGTGGCCGAAGTCCGCCGTCAAGGCGTCGATGATTTCCTGTTCGTGATTGACCAGCAAGCTGATCGCCCGATCGAGCAGCTCGCAGCGCTGCTCGGCGGTGTAAGGCTCATTGGTCAGGAAGGCCGCCCGCTGTTTTTCCAGGATCGTGCGGATGTCCGTGCTCGTCCAACTCTCGATGGCGCTCATCTATACCTCTTTTGTTGTTGTCTGGACGCCACCGCGATTGCGCAGCTTTGCGTCGGGGTTGCCTGCATGGTTGATCATCGGTCGCGCCGCGCCGCCACCCGGATCAGGTGGGTGGCGCTTTCAGTCGATCGGCTCAGGCCAGGATGCCCATCGCCTTGGCACTGTTGATGGCCTGGGTGCGCCGACAGGCGCCGAGCTTGACGTTGATATTCTTGGCGTGGGTCTTGACGGTATTGACCGAAATAAACAGACGATCGCCGACTTCACGCACCGACATGCCTTCAGCCAACAACTTGAGCACCGACACCTCGCGGGGCGTCAGGCTGTCCTGGTACTCCGGCACGCCGCTGAAAGGCGCTACCGGGCACCTGTCGCTGTCGGCCTTGAATTCCCGGGACAGGTTTCGGGCTTTTTGCAAGGCAATCGGATTCTGGTAACACGCACGGTCGATCTTGCCCCAGTGCATGCGCCGCTCGGCTTCGTGCAGCAGCAGATGCGCCTTCTCGACCTCATCGTTACGCGAAGCCATCTCGGATAACAGCAGATAAGCGTTGAGCACGAATGGCGCGCAGCAATCGCGCACTTGCAAAAGCCCGCCCTGCACCACTTGTTCGGCGTCTTCGAAGTGGCCTTGTTGCATCAGCAATTCGCCTTGCAGGAACATCAGGCGACCGAGCAATGGATAGGGCTGGGTTCTGCTGCCCGTCAGTTGCGCAAGCTCCGTGCGCAACAACGATTGAGCCAACCCCAACTGTCCCTGAAGCAGCATCAAACGCACTCGGTCAGTGTTCACAAGCACCTCGGCCTCACGACTGCCCTGGCGCCGGGCCAGCTCCAGGGAATGCTCCAGCAACACTTGGGCTTCGTTGAGCTCGTCGGTGTTCATGGCGATGCGCGCAAGGGTGCAATGGCACAACAACACCGACAGCCAGTCCTGGGCTGTCAGGTAACCCAGGGCGGCATGGCAATGCAGGCGCGCCTGTTCGGCATCGCCGCGCAACGCCTGCAAGGTGCCATGCAACGCCTGCCAGTTCGCCAGCAAACGCTGACTGCGGTGCGGGTCGGGCAGTGGCAGGAAATGCCTGAGGCGCTGCAGACACTCCTCGGCTTCATCCAGGCGACCACTGAACAGCAACGCCTTGGCGCATAAATAGATCAACCGCGAACTGCTCTGGAGCAGTTGCGGTTCTATGCGTTCGCGCCAGTCCAGGAAGCGGTCCAAATGCCGCTCGCTCAGGATCCAGCTCAGCCACAACCGCTCCATGTAGTTCGCGGCGACCTCTGGCTGATCGGCACTGAGCGCCTGCTCGACCGCATCATCGACCTGCCCCAGCACACTGAGCAACTGGCAGGCGCGCAAGCGCAACCGATTCAACGGCGCGCCGCGCAAACGGTCCTGCAGCGCCTGCGCCACAGCTGGCAACAAGCGGAACCAGCCGGGCTGATGGTCGATCGGAACGAGAAACGCCTGTGCGGCGAGCAAGCTCTTGAACACCCGGGCACCCTGCTGTTCTTCCCAGAGTTGCTCGCAGAGCTCGGCGCTGGCCTTGGACAAATGGGCCATGCCGAACAGGACGTCGCACTGTTCTTCGCTCAGGCGCGACAACAGTTCACGTTCAAGGTAGGGGCCGAGCAATGCGCTGGGCAGCAGACGAACCCCGGCGCACCAACCGCCCGTTTGATGCCACAGGCTTTCCCGTGAATCGGCATCTGCGGTGGGCGCAAGCAGATTGACCAGCGACTCGAACTCATCAGGGCGCAGGGCCAGTTGCCGGGCATCCAGCTCCAGCAACTGGCCGGTTAGCATCAGTTGCGGCAGGTTCCATTCGGGGCGGCGGCGGCAGGTGACCAGCACTTGCAATTGCGGGTTGTCGAGGGAAAGGAGCTGGTCGAACCAGTGGTTCAGGTCCGTTGGCATTTGCGACGGCAGATCATCGAAGACCAATCGAAGTGGCACGACCGCTGAGGATTTATTGCCTGAAGGGGACTCTTCGCTGGCAAGCCAGCTCCTACAGGGGGACGCGATCAACTGTATGAGCTGGCTTGCCAGCGAAGGCAATGAATCAGTCGCCACCCACCCCAGGGCATCAGCCAGTAACAAGGCCATGGACTCCAGCGTCTGCGCTTGTCCGCCGAGACTTAGCCAGACCACCCGCCCGGGCGCAGCCACGTCGCGCAAATACTCGCGCAACAGTGCTGTTTTTCCATAACCGGCAGGGGCGCAAAGCAGTTGCAAGCGGCACTGCTCGCGCTTGAGTACGTCGCACAGATGCGGCCGTGGCACAAACATGGCGGACCTCGCTGATGGTGTGTGGATGCCATCATTGGGCGAGACCGTCGCAAGCGCGCCACCCGCATCAGGTGGTAGCCGACGGAACGCACAACGCCCTGCGAACAGGGCGTTGGGTCAAGCGAGGACAAAGGCTCAGCGGATGCCGGCGTTACGGAGCGCGGATGGCGTGAAGTCGGTCATCTTCGCCGTCATGCCATAAGTGGTTGCATGCTTGGCCTGGTTGGTCATCGCCAGCACGTTGTAGCGACCGGCAATCAAGTCGTAGATGCCAAGCATGGCGAAGTTGGAGGCGCCGCGCTCGTAATCGTTGATCGCATAACCCTCCGCCACACGCCACAGCTGGCCACGGCCGTCGTAGTGATCGACCTCGGCCAATTGCCAGGTGTCTTCGTCGAAGTACATGTCACGCTTGGCATACACATGACGCTGGCCCGGCTTCAAGGTCGCCTCGACGTGCCACACGCGGTGCAGTTCATAACGGGTCAGGTCCTGGTTGATATGCCCCGGCTTGATGATGTCGTCGTACTTGAGCTTCGGCGATTGCAACCGATAGTTGTTGTACGGAATCAACAGCTCCTTTTTGCCGACCAGCTTCCAGTCATAGCGATCCGGCGCGCCGTTCATCATGTCGGTGTTGTCGGCGGTCCGCATGCCGTCGGAACCGTTGCCCGGGCCGTCATAGGCCACTTGCGGTGCGCGGCGTACGCGGCGTTGACCGGCGTTGTAGACCCACGCCAGGCGTGGTTCCTTGACCTGGTCGATAGTCTCGTGGATCAGGATCACACTGCCGGCCATGCGCGAAGGCGCGGTGATTTCCTGTTTGTAGTAGTACAGAACGTTTTCGCCCTGCCCGGCTTCGACGCCTTCCATCAGCTGCGGGAACGCCAGCTTGTCGTCGTACTCGACGATGGAGTACGAGCCGTTGGTCTGCGGTGCAGCCTGAGCCGCCTGGCGCTCCATGTTGCCGCCGCGATAACGGTTGGTGTGGTTCCAGTAAACCTCGACGCCGTTCTTCGGAATCGGGAACGGGTAGTAGCGGGTTTGCGCGAAGTTCAGCAGGCCATTGCCGTCAGGGGTCAGTTCGGTGGACACCGCACTTTTCTTGGCAATGTCATAGATGTCCTGTGGCGAAGCCGCCGTGCGCTGGGTCTTGTACACCGGGATCTTGTAGCTGTCCGGGTAGCGTTTGAACATCGCCAGTTGGCCCGGTGTCAGCTTGTCCTTGTACTGCTCGACATTAGCCGCGGTGATCACTACCTGTGGCTTCTCGCCGGCAAACGGATCGCCCAGAAAGCCATTGTCGAGCGCGGCCGCACCGGGCTTCAGACCACCGGTCCAGGCGGGAATACTGCCGTTGGCGTTGCCTTCTTTTTGAGCGCCCAGGGGCGTCAGCGTGGTGCCCAGCTGAGCGGCCTCCTGGGGCGTGACAGCGGCCATGACGCCACTGGCCAGCAGCGACAGACTCAGTGCGCCAGCGCGCAGAATAATACGTGCGTTCATGTTCAGGATCCTCTGGCAACGTTGCATCAGAAATTCACGCCGAAGCTGAGCGCGACGTAGTCGCGGTCGACGTTGGTGTTGAAATCGCCACCGAAGTAATTGGTGTAACTCAGGCTGGCGGTGTAGGAGTTCTGGTAATCGGCGTCGACACCCAGGCTGACGGCTTTTGAGCCTTCATCGAAGTTCGGGCCATAACCCTCGACGTCATGGGACCAGGCGATGTTGGGCGACAGATTGATGCCGGCAAATACGTTCTGGTAGTCGAGCTTGCCGCGCAGGCGATAACCCCAGCTGTTGCTGGTGTAGAAACCATCGTCGTTGCATTCCTGCGCCGGGTTGCTCGCCGTTGGCGTGCCCACGGCGGTGCCACGGCAAGTCGCTGGACCCGCTGCGCCCTGCAATTCGCCACTGCCGAAGGCCGGGCTGCGACCGAAGCGCAGGTCGGAACCGTCGGCCTTGCCCAGGCCATTGATGTGGTTGTAACCAACCTCACCTACCACCGTCAGGCGACTGGCGCCGAGCACCTGATCGAAGAATTGGGTCGCGGTGACTTGCGCCTGGGTCACCGGCATGCGCTTGTAGCCGTTGACCTCGGCGCCCAGGTTACGACCGGCGAAACCGGTGGTGATCAGCGGCGAGGTCGCGCCGAAGGTGGCGGCGGACAACAGGTCAGCCGTGTTCAGCTGCAGTGGCATGTTCGGCCGGTAGCTGACTTCGCCGCCCAGTGACACGCCCTCGACGTTGGTCTGGAAACTCAGGCCGTAAAGGCGGATATCTTCCGGATAGTCGATGAAATAACGCACGCTACGCGCCGAGGTCACACCCCCTGCCGCACTGCTCATCTGGTTGATGCTCAGGTACGGGCTGCGGCTGTGGTAGTTCATCGCATAGGCGCCGAACTCGGTGTCATTGAAGTCGGGGACGAACCAACGCAAGGCCAGGCCATACTGGCCACTGTCGCGTGCATCGTTGTCCTTCAGGCGCGGGATGAACGCATCGTCAGTGCCGGCGGCGACGGCGCCCAGGCCACCGCTATTGCTCGCGGCGCCCGGTGGCAGGTCGAGGCCGGCGACCACCAGCCGGTCGTTGCAGCCCTGGGGTACGCCGTCGCTGCCGAAGAATGTACCGCAGTTGTCCACCACCGACTTGTCCCACTCCAGCTGGTAAAACGCTTCGGCGGTTATGTTGTCGGCCAGGCCCTGGGACACGTAGAGCAGGTTGACCGGAATCAGGCCTTCCTTGACCTCGGCACCCGGCCGGCGCAAGGCAGCCACGTCGACCGGGTTGATGCTGTTGATCGAGTTGCCGATGAAGGTACTCTCGCCCCAGCTGACCACCTGCTTGCCAAGCCGCACATTGCCGACCTGATCGCCGAGGTTGTAGTTGTGGTAGACAAAGCTGTCGAGGAACATCGCGCCGGACGACTTGGCCGCGCGATCCCGTCCCGCGTCATCGATGTCGTAGAACGGACGACTCTCGTCCATCAGCTCGAAGTCATACCAGTACTTGCCGCGCACGAAGGCGCCGCTGTCGCCGTACTTCAATTCCAGGTCATGCACGCCCTTGAAGATTTTCGAGAAGGTTTCGCCCTTCTTGAAGTTCAGCCGGTTGTCGTCGGTGGTCCGCGAGGCGGACTCGCCACCGGTGACGCCCTGGGAGTTGAAATTGGAGATGAACTGCTTGTCCGGATCGGCTACCGACCAACTGGCGCCGATCGACAGCGACGAGTCGAACGTCCCTTGAATCTCCCCGATATTGAAATTCACAGCGTGCGCCTGATTGCTCGCGCAAGCGGCAAACGTTATAGCTACGGCCAGCAGACTTGGCTGGAAGACTCCGCGCATTGTTGTTTTTGTCATGCGGTTTCCCCGGTTAAGGATGACGTGATGAGAGCCCCATGCTAGCGAGGCTTCCGGGATGCCCTCACACCCGAATGGGTGATTTAGAGGGCGTGTTTTTTGCGGTTTTTCTTGCGGTGTAACGACCCGGTTCGAGATGCGCTCAGCGGGCGTTACGCACGGTGACACTTACCCTGTGAAAGTCGCAGGTCGCTTCTCGATGAACGCCGCCACGGCTTCACGGTGATCAGCGGTCTGGTGCGACAGCACCTGGAAGGTCGCGGACATTTCCAGCAGCGTGTCGAGGCGTGTGTGCAAGGCTTCGCGCAACAGGCGCTTGGCCAGACGCACGGCATGGGGCGGATTGACAGCAATGGCCGCGGCGATGTCCCGGGCACTGTCCAGCAACTGTTCGGCCGGTACGACGCGGGACACCAGGTTCCATTGTTCGGCCTGGCGGGCGTCGATCATTTGTCCGGTCAGGGTCAATTCGGTAGCTCGCGACAAACCGATGATGCGCGGTAACAACCACGCCCCGCCGTCGCCGGGAATGATCCCCAGCTTGACGAAGCTTTCGGCAAACTTCGCCTGTTCGGACGCCACGCGGATATCGCACATGCAGGCCAGGTCGAGACCAGCGCCGATGGCAGCGCCATTGATTGCCGCGATAACCGGCACTTCCAGGTTGAACAGCGCCAGTGGCAACCGCTGGATGCCGGTGCGGTATTCCTGACGCAACGCCATGCCCGACATTTGCGCGTAGCGGTCCATGTCGCGCACGTTGCCACCGGAGCAGAACGCGCTACCGGCACCGGTGATGATGACGGCGCGAACACTGCTGTCGCGTTCGATCCGCTCGATGGCTTCGAGGAACTCGGGTACGGCGCTGTTACCGGTCAACGGGTTGCGTCGCTCGGGATCGTTCATCGTCAGCGTGACGACATGCCCCTCTTGTTCGTACTTCAAAAAATGGCTCATAGGGTGGAGTCCTCAAGCGGGTTGCGACGGGATGACGTTGCGCACGAACTCACTGGCGCCAACTTTCGGCTGCGCCAACAGCGCCTGACCAACGAGACCGTTCCAGTAAGTTTCCGAACCTTCGCTGACGCGCCACTCATGCAGGCGTCGGGTGTACAGCTGCAGATCCAGCTCTTCAGTCACGCCGATGGCACCGAACAGTGCGTGAGCCGTGGCAGTGACTTGCGGCACCGCCATGCTGGTGCGGGCCTTGGCCATGGCTGCGGCAATCGCGTCGGGAATCGAACGATTGCCGGTGAAGGCCCGTTCGGCGGCGATACGGGAAGCCGCGACCTGCTCGGCCATTACGCTGAGCTGATGCTGCACCGCCTGAAACTTGCCGATGGCCTTGCCGAACTGGACCCGGTCATTGCAGTACTCGAGTGTCATGTCGAGCGCCCTCTCCATGGCCCCGGCAACGGCCGCGGCATGAATCGCAGCGCTGAACAGACGAACCTCTTCGCCATTACCGCCTAGCGAGATACCGTCGGCATCCTGTGGCCAATACAGCGTGGCGCACTGGCTGCGGTGGACACCGCTGCAGACGCGTCGCGCCTGACTGCAATCGAGCAACCGCAGCTCACCGCCCAGATTCACCAGGGCGAAATCGGCCAGTGCGCCATAAGCCATGCGCGGAGCGCACACACCGCCATCGGCCTCTCGATAAGCGGAGCCGGCCAGGGTCAGCATGCCGGTCGGTGGCGCATGCGGGCAGTCACGCATCAACGCCCGGGCGGCAATGCTCTGGGCAACCGGAAGCGGCAGGGCATAACGTCCAAAGGCGAGGAAAATCGGGAACACCGCTGCCAGCGACAACCCCGCTCCGCCGGACACTTCCGGCGTCAGCAGTTCCAGAAAACCGCCGTCCTCCAGCTCACGCCACAACGCGGTGGCGCGATCACCGTTTTCAACCGCGCGGACCTGTGCCGGTGCGCACAAGTCGTTCAGTATTTTCTCTATGGCTTCAGTGAACATGACGATGTTTTCCTATTCGATATCAACGCAGGCCCAGGCCACGGGCAATCATGCCGCGCAGGATTTCCCGGGTGCCGCCGCGCAACGAGAAGGTCGGAGCGACCTGATTCAGGTAGGCGACGGTCCGGTACAACTCCTCGTCGATCGGAGCATCCGGATCAACGCTGATCGATGCGGCAATCGCCCCCGGAATCGCCTGTTCGAATTCGGTGCCGATGTCCTTGACCAGCGCTGCCTCCACCACCGGGCTTTCGCCCTTCGCGAGCAAGGCTGTCAGCGCCAGCGACAGGTTGCGCAGGCTGGTCAATTGCGTGATGAAACTGCCGAGCAATGCCGTTTCGGCGGCGCTGGCACCGTTGCGACGCAGGGTGTCAGCCCACAGATCGAGCAGCACCACGCTGGAGTAGAAGCGCTCAGGCCCACTGCGCTCGAAGGCCAGTTCGGCGTTGACTTGTTTCCAACCGCTGCCCTCCTCGCCCACCAAGGCGTCTTCGCTGAGCAGTACATCGTCGAATGCCACCTCGGAGAAATGCGCATCACCGGCGAGGTCGACAATCGGGCGGATGCTGATACCCGGTTGCTTGAGATCGATGATGAATTGCGACAGTCCGCTCTGGCGGTCTTCGGGCGCACCGCTGGTACGCACCAGGGCGATCATGTAGTCGGCGTGATGTGCGTTGGTGGTCCAGATCTTGCGCCCGCTCAGGCGCCAGCCACCTTCGCAACGGGTGGCGCGACTGCGCACGCTGGCCAGGTCGGAGCCTGAATTGGGCTCGCTCATGCCAATGCAGAAGAACGCTTTGCCGGCGCAGATGCGCGGCAGGTAGAAATCTTTCTGCGCATCGCTGCCAAATTTCAGGATCAGCGGCCCGCTCTGGCGATCGGCGATCCAGTGCGCGGCGACCGGGGCACCGGCCGAAAGCAATTCCTCGACCAGGACAAAGCGGCTGAACGCATCCAGCCCGGCACCGCCATAGGCTTGCGGCAAGGTCAGGCCGACCCAGCCACGCCGGGCCAGTTCGCGGCTGAATGCGGCGTCGAATCCGGTCCAGCTGCGCGCTCGCACATCGGCCGCAACCCGTGGCAGATGCGCTGCCAGAAAGGTTTTGACCTCGCTGCGAAAGGCTTCCGCGTGTTCCGGTAGCGCGGTCAAACGAAAGGCGTCGAGCAGGCTGCTCACTGGCCACCTCCGTCGACTTTGCCGTAGAGCGTCACCACACACGCGCCGCCCAGGCCCAGGTTGTGCGCCATCGCCAGGCGCGCACCTTCGACCTGGCGCTGATCGGCGTTGCCGCGCAGTTGCTGGGTCAGCTCATAGCACTGCGCCAGACCGGTAGCGCCCAGGGGATGGCCTTTCGACAGCAGGCCGCCGGACGGGTTGACGACGATTTGCCCGCCGTAGGTGTTGTCACCGTCCATGACGAATTTTTCCGCGCCGCCTTCAGGGCAAAAGCCCAGCGACTCGTAACAGATCACTTCGTTCTGGGCGAAACAGTCGTGCAGTTCGCAGACATCAATGTCCTGCGGGCCGACGCCGGCCTTCTCGTAGACCTGGCCGACGGCTGCGTGGGTCATGTGCGTGCCGACCCAGTCGAGCATCGACGGCTTTTCGAAGTTGAAGGATTCAGGGGTGTCGGTGGTCATTGCCTGGGCAACGATTTCCACGTCACGGCGCAGGCCATGCTTCTTGGCAAAACGCTCGGAAACCAGGATCGCCGCGGCGCCGCCGCAGGTTGGCGGGCAGGCCATCAGGCGGGTCATGACGCCCGGCAGAATCACTGGGTCGTTCATCACGTCTTCGACGCTGAGCACCTTGCGAAACAAGGCCAGTGGGTTGTTGGCTGCATGACGGCTGGCCTTGGCGCGCACGGCGGCGAAGGTTTCCATTTTCATGCCGTATTTCTGGATGTACTCGCGCCCGGCACCACCAAAGGTACGGATGGCCTGAGCCATGCCATCCATATCGGCGGTGAGACCACGCAGGATCGGCAGGAAACGCTCGCGGGTGGGCGGACGGTCATCCCAATGGGATTTCAGCGCACCGGCCTGCATTTGCTCGAAACCCACCGCCAGGACGCAATCGACCGAACCGGATTCGATAGCCTTGCGCGCCAAATACAACGCTGTGGAACCGGTGGAGCAGTTATTGTTGACGTTGACCACCGGAATTCCGGTCATGCCGACTTCGTACAGCACGGTCTGGCCGCAGGTGGAATCGCCGTAGACGTACCCGGCGTAAGCCTCCTGGACCAGGCTGTAATCGATCGCCGCATCGGCTAGGGCACGGCGTACCGCTTCGGCGCCCATCTGGACGTAGGTCGGGCTCTCGCTCGGCTTGCGAAACGGGATCATGCCGACACCGGCTACCAGTACTTTTTCGCTCATGTTGTCACCTGAAAAAATGAGGGGGAAAGGATCACAACTGGCGCGCGATGAGTTCGCGCAGCACTTCGCTGGTGCCACCGAAGACGCGGGTCACGCGCATGTCTACGAAAGCGCGGGCGATCGGGTACTCCATCATGTAGCCGTAGCCGCCGTGCAACTGGACCATGTCGTCGATGCACTTCCACAGGGTTTCGGTGGCATAGAGCTTGGCGATGGCCGACTCCTGAACCGTCAGGCGACGCCGCATGTGCTCGCCGATGTAGTGGTCGACGGTCAGGCGCACGGCCGTGGCCTGGGCCTTGATGTCGGCCAGCTTGAATTTGGTGTTCTGGAAGTCCCAGACGGTCTGGTTGAACGCCTTGCGGTCCTTCACATACTCGACGGTCTGTTCCAGCAAGCGTTCGAGTTTGGCGGCGCAGTACAGCGCGATCACGAGGCGCTCCTGCGGCAGCTCTTCCATCAGGTGCATGAAGCCTTTGTTTTCTTCACCGAGCAGGTTGCCCACCGGCACGCGCACGTTGTCGAAGAACAGTTCGGCGGTGTCGGCCGCATGCTGGCCGACCTTTTCCAGCTTGCGCCCGCGACGGAAGCCTTCACGGTCGCACTCGACCATGATCAGGCTGCAACCCTTGGCGCCGGCACTCGGGTCGGTCTTGCAGACGACCACCACCATGTCGCAGGTCAGGCCGTTGCTGATGAAGGTCTTGCTGCCGTTGATGACCCACTCGTCACCGTCACGCACTGCGGTGGTGCGGATCGCCTTAAGGTCCGAACCGGTGCCAGGCTCGGTCATCGCGACGGCCAGTACGGTTTCGCCGGTGCAGATTTTCGGCAGCCATTTCTGCTTTTGCGCTTCGGTGCCCAGACGCACGATGTACGGCGCAACGATGTCGGAGTGCACGCCCAGGCTCCAGCCCGAAACGCCAGCGCGATACAGCTCTTCGATCAACACCGCCGAATGCCCGAAATCACCGCCACCGCCGCCATACTCGGTCGGTACGGTGAGGCACAGCAGGTTATGGCGACCGGCCTTGAGCCAGGTTTCCCGGTCAACCTGGCCAGCGGCGTCCCACTGCGCCTGCTGGGGCAGGCATTCACGCTCGAAGAAACGCCGCGCGGATTCACGCAGCATTTCGTGGTCTTCACGGTAGACAGTACGGTTGATGTGCATCGGGATCTCCAGTGGATGGCCAGGCAAGGCTTGCGCCTGGTTCGTGAGTCCACTGTATTGACGCGGGTGGGTGGTGAAGCCACCCGGATCGGGTAGCGAAAATAGAGGGTTTGAAACACCGCACTGTAGGAGCCGGCTTGCCGGCGAAGGGGCCCTTGAGTATTGCGGTGAATGTGAGGGAGCCTTCGCTGCGATGCGGCGACCCGACAAGCCAGCTCCTACAGGGGGTTGCGTTGTGGAGGGGGTTATTTGCGCAATTCGCGCTTGAGGACTTTACCGGCGGCGGAAAGCGGCAACTCGTCGCGGAACTCCACGCTCTTCGGGCATTTGTAGCCGGCGATGAATTCCCGGCAATACAAGCGCAATTGCTCGGCATCGACCTGGGCGCCGGGCTTGCGTACCACCACCGCGTGCACTGCCTCGCCCCATTGTTCATGGGGAACGCCGATCACTGCTGCCAGCGCCACGGCTGGGTGTCGGGCGAGCACATTTTCAACCTCCGCCGAGTAAACATTCTCGCCACCGCTGACGATCATGTCCTTGAGACGGTCGACGATGAACAGGTAACCCTGTTCATCCATGTATGCGGCGTCGCCGGTATACAACCAGCCATCGCGCAAGGCCCTGGCGGTTTCTTCGGGTTTGTTCCAGTAGCCCTGCATGATGTTCGGCCCGCGAACGATGATCTCGCCCACCGTGCCTCGCGGAACTTGCTGGCCTTGCGGGTCGACGATCTTCACGTTGACTCCCAACCCGCCACGCCCGACTGAACGGGACAAACCCTTCTGACGCGCTTGCGGCGTGTGATTGCACGGCAGATTGCTCGACACCACCGGGCAGGCTTCTGTCAGCCCGTAGGAATGAGAAAGCTCCAGATCCGGAAGCCGGGCCAACACCTGCTCCACCATTTCGCCCGCGCTGGGAGACGCGCCGTAGGTCAGGCGTTTCAGGCTACCGAGGTCATGGCGATCGAAGTCCGGATGGGCCAGCAACGCGAGGATCATGGTCGGCACCAGCAGTGTCTCGGTGATCCGCTCTCGCTCGATCACCTGCAACACCTCAGCCGCGTCGAAACCCGACAGCAGCACATGGGTTTCACCGGCCATGAACTGGATCAAGGCGCGGGCCATGCCGGCGACGTGGAACAACGGGGCGACGTGCAACAGCCGGCCGTCATGGATCGGCGGCATGTCGACCATGCGTGGCATGCACGCCGACCACAGGTTCAGATGAGACTGCATGACGCCCTTGGGAAACCCGGTGGTGCCGCCGGTGTACATGATGCAGGCGAGGTCTTCCCCGCCGCGCCCGGCATCCTCGACCGGCGTTGCCTGGGCCAGCAACTGCTCATAACCGAGCATGCCCGGCGGGACTTCACCGCCCCCGGCGTAGATAAATCGTGGCGCCTGGCGGGCGCCCTTGCGGATAACTTCGGCCATCGCCGCGAAGTGCTCGTCGACAATCAGAATGTCGGTGGCGCAATCATCCAGCGAATAGACAATTTCCGCTACGCTCCAGCGAATGTTGACCGGGTTGAGCACCCCGCCGCCCCACCAGACCCCCATGATGTACTCAAGATAACGGTCGCAATTGAGCGCCAGCATACCGACCCGGTCCCCCGCCGCCATGCCCAGATTCTGCAAGGCGCCCGCCAGGCGAGCGACATGCTCACCAAACTGGCGATAGGTCTGACGGCGATCGCCGAAGATCGTCGCCAGGTGCTCCGGGTTCTGCTGCAGGGTGCGTTGCAGACACTGGGTCATGTACATGGTGTCTTGCCTTTCCAGGTGGTGAAGACACCGTTGGCCCGCAACACCAGACGCTCGCCGACCTTCAATAGGCAGCTGGCGTTGATGAAGGTGCCACCGGTCTTGAGCACTTCCACATGCGCCTCCAGCCATTCGCCTTCGCGCACCGGTCCGATGTAATCGACGTTCAGGTTGACCGTCAGCGCTACCGATGGCGGCCGCAGATGGCGCCGCAAAACGATACCGAAGGCGCTGTCCGCAACCGTGGCGAGGAAACCGCCATGGGCGATGTGCACGTAGTTGAGGTGGTGCGGCTGCAGACGAACGGCCACGATCGACCGTTCATCATGGAGGAAAAAATCACCGCAGTTGCGCAGGAAGCCTGAAAGGCTTTCCAGCGCTGTGAACCCCTCGGGGATCGTTGCCCCTCCATTGTCCAGCGCCATCAGCTGACACTCCGATCCTTGCCGGCCCAGAAGGGTTCGCGCAGATCACGCTTGAGCACCTTGCCAGCACCGGACAGCGGCAACGCGGCGCGGAATTCGACCGACTTCGGCGTTTTGTAGCCGGCGATCTGTCGACGGCAATGCTCTATGATCTCGGCGCCAACAGCCTCGCGATCAGGCTTGAGCACAATCACCGCGTGGACCGCTTCGCCCCACTGCGCACACGGAATACCGATCACCGCACAGGCGGCGACAGCCGGGTGACTGGAAATCGCGCTTTCAACCTCACCCGAATAAACGTTTTCGCCACCACTGACGATCATGTCCTTGAAGCGGTCGACAATGTAGATGTAGCCGTCGTCGTCCATGTAGGCACCGTCGCCCGTGTGCATCCAGCCGCCGCGCAGGGCCTGGGCCGTCTCTTCGGGTTTGTTCCAGTAGCCGAGCATGATGTTCGGGCCACGCACCACCACTTCGCCAACCGTACCGCGCGGAACTTCGTTATCGTTTTCATCGACGATGCGCACCGTCACACCCAGTCCAGGGCGCCCGGCCGAGCGCAACCGGCCATTGGCGATGCCTTCGGGGCCATGGTTTTCCGGGCCGTTGGCGGAGATGGGCGGCGCGGCCTCGGTCATGCCATAGCCTTGGGTGAATTCGACATTCGGCAAGGCTTTCAGGGCAAGTTCGAGCAAGGGCACGGCAATCGGCGAGGCGCCATAGGTCAGGCTGCACAGGCTGCTGAGGTCGTAGTTGGCGAACTCCGGATGCATGATCAAGGCCTGGATCATGGTCGGCACGATCAGGATGTCGGTGATGCGCTCGCGTTCGATGGTTTGCATCACGTTCAGAGGGTCGAAGGACGGGACGAAGATGCTCGGCAAGCCCAGCAATGAGATGAGGATCACCCGCGACAGCGCGGCCAGGTGGAACATCGGAGCGATGTGCAAGGTCAGCGCATCGGCTGGCACCGGGACATCGGCGGCACGGGCCACGGCGGCGGACCACAGGTTCATGTGCGACTGCATCACGCCTTTTGGCCGGCCAGTGGTGCCACCGGTGTACATGATGCTGGCCAGGTCGTCACCGCCACGAAAGGCATCATCGACCGGCTCGGCGTCACGAATCAGTTGCTCGTAAGACAGCATGCCCTCAGGCGTCGGTCCTTCGCCGATGTGAATCAACAGTGGCCGCACCCTGGCAGTGCCGGCAATGCTTTCGGCCATGGACAGGAAGGTGTCGTCGATCATCAGGATGCGTGTATCGCAGTCATCCAGCGAATAGACGATTTCCGCCACGCTCCAGCGAATATTGACCGGGTTGACCACACCACCGCCCCACCAGGTGGCCAGGTAGTACTCGAGAAAACGATCGGAGTTCAGACCGAGCAGGCCCACACGGTCGCCGGCCTGCATGCCCAACTGCTGCAAGGCACCGGCCAGGCGGGCTACGCGGTCGGCCAGTTGCGCATAGGTGTGGCGCCGGTCGCGGAAGACCGTTGCCAGGGCATGAGGTCGCTGCTGCAAAACATGGTGCAGTCCTTGGGTCAGATACATGATGGCTTCCTGTGAATTATTGTTGTCAGGTCAAAACGCATACAGTCACTGGGCGGTGCGTCATGCACCGATGTATTTGGGTGTGCGTTGCTCGACCAGGGCCACGCGCCCTTCGGCGTGATCCTGGCTGTCGCGCAGCAACCCCCAGTGCAAGTGGGCTTGAATCACGAAATCCCGGGGCGTCAGGTGTGCGGTCTGCACCGCCAGCTGCTTGATCGACTGCACCGCCAGGGGGCCATTGGCGGCAATGCGCTCGGCCAGGCTCAGGGCGGCGGACATCAACCGTTCTTGTGGCAAGAGGTCGATGATCAGCCCGATGCGCAAGGCTTCTTGAGCGTCGATCGGTTCACCAGTCAGTGCCATTTTCATGGCGTGGGCGGCAGGCACAGCGCGCAACAGGTATTGCACGCCTCCCGCCGCCGGAATCGTCGCATCGCGAACTTCGGGCAACGCGAACGCGGCATGCTCGGCCGCAATGCGCAGGTCACATTGCAGCGCCAGTTCAAAACCGCCGGCCAGACAAGCGCCATTGATGGCGGCGATGATCGGCTTCCAGATCTCCAGATCGCTGAGATCGAACAGACGCGCGTAGCCGCCCTCCTCAGCCTCGGTCTCGCGGCTTTTCAGCGCTGCGGCAATAAAACCGGACTGTCCGCGCGAAGGATCGCGTGGACTCACCCCACAGCAGAACGCCTGCTCACCGGCGCCGGTCAGCACGATGACCCGCACCTGCTCATCATCCTGGCAAGCCACCAGCGTCTTGCGCAGGTGCATCAGGTCGCTGATGGACAGTGCATTGTTCGACGCCTGCGCATCGAGCGTAATGACTGCCACGTGATCGATGATCTTGAACTGAATGGCCATGGACTAACCTCTAGGTTTTTATGGGAGGGAGGTCAGGCCTTGAAGCCCAGGCCCAGCGAATGCAGACGCTCGATGGCGACGCTGTCGAAACCCCAGTCACGCAGCGCTTGCTGACCGTGCTCGCCCCGTTGCGGCGCCGATCGCGGCTGCGCCGAAGGCGTGCCGAGAAAGCGCGGTGCCGGAACGGGCTGGACGACGCCATCGACCTCGATAAAACTGCCGCGGGCCACGCTGTGGGGATGTTCGGCCGCTTCGGCAAGGCCCAGCACCGGCACCACACAGGCATCGCTGCTGGCAAACGCTTCGGCCCACTGTGCACGGGTACGACTGAGGAAGGCCGCCGTAAAGGCCTCACGCAGGCGCGGCCAGCCCGCCCGGTCGTGCTGACGCGGCAGGTCGGCGCCTGCCAACCCGAGGATTTCCAGCATTTGCGCGTAGAAACGCGTCTCGATCGGACCAATCGACATGTACTGCCCGTCGAGGGTTTCGTAGGTGTCATACCAGGGGGCGCCGCCATCAAGCAGGTTGCTGCCGCGCTGTTCGGTCCAGTGACCGCCGGCCAACAGGCCCCAGACCACCGAACCCAACTGCGCCGCGCCTTCGGTCATGGCCGCATCAACCACTTGCCCGGCCCCGCCACGTTGCACATTCACCAGCGCCGCCAGCACGCCCATCGCCATCAGCATGCCGCCACCGCCGTAATCGCCCACCAGGTTAAGTGGCGGCACCGGCCGACCACCCGCCGGGCCGATGGTCGACAGCACGCCGGACAAGGCGATGTAGTTCAGGTCATGGCCGGCACGGTCAGCCATCGGCCCGGTCTGCCCCCAACCGGTCATGCGCGCATAAACCAGTCGTGGATTACGCGCCAACGCCACTTCCGGGCCAAGACCCAGGCGCTCCATGGTGCCGGGGCGGAAGCCTTCGATCAGCACATCGGCCCGTTCGATCAATTCCAGCGCGGCGGCAACGCTTTGCGGACATTTCAGGTCCAGAGTGACGGAGCGCCGATTGCGCCCTGTAATGTCGGCGCGCTTGCCTTCAAACTTCGGCCCCAGGTCGCTCGCGGCCACCGGACGGTCGATCCGCACCACGTCGGCCCCCATGTCCGCCAGCAGCATCGTGCCAAAAGGCGCCGGACCGATTGCCTCAAATTCCACCACTCGAATGCCGCTCAGTACACCCATTGCCGCCGCTCCATTGTTCTGACGGAGCGCCCTTGCAGCACCCCTATTTTGTGGCGTCCAGTTAATCAATCCCCAATTCGCCGACCACCACCCGCATCGGGTGGCGAATGCCAAACACAGGGCCATGACTGGCTGGCGGTGCGTTACACTCCTCTGGATTCAGTGCACTCCCAAAACAAAAAAGATTCGGACAGCCCCATGGATAAACCCCGCAAGTCCAAAGCCTCGGACACGCATTCCAGCCTGGTCTTGAATCCGACTCAGTCGCCGATCGTCAGTACCAAACTGATTCCGCCACGCAGCGCCGGGCGCCTGATTTCCCGTGAACTGCTGCAGGAGCAAATGCTCAAGGCCCGCCGCCAGCGCTGCATCGTGCTCAAGGGGCCCGCGGGTTGCGGCAAGACTTCGACGCTGATTGCCTGGCGTCAGGCGCTGTTACCGCTAGGCTTCGACGTGGCCTGGCTGACGCTGTCTGCCGATGACAATGAACTGACTCGTTTTCTGGATTACTTGCTGGCCAGCCTCGGTCACGTCGACCCGGACCTGGTACACGAAGCCACCCAACTGGAAGGTCGCGGCATCGACAGCGAGGCGGTGGAACGCACCGTCATCACGCTGGTGCGCAGTATTGCCAGCCGTGGCCGTGAACTGGTGCTGGTGCTCGACGACCTCCATCACCTGACCGACGTCGGGATTCATCAGGCCCTGCAATGGCTGATCGACTACGCACCGGCCAATCTGCACCTGGCACTGGTGTCACGCAGTGCCGTGCCTTTGTCCCTGGCGCGGTTGCGCAGCCAGGAACTGGTGTTGGAATTGAACCTGCGCGACTTGCGCTTCACGCCCGCCGAGTCCGAACGTTTTCTCAAGGCACAATTGGGCGAGATCAGCCCCCGCGATGCCAAGCTCATGCATGAGCTGACCGATGGCTGGGTCGCCGGACTGCAGTTGCTGGCCGTCAGCCGCAAGAAAAATCGCCCGCTCGCCGCCGCGACCGACCAGGCACAGGTGCGCGACGACCAGGCGTTCGCGAAGTTTTTCGAAATCGAAGTGCTGTCCCATCTGTCGCCTACGGATCTGGACCTGATGCTGCTCATGGCTGTTTGCAACCGCTTCTGTGCCTCGCTATGTGCCGCCCTCAGCGGCAACCCGGAAGCAGTCCGCGAAGCCAATGCCCTGCTTGCCCGCCTGGAGCGGGACAACTTGTTCCTGATCCCTGTGGACGCCGCCCAACGTGAAACCTGGTATCGCCTGCATCCGCTGTTGCGCGAAACCTTGCTCAAATACTTCGATTCGCGCAGCAAGGCCGAACAACAGGCCGTGCACGCGCGGGCCTGGGCCTGGTTCCGGGATCACCAGCACCTGGATGAAGCAGTACACCATGCCGTGATGGCGGGCGACCCGGATGCCGCTGCCGACCTGGTGCAGCAAAACGCCGAAACGCTGTATGCCCACGGCGACTTGCGCATGTTGATCGAGTTGGTTCGGCTGCTGCCGGTCGAACAAGTTCAGGCGCGAGTAAAGCTGCGCATCCTCAAGGCCCGGATGCAACTCTATGCCCGGGATTTCGCGGCGTGCGCCAACAGTCTCGATCAATTGTTCAACGACGTGCCCGAGACTGACGTTCACGATCGATTCATGATCGCGATACTGCGCGCCTCTCTTGCGCTGCAGCGTGATGACACGGACGCGGCAATGACGGTGCTGCCGCAGTTGCTCGACCCGCCACAGGGCAGCAACAGCGTGGCCATCGGTTCGTGCGCCAATATTCTTTCCTGGCTCTACATGCACCGGGGCGAATACGAAAAGGCGCGCCAGATACAACTCGACCGTCCCCTGCTGCTGATCAATGGCGAACCCCTTTTGGGGACCACCGCTGGCAGTCTGCAGGGGCGCTGCATGATCGGCTTGAGCCACGCCCTCGAGGGCCAGATGAAACAGGCGGAGCGGGTCTATCGGGATGTGATGCATGAAGCCGCCCAGTGCGGCAAGGCCGGCGCCGACGCGACTTACCTGTCCGCCGCACTGCTGGGCGAGGTGCTGTACGAGACCAATGACGTCGATGCAGCTTTTAAACTGCTTTCGGGCTGGATCGACATCCTTGAACGCATCTCGATTCCCGATTCGGTACTGCGCGTGATGCAGGTGCTGTGGAATGTGCAATGGCTGGCAGGCAATCACCAGGAAGCCCTGGCCTATGTCGAACGGCTCGACGAGTACGCGATCAAACTCGGCCTGGAGCGCCTGCAGGCCTACTGCCTTACCTGGCAGGTGCGCTGGCTGATGATTCTCGGTGAGCATGCGCAGGCCCAGGCCAAACTGGCGCGCCTGGAAGCCATCGATGCGCGCCACCCGGATGCCGGGCAAAGCGCCCTGAAGGAAATCCATATCCTGGCGGAGAACGCGCGAGCACGCTGGCAGATTCAGCAAGGCGACCTGGACGGCGCCTTGAAGCGTATCGAACAACTGATCGAAACCTGCGAACTGCACCGCCGCCAGCTTGGCTCAGTACGGTTGCTGGTACTCAGTGCGGTGATCGAATCCCAGCGCGGCAATGCCGATGCCGCGCGTGATCACGTCATGGAGGCGCTGCGACGCGGGCAACGCTTCGGCTTATTGCGCAGCCTGCTCGATGCCCACCCGGACGCACTGAAACTGATCACCGACATCGCAAGCAAAGAAACCCTGGACCCGGTGCTGGCGTTCTACGTCGAGCGCCTGCAAGCGGCGCAAGTGACGGTGCCCGCCGCATCGACCGGCAAACCCTCCCCGGTCTCGACAGGCAAACCCCTCGCCACCGGCATGGAGCCGTTGAGCGAGCGGGAAATCGAAGTTATGCGCCTGCTGGCCCAGGCCCTGCCCAACAAGAAAATCGCCCGTGCCTTGGGACTGTCCCCGGAAACCGTGAAATGGCACCTGAGTCATATCTACAGCAAGCTCGGGGTCAACAGTCGCGATGAGGCGGTGGCGCGGGTGCGGGACCTTGAGTCGCAGGGTGATCCCGCCCCGCAATAACAGACCTGCAACGACCCTGTGGTGTGCCTCTCCCGCCGGCAAATTCTCTCCCCGCCACCCGCCTCGGGTGGCGTTCCCACCAGCCCCCCCACCCTATCGTAACCCTCAGTTCAAAGGCGCACGTCGCGCCTTGCATCAGCGCCTGGCCCAAGCAAGCCGGCCCGTGATCATTGAGGAGTCTTGCGTGCATATCGCCCGAACCGTTTTCCGCGACGACCATGAAATGTTTCGCACAACCGCACGCCGTTTTTTCGAGCGAGAGTGCGTGCCGCGCCAGGCAGCCTGGGACAAAGCCGGGCAGGTCGACCGCGAGACCTGGCTCAAGGCCGGCCGCGAAGGTTTGCTCGGCATCACCCTGCCCACCGAATACGGTGGCGGTGGCGGTGATTTCGGTCACTGTGCGGTGTTCAACGAGGAATTCGCCCGGGCCGGCGTGAGTGGTGCCTACTTCGGTATGCACTCTGACGTCATCGCCCCGTACATCAACCGCTGCGGCAACGAAGAACAGAAGCAGAAGTGGCTGCCGGGCATCTGCTCCGGGGAGATCATCCTGGCCATCGCCATGACCGAACCCGGCACCGGCAGCGACCTCAAGGCCGTGCGCACCACCGCCGTGCGCGATGGCGACGAATACGTGATCAACGGCAGCAAGACCTTCATCAGCAACGGCCTGACCGCCGACCTGGTCATCGTCGTGTGCAAGACCGACCCGGCCGCCGGCGCCAAGGGCATCAGCCTGATCGCCGTGGAAGCCAGCCGCGCCGGTTTCAAGCGCGGGCGCAAGCTGGAGAAGGTCGGTCAGGCCGCCGCCGACACCTCCGAGCTGTTCTTCGACAACGTGCGAGTGCCCGTGGGCAACCGCCTCGGCGAGGAAGGCCTGGGCTTTACCTACCTGATGGGCGAACTGCCCCAGGAACGCTTCTCCATCGCGGTTTCCGCCGCCGCGAAGCTTGAGCGTCTGCTGGAGCAGACCCTGGAGTACGTGAAAGACCGCAAGGCTTTCAACCAGACCGTCTGGGACTTCCAGAACAGCAAATTCAAGCTCGCCGACATCAAGGCCCAGGCCACCGCCATGCGGGTGATGGTCGACTACTACCTGGGCGAGCACATGCGCCGCCGCCTGACCCTGGAAGAAGCGGCCATCGCCAAGCTCTACACCACCGAAACCCTGTGGAAATGCATCGACGACATGGTCCAGCTGCATGGCGGCTACGGCTACATGATGGAGTACCCGATCGCCCGCGCTTTCGTCGACTCGCGCGTCAATCGCATCTACGGCGGTACCAGTGAAGTCATGCGCGAAATGATCGCGCGCAAGCTCTGACCCTCTAAAACAAAAAAGGAAACACACGATGAGCAATAAGGTATTCGTTGCTGGCGTCGGCATGATCCAGTTCAAGAAACCGGGGACCAACGAGCCCTACGATGTCATGGGCGAACAGGCGATCCGCCAGGCCCTGGCCGATTCGGGTGTGGATTTCAACGACATCCAGCAGGCCTACGCCGGTTACGTCTATGGCGACTCCACCTGCGGCCAGAAAGCCCTGTACCGCGTGGGCATGACCGGCATTGCGCTGATCAACGTCAACAACAACTGCGCTACCGGCTCCAGCGCTCTGTTCCTCGCTCGCCAGGCCGTACAAAGCGGCGCGGTGGACTGTGCCCTGGCGTTTGGCTTCGAACACATGAACCCGGGTGCCTTGAAATCCGCCTGGACCGATCGCGCACCGGCCACCGAACGTGCCCTGGTGCTGGCCAACGAGCTGATCGGCATGCCTGACCTGCCCAATGCCATCCGCCAGTTCGGCGGCGCCGGCTACGCGCACATGCAGAAGTACGGCACCCAGCTGGAAACCTTTGCCAAGATCCGCGCCAAAGCCAGCCGTCATGCCGCCAATAACCCGCTCGCCGTGTTCCGCAACGTGGTGAGTACCGAAGAAGTCATGGCCGCGCCGATGTTGTGGGAAGGCGTGATGACGCGCCTGATGGCTTGCCCGCCGACCTGTGGCGCGGCCGCAGCCATCGTGGTGTCCGAAGCGTTCGCGAAAAAGCATGGCCTGCGCACCGACGTGTTGATGGCTGGCCAGGCACTGACCACCGACCTGCCAAGCACCTACGACGCGAGGGACATGATCCGCGTAGTCGGTTTCGACATGACGCGCATGGCCGCTGACATTGCCTACAACCAGGCCGGCATCGGCCCGAAAGATGTCGACGTCATCGAGCTGCACGACTGCTTCGCACAGAACGAACTGCTGACCTACGAGGGCCTGGGCCTGTGCGCCGAGGGCGATGGCGAGCGACTGGTCAACGACGGCGACAACACCTATGGCGGCCAATGGGTCACCAACCCGTCCGGCGGCCTGCTCTCCAAGGGCCACCCTCTGGGCGCCACCGGCCTGGCCCAGTGTTTCGAGCTGACCCACCAATTGCGTGGCACCGCCGAACAACGCCAGGTGCAGAACGCCCGCGTCGCGGTGCAGCACAACCTCGGCCTGGGCGGCGCCTGCGTGGTGACCGTGTACCAGAAGAACTGACACGCCTGTTCAGCAAAGGAGCCATTTCGATGATCGACAAGAAACACATCGGCAGACAACTGCCCACTTTCCTCGTGACCGCCGAAGCCGGGCAACTGCGCTTCTTCGCCAAGGCCATGGGTGAAACCAACCCGATTTACTTTGACGAACAGGCCGCGCGCGATGCCGGGTATCCCAACCTGCCGCTGCCGCCGACCTTTCTGTTCTCGCTGGAGTTCCAGATTCCCTCGAACGCCTGGCGCGACGAACTGGGCATCGTCACCGCGCGTATTTTGCACGGCGAAGAATCCTTCCGTTATCACCGCATGGCCCATGCCGGCGACACGCTGCGCTTCGATGTGCGCATCGCCGACATCTACGACAAGAAAGGCGGCGCCCTGGAATTCGTGGTGCGCGAAACCCGAGTCACCAATCAGCACGGTGAGCACGTTGCGGACCTGCGCAGCGTGCTCGTGCAGCGCAACAGCTGAAGCGGAGAACACAGATGAACGCGATAAGCCTGGAAAAAATCAACATCGGCGACACCCTGCCACCGTTGGCCCTGCCGCCGATCAACCGCACCACCCTGGCCCTGTTCGCCGGTGCGTCGGGTGATCACAACGCCATCCACATCGACACCGATTACGCCCGCCGGGCGGGCATGCCCGACGTGTTTGCCCACGGCATGCTGTCGATGGCCTACCTCGGTCGCTTGCTGACCCAGTGGGTCGATCAGCGCCAATTGCGCGAGTTCGGCGTGCGTTTTCTTGGCATCACCCACCTGGGCCACCAGATCACCTGCACCGGTGCCGTAGTCGACCGCTTTGAAGTCGACGGCGAGCAACGCATCAAGGTCGAAGTGCGCACCACCAATCAATACGGCGAGACCAAGATCGTTGGTGACGCCGTGATCGCTCTGTAAACAAAACTGATAACTGAGGAGCAACATTCCATGGCAAAACTCGAAGGCAAAGTCGCACTGGTCACCGGTTCCGGTCGTGGCATTGGCCAGCAGATCGCCCTGAAACTGGCGAGCGAAGGCGCGCGCATCGTGATCAACGACCTGGACGCCGATCCGGCCCACGAGACCGCTGAAATGATCCGCAAGATGGGTGGCGAAGCCGCTGTCTGCCACGGCAACGTCAGCGCCCCTGATTTCGGCGACCGCTACATCAAGACAGCGATGGACAACTTCGGCAGCATTGACGTCATCGTCAACAACGCCGGCTACACCTGGGACGACGTGATCCAGAAGATGAGCGACGAGCAGTGGTACGCGATTCTCGACTGCCACATGACCGCGCCCTTCCGCATCCTGCGTGCCGCCTACCCGATTATCAAGGCCCAGGCCCTGGCCGATGCGGCGGCAGAACGCGAAGTGTTCCGCAAAGTGGTGAACATTTCTTCGGTTTCGGCCCTGAACGGCAACGCCGGGCAAATGAACTACTCGTCGGCCAAGGCCGGTGTGATCGGCATGACCCGTGCGCTGGCGCGTGAATGGGGTCGTTTCAAGGTCAACGTCAACGCTGTGGCCTTCGGTTTCATCGAAACCCGCATGACCAAGGCCGACGCCCACGCAGGCGCCACGGTGAACATCGAAGGCCGTGACATTCGTGTCGGCATCAGCCCGGAAGCGGCCAAGTCGTTCGCCCAGCGCAACCCGCTAGGTCGTCCGGGCACCGTGCAGGAAGCGGCGGACGCGGTGTATCTGTTCTGCTCGCCGGAGTCGAACTACATCACCGCCCAGACCATCGCTGTCGCCGGCAATCTGCAATAAATAAAACCGTAGGAGCGAGCTTGCTCGCGATGGACGCCAACGATGACGCGGGCTGTCTGACTGATCGCGTCGTTCTGGCGCTTATCGCGAGCAAGCTCGCTCCCACAGGCCGCAGGATCAAACCATGAACATGACTGAAAACAACATCCGCCTGGCCGCCATCAAACTGATCTCGCGTAACGGCTACGGCTCGATGAGTCTGCGTCAGCTCGCCACTGAAGCCGGTGTCAACGCCTCGACGCTGTATCTTTACTACAAAGGCAAGAACGAACTGCTGCTGGAGTTGATCCTCGAGTACTTCCAGGGGTTGTCTCGGGAGTGGACCCGGCGCCGGCCGAAAAAGGCTGTGACCGCCGATGTAAAACTGCTCGCCTTTATCGCCTGCCACGTGCGCTATCACCTCGAACATCAGGACGAGGCCAAGCTCGGCAACCTGGAGTTCAGAAGCCTCGACGAAGAGGATCTGGAGCAGGTCCGCCAGGCCCGGCGCCTGTACCTGAAAGCGTTGCAGGAACTGCTGGAACAAGGCGTCAAGGAGGGTTCGCTCAGTTGCGCCGAACCGAAACTGATGGCGCGTACCCTGTTCAACATGCTCACCCACGCCTGCGTCTGGTACCAGGACAATGGTCGCTGGGGCATTGATGACGTTATTCGACATTACTCGGAACTGGTGCTGAAAATGCTCGGTGTCACACCCATCCCGTCGCCGCGGGTCTGCGTCCCGCGAACCGTAATGACACGGCGCTCCGCACCGATGGAGATTCGCCCATGAGCGATCTCATGCAGCCGTTTTCCATGGCCGGCAAGACGGTGCTGGTGGCCGATGCCACTACCCGCCTGGGCGCGCATTTCGCCCGTCTGATCAGCCTTGCCGGAGCCCGGGTGGCGCTCGGCGGGCAACACCCTTCGCAACTGGAGCAATTGGCGGCAGACCTGCGCTGGGAAGGTGGCGAAGTGTTGATCGTCAGTCTCGACAGTGCACGTCGACCCAGCATCGAAGCCGCGCTAGACGTCGTGCAGGAACGTTTCGGCAACGTTGATGTGCTGATCAACAACAGCTCCGAACACGAGCACATTGCCCTGAACAATCATCTCGTCCACTGCACCAGCCTGCATATGATCAGGGCCGAACGCGGTGGCAGCATCGTCAATATCGAGCCGCCCCCCCGCCCCATCAGCGAGCCCAACCCCTGCCTGCGCAGCAACAGCAGCCTGATCCGAATGAGCCGTGCCATGGCCCAGTCGCTGACGCCACATCGCATTCGCGTCAACGTCATCGCAGCCGGTCGGGACAAGGGCGCCGCCCTTCAAACACTAAACGGCCCCCTGCTTTTGCTGGCCAGCGGTGCGGGCGCCAGCGTCACCGGTGCCGTGCTGCACATCGACAGCCACAACATCTGAGTGGACGCCCATCTACCGTAGGGGCTGGCTAACCGGCGAATATGCCTACAAACATCACGCCGCTTTCAAAACGCCATCGCTGGCAAGCCAGCGCCTACGGAAGACTGGTGTCTGACCACGTGATCCGCATCGCCCGGCCAGTTTTCGCAGCCACCTGATATGGGTGGCGTGTCGACGCAGAAGACGCTCGAACATGGCGGCTGGTCGCCCTGCGCGACGCCCGTCAACAAGGAGCCAGTCAGATGACTCGCATAAAAAAGTGGCTGCCGAAACTCGCCCTGATGGCGACTACGGTCATGGCGCTGTCGACAACCGCCGGCGCCGCGGAAAAACCCAACATTCTGGTGATCTTCGGCGATGACATCGGCCAGACCAACATCAGCGCCTATTCCATGGGCGTGGTCGGCTACAAGACGCCAAACATCGACCGCATTGCCCACGAAGGTATGCTGTTCACCGACTATTACGCGGAGAACAGCTGCACCGCCGGACGCTCGTCGTTCATCACCGGGCAGTCACCGCTGCGCACCGGTCTGACGAAAGTCGGTGTACCGGGTGCGCCCATCGGTATACAGAAGCGCGACATCACCATCGCCCAGGCGCTCAAGTCCCAGGGTTACGCCACCGGTCAGTTCGGCAAGAACCATCTGGGTGACAAGGACGAGTTCCTGCCAACCAACCACGGTTTCGACGAATTCTTCGGCAATCTCTATCACCTCAATGCCGAGGAAGAACCCGAGCGCCCCTACTGGCCCAAGGATGACCCGGACTTCGTCAAGTCTCGCACCCCACGCGGGGTGATTCACAGCTACGCCGACGGCAAGATCGAAGACACCGGCGCGCTGACCACCAAGCGCATGGAAACCATCGACGACGAAACCACCGCCGCCGCCCAGGCGTTCATCGAGAAACAAGCCAAGGCCGACAAGCCATTCTTCGTCTGGATGAACACCACGCGCATGCACTTGTTCACCCACGTGCGTGATTCGATGAAGGGGCAGAGCGGCATGCCCGGCAACGAATATGCCGATGGCATGCTCGAACACGACGGCGACGTCGGTAAACTGCTGAAAACCCTTGATGACCTGAAAATCGCCGATAACACCATCGTGGTGTACACCACCGACAACGGCCCGAACCAGTTCTCCTGGCCGGACGCGGCGACCACGCCGTTCCGCAACGAGAAGAACTCCAACTGGGAAGGCGCCTATCGCGTTCCGGCGATTGTGCGCTGGCCAGGCAAGATCAAGGCCGGTGAAGTGTCCAACGAGATGTTCTCGGGCATGGACTGGTTCCCTACCCTGCTCGCCGCTGCCGGCGAAACCGATGTAAAAAACAAGCTTCTCAAAGGCTGGGCTCCCACCTCGGGTGCCAGCAGTTTCAAGGTGCACCTGGACGGCTACAACCAACTACCCTACCTGACTGGCCAACAGCCCAAGGGCGAACGTCGCGAGTTCTACTACTTCAACGATGACGGCGTGCTGGTGTCGATGCGCTACGACAACTGGAAAGTGGTGTTCGCCGAGCAACGCGAGCCCGGTGGCTTCACGGTATGGAGCAGCCCGTTCGTGCCGTTGCGCGTGCCCAAGCTGTTCAACTTGCGGATGGATCCCTATGAACGGGCCGACATAGTCTCGGATCAGTATTACGACTGGACCGTGAAGAACTCGTACCTGCTGGCAGCGGGTGTGACCAAGGCGGCTAGGTTCCTGCAGACCTTCATCGAGTATCCACCGAGCCAGAAACCGGCCAGCTTCAGCATCGACCAGATCCGTGCGGCGGTAGACGCGAAGATCGAAGAGAAAAACAAGGCGCAGACGAAGCAATGAGATAAGGCCGCCGCTGCAAGTCAGCGGCGGCATTTTATGCTACAGAAACCCGCACAGATGCCCTGCCCCCGGCCGATGCGTTCTGGTCTCTGACGATGTACGACGGCAAGAACAAATTGCTGGTGGCCAACCCGCTCAATCGCTACCTGATCAATTCGCGCATGCTGCCCGGCCTCAAGCGCGACAACGACGGCGGACTGACCTTTTACGTACAAAACGAGGCACCGGCCAAAGCAACTGGCTGCCAGCGCCGAACGGACCGTTCCTCGGCATTCTGCGCTTGTACCTGTCAAAACCCGTGTCTGGGACACCGGCAAGGGAGCAACATTGCCAGGCGCCCGCATTCCCATGTCATGGCGAGTTGCACAGTAGAATCCTCCCCTGTACGCCGGCCATTTTTACAACCACCGAAAGAGTGGGCGCTATCCCCACCCATCGCGGGTAGCGGCAAGGGCCCACAGTGATCAGTAGGCTACTCCTTCATGCGTGGTATCCGGATTCTCTGCTGACGGAGTGGCAATGAAAAACAACGAAAGCCAAGAGGCTCACCCTGACCAGCAAGGAACGGCAGGTGTAGGGACAGCCATGCCCGACTGCCCCCCCATTGGCATGCCCCGCATACTGCGCGCGCGCACACCTGACCGCGAGGCTCGGGCAATTCTGCGGATGGTTAACTTATCGACCAGCGTGCGCCCCGTCGAAAACTACTCGCTGCCCAAACTGCGCCAAGGCTGGAAGTTTGCGGCACTTGCGCTTGGGCGCCGACTGCCGGTGGCGTCAGTGACCGAGCAACAGATCGAAGGGCCTGGTGGTGCGATAGCGCTGCGAATCTTCAAGCCCGCCAAGTCCGACCAGCCACGGCCGGCATTTGTGTGGTTTTTCGGCGGCGGGTTCATCATCGGCGACCTGGACACTGCCGATGGGATCTGCCGCAGTATTGCGCTCGCCGCCGATTGCATTGTCATTGCCGTGCGCTACCGCCTGGCGCCGGAACACGACTTGTCGGCAAGCCGCGAGGATGCCCTCGCGGCGCTCAACTGGGTCGCAGCGCATGGCGCGCAATTGGGTATTGATACCAGCCGGCTGGCGATTGGCGGCGACTCCGCAGGTGGCAACCTCAGTGCCGTCCTGGCCCAGGAAACGTTTCGCCGTGGCGGCCCGGACCTATGCCTGCAAGTGCTGGTGTACCCGGCCACCGAATTGGCAGAGAAGTTCCCTTCCTACGCGGAAAACGCGCACCGGCGTGCCCTGCTAACCGATCATGCCGTGCAATGGATAGAGCAGACACTCGCCGCTTCGTTCAGCACTCTGAACCTTCTGGACCCTTGGTATTCGCCCCGTCGCAGCCGCAACCTGCGCGGTCTTGCGCCGGCGGTGATCGTCACTGCCGGCTTCGACCCGATTCGCGATGACGGCCTGGACTATGCCGCCCGCCTGCGTAATGCCGGTGTGCCGGTGCATTTGCTGCACTACAAGGGCCAGTTCCATGGCTTTCTCAATTTCGATTCGATAAACGGTGCCGGCCGGGACGCATTGCAGCGCATCGGCGAAGCGCTGAAGGAGGCATTCGAGCGCAAACCCGCAGCCGACAGGACGATAGAGATTGCCGATAGATCACCGCGCCGGCGCTCACGTCTGCGCGCAACCGCCGGCGAGGTGGCGACCTCGACCCTGAGTGCCTGGGTGGCGACGGAACGTTGGAGCCATACCCTGTTGCAGTTGCTGTCGCCGAAGGCGGCCAGCGCCTGCCGGCTGCTGTTGAAGCCCTGGTTCATTCCCACGGTTCTGATCCGGAGCAAAGCCATCGCCGGCCTTGATCTGCTGGCCGCGCGCCAGACCTATCCGACCGAGAAAACCTGCACTGTGAAGCATTGATCAAGGAGCATGTCATGCCACTACCGGATCCGCTGAAGCTGTATCGCGAGGCCATCAACAAGTTTGAAAACGGCGTCAACGCCCTGGCCTCCCGCCATTTCGACTCCAAAGAGCTTGGCTTGGTGATCAATCAGTTGTCCAAGGTTTCGCTCGGATTGCAGCACCTCTCGGAATCGTCACTGGAACGATTGTACAAGCGCATGGACCTGCCCAGCCGCTCCGAAGTCGCCTCGCTTGCCGCCGCCTTGCAGCGCGTCGAGGACAAACTCGATCGACTGTTGCCAGCGCCGACCAGTGAGACGATAGCGCCGCGCCCCCCACGCACGCGACGGCCGGCAGCCGAGGCGGCTGCCACTGCAGCGGATACGAAAAAACCAGCGCTCAAACTGGCGGGCAAGCGAAAGCCAAGGAAAGGAGGCAGTGATGAGCCGACCGCTTGATAACCAGGGCACTGACACTTCGCTGGCAGACCGGTTGCGATCGGAAGTCGGCATGATGGTGCAGCGCAGCCTCAAGGGCCTGGAGTACATCAGCACGCCGGCACCGGCCGTCGGGATGACCCCAAAGACGTTGCTGTATCGGCGTGGCACGCTGTGCCTCTACCACTATCACGCAACCTCGGACGAGATTTACCGGGTACCGCTGTTGTTCGTCATGGCGACAACCAACAAGGCAGCCATCTTCGATCTGGCAAAGGGTCAGAGCCTGATCGAGTTTCTCCTGGCACGCGGCTATGACGTCTATGTCATGGATTGGAATGCGCCAACGCGAGAGGAGGCACATTTGAAGTTCGAGCACTATGTGCTCGACTTCATTCCTGACTGTATCGCCCGGGTGCAAAAGGATTCGGGGATCGAGGACGTGACACTGGTCGGCTACTGCATGAGCGGCGTGCTTGCGACCCTGTATGCGGCCCTGCATCCTGGCGGCCCGCTGAAGAACCTGGTGTGTTTCACCACGCCCATCGACTGGACGAAGATGGCCCTTACCAGCCAACGCCATTTCCAGGCCGAACGCTTGATCGATGGGCAAGGTATCGTTCCGGCACGGGCCATTGTCCGGGCGTTCGATATGCAACGTCCCGCCGCCCGCATTGCTGGCCAGGTCCGGCTCTGGGACAACATGTGGAACGATGACTACGTCAAGGGCTACCGCATGATGGCGCGTTTCGGTAGCGAGACCTTGCCGCTACCAGGCGAGTACTTCCGCCAGATCACGCGGGAGCTGGTGGAAAAAAATGGGCTTTACGAAGGCACCCTGCGCATCGGTGGCAGGCCAGTCGACCTGAAGCAGATTGAGGTACCGCTGCTTCACGTCATCGCCAAATATGACTCCTTGGTTCCGCCGGAATGTGCGCAGCCGCTGGTCGCTGGCGTAGGTTCGCAAGACAAGGAGGAACTGGTGCTGCCGGGTGGCCACGTCAGCCTGGTGGCGGGACCGGCCGCGATCAAGCGGATGTGGCCCAAGCTCGATCAATGGTTAGGGGGACGATCCATATGAGTACTGCTGTTTTGCGTGGCTATCCGCGCAGCCTGTCGTGCAATGCTTCAACAGTCGTAATCCGCTTGATGACCGCGGCCGATGGTCCCGCATTGAGCGCATTTGTCCAGACATTGTCTTCGCGCGACCTGCTGTTCGTGCGTCGCGATATCACCCACCCGAAAGTCATCATGGCCTGGCTGCAGGCACTTGAGCAGGGCAATGTAACGAGCCTTGTGGCCTATGATGGCGATGAACTGGTGGGTTGCACCGCGATCGTCTCCGATACCCTGTCATGGTCGCGGCATGTGGGCGAAATGCGCGTGCTCGTGGCACCGGCTTGGCGCGGCTGCGGGCTGGGGCGCGCGCTGATTCAGGAATGCTTTGCGTTAGGCCTCGAAAGGGGGCTCGAAAAGTTGACCGTTCAGATGACGGTCGACCAGCAGGCCGCCATCACAGTGTTTGAAGAACTGGGTTTTCGCGCCGAAGCTGTACTTCACAAACACGTGAAGGACCATGAGGGTAATGCCTACGACCTGGCGTTGTTGAGTCACGACGTCGCTGAGGTACAGGCACTGATGGAGACCCTCGGTGTCCCCGAAGCATTGGATAGCGAGGGTTAAGGTGTGTTGGTCGGGCCGCGCCAATGCATGGCCCCTGGCGCCTCACCCTTAAGTCGATCTTCTTGAATGGCCGCTGTGCCGCATGATTGCCTTATCTATAATGGGTCGATTCTGTTGAAAAAATCGGCCATGGTTTCCACGGCAGAAAAGTAAGCGCTTGAGATTGAAGTCTTTACTTTGTGCAGAGGATTGCGGGCTCAGATTTCGCGTGGCTGTTGGGTGGGTTCCACGCCTCGCCGTGTCCTAACGTGGCCCCCCTGGTACCTGCTTCTCCGCGTGCCCATCTAACAGACACCTTATAGACACGAAAATCCACGCCCAACAAAAAGGGCTTACCGAAAAATCGGTAAGCCCTTGATATTCATGGTGCCCGAAGCCGGAATCGAACCGGCACGCCCTTACGAGCGGGGGATTTTAAGTCCCATGCGTCTACCAGTTTCGCCATTCGGGCGGTAGCGCGGTGAAGCAGAGGGGGGAATATATACATCCCGTCCGGTCGAAGCAAGTTCGCGACGGTGTTTTTCGAACACTGGATCGAACCGATTGCGGAAAAAAAAGCGCTTTAAATCATGGATCTACGGTGCTTTTTTACAGCATCGGGCAAGATTGACAACGAACTTGCCCCCGTGCGTCGCGAAAACAACAATATCACCCGATGTTTCAATGGCCTGGCAACACAACCCAACCCTTTCAGCCTGTACGCCCGTTGCCCCGCCAGCCAACCCCGGAACCTGATCTATGCTGGTGCCAGCAGCGCCGATATTTGCCTTCGCAATGCGATGCTGTCCGCATTATCCTCACCCCTTTCAACGGCCAGTATAATGAACCCTACCAGGGAGCTGCGCCGTTTAGTAAGCATCACTTTAACCTTCCAAGGCGCAGTGGGAGAACCGTGCCTTGGCAACCAACGTCGAAGCCAAAAGAGATAGGTGGCGGGCGACCGATGAAATGCCGATTTGAAGGTCGCTGAGTCTTGAAAACAACGCCCAGGGGATCACGTCCGATTCGCATACTTGCGACTCAAAAATGATGCTGGGCAAAGTTACGTCCCCAAAAATGGCGTAGTAGGCTTTCGGATTCATCCTCAGCACTGCGTCTCCCCTTTCGCATGTGCCCGAAAGACAACTTTTCGAGCCACATTTGCATGCTTCCTAGGTGGTACCACTGCAACAAAACCCAGCGCAGCGCAATTTGCCATCACCTGCTGTATCAGGTGCAATTCCTTCGGTTCGAGTTCAGGCGTTTTTAAGAGGAAACTCCAAGTGAAAGCTTGTACCTGCTTCAGTGCTATCAACGCTTACACAACCACCATGCAGTTGCATGATTGAGCGCACAATGGCCAATCCCAGACCACCGGAATCGTCGGGTTGATTGCGTGATGGATCACACCGGTAAAAGCGCTCAAACAATCGCGGTAGATGTTCTGCAGCAATCGGCTCACCGTGGTTGTGCACCGTGATTTCGAGCGTGTCCTGCGAAATCTCGCTGCTGATCGTCACTACAGAGGTGGGAGTTGCGTAGCGCAGCGCATTGGCCAGCAAGTTAGCCAAGGCTCGACGGATCAAGCCTGGATCACCCCGCAACTGATCCCGGGCCTGGTTTATCAGTTGCACATCTCGCTCTTGCGCCACGCCTTCGAAATACTCAGATAGCTGCTCAATCAGATCGTGCAGGTCGATGTGCTCGAATTTTACACAAGCATTTGGCTGCTCGGTACGAGCAAGAAACAGCATGCTGTCGATCATTCGTGCCAGCCTTTCATACTCTTCCTGATTGGAAACCAGCAGGTTTTGATAGTCCTCGATTGAGCGACTGCGCCTCAGGGCTTGCTGGGTATGTCCCATCAGGTTGCCAAGCGGGGTTCGCATCTCATGGGCGAGGTCTTCCGAGAAGCGTGATAGCTGGGCGAATCCGTCCTCAAGGCGTGCAAGCATCTGGTTGAGGGCGCTACAGAGCAGCTTGAGCTCATTCAGTTCATTGAACTCATCCAGCCGCAGATGCAGATGCTGCACGTCAATTGCCGCAGCGCGCTTGGCCAGCAGACGCACGGGGCGCAAGCCTCGTTGACTAACCCACCAGCCGAATACGAAAGCCAGCAGCGCACCGACGGACATGGCCAGCCATAGCTTGAGCCGGTAAACCCCCATCATCTGCTCGCGCTCTGCCAACAACTTGCCAGCGATCAGGGTCAAGCCGCGATCACCCTGCATGACGTCCTGCCAGGCAAGCCGCACTGGCTCGGAAGAGTGGTCGTCAACGAGGCGAGCATGGGGTGCCGCCGGCAACTTTGGAAACGTCATCCCCACTGGGTTGATTTCGATCAGCACCTTGCCGGTGTCATCGACGATCCATAGCAAATTGTCGCGATTGCCCAACATGTTTTCGTAGAGCTTGGGCCGACCTCGCAGTTGCTCGATGCTGTCGCTATCGCTGATCAAGGCTTGCATTCGCTCCAGGCGCCCCAGCAGGGCCTGGTCATCACGCCAGGCAATCTCTCGCCGCAACGATTGATAAAGATAAAAACCGATGGAGCCCAGTAACAGTGCGCTGACCAATGCGAACATGATCGCCAGGCGCAGGCTCAGGGTGCGCGGAAACAGATTCAGGATTGCACCTCAAGCATGTAACCGATACCACGCACTGTGTGTATCAACTTAAGTGAGTATGGATCGTCAACCTTGGCACGCAGTCGACGGATAGCGACATCCACCACATTGGTGTCACTGTCAAAATTCATCTGCCAGATCTGGGAGGCAATCAGCGAGCGCGATAGCACCTCCCCTTCACGACTGAGCAGCAGATGCAGCAGGGCGAATTCCTTGTTGGTCAGGGTGAGACGCTCGCCGTTGCGCGTTACCCTGCGTCGCAACAAGTCCAGGCTCAGATCACCAGCCACAAAATGCTCAACCTCGCGAGGCGGGCCACGGCGTAGCAAAGTGCGTACGCGTGCCAATAACTCGGCATAGGAAAAGGGTTTCACCAGATAATCATCGGCACCCAACTCCAGCCCCTTGACCCGATCATCAACCGAATCACGTGCGGTGAGAAACAGCACCGGGGTCTGCCACTTACGCCGGATGATTTGCAGCAATTGCCAGCCATCCAACCCCGGCAGCATGACATCCAGAATGACCAGATCGAACTCACTCTCCTGTGCCAAATGCTGGCCATCCAGCCCGTCAAGGGCGATCTCTACCGCATAGCCCGATTCAGTCAGGGCTTTGCGCAGGTAATCCGCCATTTTCGTTTCGTCTTCAACCACCAGGATACGCATTTTTTCCTCCAGAACAGGAGCACAGGCTAGCCCGCTTCGCTGATTTCTCACATTACATATTGGTAATCAGGAGGCAATCATTCTGACGGGGTGGGCTGGTCATGATGTCTGGCAATGACTCAGACATCCTCAACCAAGGAAACCGCATGCGTACAAGCCTATCGACTTCATTGCTGATCACACTCGCAATGAGCTCTGCGTTCGCCGTTGCAGCCCCGGATCAAGTGGCGCAGCGCAAGGACGTGTCACTTGCAATGGCTAACGATTTGCTCAATGCCGCGCTCACAGCCTGTCACGCCGATGGCCGCACAGCCGTTGCCGCCGTTGTTGACCGTGGCGGCAATCTGGTTGCCGTGCAACGCGATGACAATGTCGGCCCGCACAACACGTTAGCCGCGCAACGCAAAGCCTACACCGCCCTGTCGACCAAGACTTCGACGCGGTTGTTAGCTGAACGCGCTCGCGCTAATCCGGATGCTGAAAACCTCAACACCCTCGATGAGCTGTTGCTGCTGGGTGGAGGCGTGCCATTGAAATTCGAGGGTCAGGTCATCGGCGCCATCGGAGTGGCCGGTGCAGGCGGTGCTGCAAACGATGAGGGTTGTGCAGAGGTTGCTATCAACAAAGTTTTACCTGCCGTTAAAAACTAAGGACATCACCATGACTGTATTGAAAAGTTTCTTCGCTGGCGCTGTATTAAGTGCCCTTTCAGCCCTTGCATCAGCGGCAGCAAATCCATTGAGCGTGCATGTACTCAATTTGCAGGATGGCCTGCCCTCCCCTGGCATCAATGTCACGTTGGAAAAACAGGATGGGAAAAACTGGGACATGCTCAACAGCGCGGCAACCAACGAGCAAGGTCGTATCACCGGGCTGTATCCGGAAGGTCGGGGTCTGGAGAAAGGTACCTACCGTGTCACCTTCAAGACCGGTGAGTGGTTCAAGGCGCACAAAACGTCCAGCTTCTTTCCGGAGGTACCCGTCATATTTGAGGTGGACGGTACCGTCCCGCACTACCACATCCCGTTGCTTCTCAGCCCCTACGGTTTCTCCACCTACCGAGGAAATTGATAGTTAAGCGATACCAAATGGATACCACCCGAAGGTGAAGACAGCCGCCCCTACTCCAAAGGGCGGCACTGTCACTTGAATTTTCGACATCAAAACCTTGCGCGATGACCACGCCCACTCCTTAGCCTGGTTCTCATTACAGGGGATGATGCCGGTGACAGCAACGCTCTGATCCTTGACCATGAATTGCAGGCAGCTCATCCCCCCTCCCGATTGGCCATGCTGAGATAAGGGCTGCGGTCGATTTCACGGCGCAAAGAATAGCGCCCATCTTCAGCCTGTTCCTGGGCGTACTTGATTAAAACTTATACAAAATACTGCCATGCGCATAAGACTGAACAGCGGGCAGTGGCGCTTTACTTTGACGAGGAATGCCCGCTCTGCGTTCTCTAAATCAATGTCCTGCGCAAAAGCGCCAATCAGTCCCAACCGTTTTTGTCGGCGTCCGTTGTGATGGGCCTGAACCCACGCCATGGTGCTAGCGCGCTGCAACCCTCAAGTATTTCGGCTACTTAAATGACTTGAGGCGCAATCTGTGCGCCCCTTTCAGCCGGATATCGAGTGCTCTGCCGATTATGCGAAAGCTGCGTAAACCGATGGTCAATTGCCGATGCTCAATCCCTACCCGGTCAATGCATGACCCGCGTTCAACATGCACCATCGTGTTTAACCACGAATTTTCTTGTACAATCACCATAGCCATGTACAGGTTTTGCGTTAGCTTGATGAAAGTGCCAAGCAGTCCATATCCATTGAGGTACATATGTTCAACTCGCAAATCAAAAAAGAGCTGGCCATCAGCCAGCAGCGCCTGACTGACTGCGAAGCCACCCTCGCAGCATTAGGTGGCTCCATGGCTCTGATTGAGTTCCAACCTGATGGCACGATCCTCGGCGCCAATAACAATTTCCTGAGACTAATGGGCTATCGCCTTGAGGAAATTCACTCTCGGCATCACCGCTTATTCTGTACGCCGACCTACGCCAACAGCGTCGCTTATCAAGGTTTTTGGTCACGCCTGAGTAAGGGTGAGTTCATAAACGACCGCTTCCTGCGCCTGAACAAACAGGGACATGAGATCTGGCTGGAGGCCAGTTATAACCCAGTTCGCGACACCTCCGGACGGGTGATCAAGGTCGTCAAGATTGCGACTGATGTCACTGCCCGGGTGCAGAAGGAACAAGAGCAGGAGAGCCAAATCAAGGCGATTAACCGTTCCATGGCAACCATTGAGTTCAACCGGCAGGGAGAAGTCATCAGCGCCAACGAAAACTTCCTTGCAGTCATGGGTTACCGGCTGGATGAGATTATAGGCAAGCACCATCGTCTGTTCTGTGAGCGTCGCGAAAGTGAATCCAACGAGTACCGCCAGTTCTGGGAGCGCCTGAATCATGGCGAATTTTTCTCCGGTAACTTCAAGCGCCTCAACAACCAGGGACACACCGTCTGGTTACGTGCGACTTACAATCCGGTGTTCGACGCCAACGGCAGCCTTTACAAAGTCGTTAAGTTTGCGAGCGATATCACTGCTCAGGTGCTCCAGCAGGAAGCTGAGTCACGAGCTGCACGCATGGCCTATGAGACTTCACTGAAAACCGACGATACAGCACACGAAGGTGCACGAGTGGTGCAGGAGACAGTGGATGTCATGCAAAGCCTGGCTGGCGAATTGAATCACGCAGCCGAAGGTATCAATGCTGTCAGTCAGCAGTCGGAAGTAATCAGCAGCATCGTGCAAACCATCCGTGGCATCGCCGAACAAACGAATCTTCTAGCGCTAAACGCAGCCATCGAAGCGGCTCGTGCCGCAGAGCAGGGTCGTGGTTTTGCGGTGGTCGCTGACGAAGTGCGCAATCTGGCTTCGCGCACAAGCCAAGCCACCATCAAGATTGTCGAGGTGGTGCAGCACAATCGTGAATTGGCCAAGGGGGCAGTGACCAGGATGGAGGCGAGTAAAGACAAGGCAGAACAAGGCGTCAAATTAGCCGGCGAGGCTGGTCAAGTGATCCTGGATATTCAGGATAGTGCTCGCCAAGTCGTACACGCGATCAGCAATTTCTCGTCGGCACTCGCACGATGATTCAGCCTAGCGGCATATACGAAATCTTGGTTTGATCGACACATTGATAGTTATTGAAAAATGGGTTTTGAATGAACGAAAAATCACGACCAGTCCCTCCTTGTAGTGCCTGCAGGGAGGGCAAAGAACTGGATTTTGAGTTCAGTATGGCGTTCCAGCCAATCGTCGATCTGCGCGACAACAGTATTTTTGCCTACGAGGCTTTGGTACGTGGTTGCGATGGCAGTGGTGCCTCTGCCATTCTTGGAAAGGTGAACGAACAGAACCGATATGCCTTTGACCAAGCCTGTCGGGTCAAGGCTGTTGAACTTGCTTCACGCTTGCAAATCCCGTGCTTTGTCAGCATCAACTTCTTACCCAATGCGGTATATCAAGCAGCCACGTGCATTCGAGCGACGCTTGAAGCCGCAAACAGATTTGGATTTCCCACCGAGCGGCTGATTTTTGAGATCACCGAAAACGAAGAGCTGGTGGACAAGGAACATCTAAAAAGCATCATTCGAGAGTATCGTCTTAAAGGCTTCAAGACAGCGATAGATGATTTCGGTGCTGGGTACTCGGGGCTCAATTTGCTGGCAGAGTTCCAACCCGACATTCTCAAACTGGACATGGCCTTGGTACGTAGCATCTGCACTGACCCGGTGCGACAGGCAATCGTCCAAGGCATTCTCGGTGTATGCAAAGCGCTCAATATTGATGTGATTGCAGAGGGCGTAGAGACCAATGCTGAATTACAGCAGTTACTAACGCTCGGCATTAACCTCTATCAAGGCTATCTGTTCGCAAAACCCGAATATGAAACGCTGCCAAAGGTGAATTGGCCAACCCCAACCATTGGCTAGACGGTGATCGAGCTGTCTTAAAGCACCGTGCTAAAAGCCGCTATCGTTCGCCATCACGTTGTACCCGTACGACAGTAATATTGAGCTATTCAAAGCGTGCTCGTCATTCCGCTGCCACTTTAGGTGGTTTTTTTCCTGATAATTTCGGCAGCAGTTTTGCTGACCCTACCAGTGGGATCTCGGCTTTTTCGAGAGCAGAGGCTGCACCGCATTGCAAAATCGTTTCCAACGGTCGCAGGTCGGACTCGATCAGCGCCTTCTGACACCATTGATAGTGGTCATGCCAGGGGCCCGCCTTGTGAGAGCTCGCTGCTTTTAGGGCGCCGCCTAATCATTTGTGCATGACCGCTTCGAAGATCACCTGCCACGTCGAACGACGTCGATTTTGGGGGGTGATCCCGATCGCCGAATGTGGAGCCGTGTACAAACGGTGCATACGCAAAATCGAGGCCGTTTTCAATCACACGATCCCAACTTGCCTCCCAATCGAAATGACCGGACACCACGTTTACAGCTGAATCGTCGACCCAGTCCAGCGTCGGTAGAGGTGGCCGGGTAGGTCAACCAAAAATCCCCAGATCCAGCCATAGCGCTCCAATGTCGGATACGCGTCGATCCGAGCCTTCGCCGGAATGCGCAATTGTCAGGTCGTATTTTTGGGTCTATGTTATACAAAACCTATACAAGATCATAGCAAATGTACAACAAAGAGCATCAGCCACTGACGCTGTACTTTGATGGTAAATGTCCATTGTGTGCGCGCGAAATTAAGATCTTGCGCCGACACGCCGCACAGAGCCGACTGCTGTTTGTTGACATAAACAGCGCTGAGTTTGACGCCAAAGCACTTGGTTTCACGTTCGAGCAAATGCAGGCGACTCTTCATGCCTGTTTCGCCGATGGCCGCTGGGTTAAAGGCCTGGACGCCACCCTATGGAGCTGGCGTGCCGCCGGCCTGGGATTTTGGGCCACGCCGCTGACGTGGCGTGCACTCAGACCGCTGCTTGCACTCGGTTATCGCCTGTTTTGTCGTCTCCGTCCCCATTTGGCGTGGTTACCTCACCCAGATGGCCGCCGTCGATGTGTCGATAACCGGTGTGCGGTGCCGGAAGCAAAACCCACACCCGACGAGCTGCTCACCTTCAAAACAAAGCAGCCCTGGAACGATTAGCTTTGGGATGGGCTCGACGAATAACCAGAGCCGCACCCCGTGTTATCTGCGTCATATCGTACGCAGCAGAAACGCCCCTACTGCCAAGGATTGCCATCACATGAAGCGCAGCATGGCTGCGAGGAATCTAAATGAACCCATCAATAGCCGAGCATTACCGTGAAATTCTCGTCGCCCTGGGCGAGAACCCTGAGCGTGAAGGACTGCTGGACACGCCCAAGCGCGCAGCCAAAGCGATGCAGTACCTGTGCAACGGCTATTCGATGAGTCTGGAGGAAGTCATCAACGGCGCACTGTTCGAATCGCTAAACGACGAAATGGTCATCGTGCGCGACATCGAACTGTATTCATTGTGCGAGCACCACATGCTGCCCTTCATCGGCAAAGCTCATGTCGCGTACATCCCGACAGGGAGGGTATTGGGCCTGTCCAAGGTCGCACGAGTGGTCGATATGTTTGCCCGCCGCTTACAGATTCAGGAAAACCTCACCAAACAAATTGCCGACGCCCTTCAGCACATGACCGATGCCGCCGGGGTGGCTGTGGTTATTGAGGCAAAGCACATGTGCATGATGATGCGAGGCGTGGAGAAGCAAAACTCGGTGATGACCACATCGGTGATGCTGGGCGCCTTCCGCGAGTCGTCCGCTACGCGTCACGAGTTCTTGCAACTGATAGGGCGACGCGGTTAGCGCCAAAAATCGTGACGGTCTGCGGGAGAGGCTAAATGAACAGTTCCTTCAGGATGAGCTCCCTTGGCGAAGGCTACCGTGCCTTGGTGATAGGCGCCAATGGAGCGCTCGGCTCGGCGTTTTGTGAGTTGCTCAATGAAGATTCGCGTTGTGCGGGTGTTCGCGAGCTGGGGCGCAACAGTGTTCCGAGATTGGATATGGAAAAGCCCGATAGTATCGCCAGGGCGGCTGCCGAATTATCTGAAGAAGCCCCGTACCAGTTGATTGTGCATGCTGCGGGTCTGCTCCATCGTGATGAAATCAAGCCAGAAAAGAGTTACTCCGCAATTGAAGCGGATGCGTTACTGGCAGTATTCCAAGTCAACACACTCGGGCCTGCGTTGGTTTTGCGTCACTTTCTGCCCTTGCTTGACCCTCGTGGCGCGATGGCTGTGCTCTCCGCCAAGGTGGGTAGTATCGGCGATAACCGTTTGGGCGGCTGGTATGCCTATCGCGCCTCCAAGGCGGCGTTGAACATGCTGATAAAAACCGCTGCCATCGAACTGGCAAGAACGCGTCCTCAGACCCGCTTGTTGAGTCTACATCCAGGCACCGTCATTTCCGGCCTGTCACAACCCTTTCGTGGCGCCTCTGCAGCCAGGCCGGCAAGTATTGCTGCCCATGAGTTGTTATCACTGATTGACCGCTTGGCGCCCGCCGACAGCGGCAATTTCTTTGCTTACAACGGAGAACGCCTACCTTGGTAGGCAGGGAGTGAACCTTGAATCTGCAAGCGTTGACCGAACGGGCCGCGAATGGCGAAGTACGCGAGTTGGAGCTGCTGTCGCTGGAGGGCGGTTTTTATCTGGCACGAGTCAGGCTGGATCACGGCCAGTTAACTTTGCTGGACGATGTAGCGAAGCCTATGCACCTTCGCTCCATCAATCACCTGCGTGAGTTAATGCAGCTCGTCCCGCCATTTCCATGCGTGCTTGTGCAGCAGTGTGTCCATGACGAGATGTGCGGCTCACGTGAGGGGCCCATCGAGCCGTTGCGCATTCCTTTCTCCCTGGCTGCGCCTTGGTGAGTCACCTTACGCTGGATCCTGTCGAATGAACAAGACTCACCGACTATGCCTGGTCTTGGGCGACCAGTTGTCCTTCGACCTGGCCTCATTGAAAGGGCTGGATGCGGAGCAGGATACGGTTTTGCTGGTGGAGGTGATGGAGGAAGCCAGCCATGTGCCCCATCACCCGCAAAAAATCGCCCTGATCTTCAGCGCCATGCGCCATTTTGCCGAAGCGTTGAAGCAGCGTGGCATCCGCGTGCAGTACGTCACCCTCGATGATCCACAGAATAGCGGTTCGGTGCCGGGCGAATTACGCCGCTGGCAGTCGCTGCTGCACGCAGAGGAACTGCACCTGACTGAGTGCGGTGACTGGCGCCTGGAGCAGTCGCTCAAGGAGTGCGGCTTAGCGATCCAGTGGCATACCGATAGCCGCTTTCTCTGCTCCCGGGCCGATTTTTCGTCCTGGGCCGAAGGCAAAAAGCAGCTGCGCATGGAGTTCTTCTACCGTGAGATGCGGCGCAAGAGTGGCCTGTTGCTCAACGGTGACGGCAGCCCGGTCGGCGGTACCTGGAACTTTGATGCCGAAAACCGCAAGACACTTCCCAAAGGCTTAAGAGCCCCCTCGCCCATGCGTTTTTCGGCCGATGCAGTCACACAGGATGTGCTGGCGCTAGTCGCAAAAAACTTCTCCAGCCACTATGGCGCCCTCGACGCCTTCGATTACCCGGTCACCCACGCCGATGCCCAGGCCTTGTGGGATTACTTCCTCGATTGGGGCTTGGCCGCCTTTGGCGATTACCAAGATGCGATGGCCAGTGATGAACCCTTCCTGTTCCACGCGCGTATCAGCGCTGCACTCAATATTGGCTTGCTGGATCTGCGTCGATTGTGCAATGACGTGGAAGCTGCTTACTGGGCGCACAGGATTCCGCTGAACGCTGCCGAAGGCTTTATCCGCCAACTCATCGGCTGGCGTGAATACGTGCGGGGCGTCTACTGGCTGAAAATGCCCGAGTACGCCAGCGGCAATCTTTTTGGCAACAGCAGGCCGCTTCCTGAGTTCTATTGGACGGGCGACACCCAGATGAACTGCATGAGCCAGGCGATCGGTCAAAGTTTGAAATACGCCTATGCCCACCATATCCAGCGCCTGATGGTGACCGGCAACTTTGCGCTATTGGCCGGCATCGCGCCGAGCCAGATTTGCGACTGGTACCTGGCGATATACATGGACGCATTCGACTGGGTCGAGCTGCCGAATACGTTGGGAATGGTCATGCACGCCGATGGCGGTTACCTGGGCTCCAAGCCTTATTGCGCCAGTGGCCAATATATAAAGCGAATGTCTGACTACTGCCGTGACTGCGCATACAAAGTCAGTGAAAGCACGACGTACGACGCTTGCCCTTTCAACTCGCTCTACTGGCATTTCCTGATGCGTCACGGTGACCTTCTGCGTGGCAATCAGCGCATGAGCATGATTTATAAGAACCTTGACCGCATGCCTGAATCCAGGCAGCAGGCGCTATGGCAACGTGGCCAATTTTTGCTCGCAAAACTAGATGAAGGCGAGTCATTCTGAAAAAGAGTGAGCTCCCAGTCAAAACATGCCTGACATGCGGCCTTCCCTTCACATGGAGGAAGAAGTGGGCTCACTGCTGGGAGCAAGTGCGCTACTGCTCGGAACGCTGCCGGCGCAGCAAACCTACCAAACACTGAGATCGAGTAGGAGGCGGATTCACATCCGCCGTCCTCTCACCGTACGTACGGTTCCGTATACGGCGGTTCAGGTTACACGGCTAAGCCGGTTTATCGTATCCAGTACCGAGACCAGTCCGAGCCCATCCCATAGCTTCTTCGGCAACGCCTGGTTCATATGTGGCGCTCCCAAGTTCCATTCGTGGTCGAGTTCGTTAAGCAGGATGTTCGACAGCAACGGCGACAGCATTCCCGCTTCGAGATAGCGACGGATCAGCCTGAGCACACGTTTGTCTTCGATTTGACGCTCGGTGTAGGCCATCAATACATCGTGGTTGACCCGATCAAAGAACTTCTCCAGATCCAGTTCCACGCACCAGCGGTGACCCGCTGCCACGTGGGCACGGGCTGTTTCGATGGCTGGGTGAGCGCTTCTGCCCGGACGGAAGCCGTAGCTGTAATCCGAGAACAAGTGGGTCGAAGATCGGCGTGAGCTGTTGCAGCAGTGCCTGTTGGATCAGGCGATCCACGACGCAGGGACTTCTTACCCCGCTGTGCCGCCTAATCCGCTTCCTGTTCGTCAGGCCAGCATTTTGCCTCGGGCTTCCTTCAGATTCGCAGTCACCCACGACACCTTTGCCACTGACTAACACTTCCCCTTGCCGGGTGTGTAAAGGACTTTCACCTCCAAGTCACCAGCGAGGCCACCACAGCCAAGCTGGTTGCGCTTACGCGCAACGCGCCATGCCTGGCGCACCAATAAAAAACCCCGTAGATCACTGATCTACGGGGCTATTTATAGTGGAGGCCGAGGTCGGAATCGAACCGGCGTAGGCGGATTTGCAATCCGCTGCATAACCATTTTGCTACTCGGCCTCAAAACATCTGCTGTCAGTAGCGCGACATCAAATGCGTAAAACTTGGAGCGGGAAACGAGACTCGAACTCGCGACCCCGACCTTGGCAAGGTCGTGCTCTACCAACTGAGCTATTCCCGCGTCTTGGTGTGGCGCATTCTATAGAATCCAGAAGCCCCGTCAACCCTTTGATTCAAAAAAGTTTTATTTCTTTTGCACGTCAGTCTTCAGGTGCGGCCAGGCAGCCCGCAAATACTGAACCATGGACCACAAAGTCAGGCCTGCGGAGACCATCAGCAAGGTGTAACCCAACAAGACCCAGAAGCTGAAATCCTTTGGATTGGCTAACAGGATCACCAGCGCCAGCATTTGCGCGGCGGTTTTCCATTTGCCCAGGTTCGATACGGCCACGTGCGCACGGGCGCCGAGCTCGGCCATCCATTCGCGCAAGGCCGAGACCACGATCTCGCGACCGATGATCACGGCAGCCGGCAGCGTGAGCCACAGATTGCCGTGTTCCTGCACCAGCAACACCAGGGCAACGGCGACCATCAGCTTGTCGGCCACGGGGTCGAGGAAGGCCCCGAACGGCGTGCTTTGTTCCAGGCGTCGGGCCAGGTACCCGTCCAGCCAGTCGGTGGCGGCGGCGAAGGCGAAGACCGAGGCTGACGCCAGGTAACTCCAGTGGTAAGGCAGGTAGAACAGCAAAATGAAGATCGGTATGAGCAGGACGCGTAGAACGGTAATCAGATTAGGGATATTCATCGGCACAACTGGCTACGAGGTGAGGGGGGCATTCTACTCGCTGTGCAGATTGGCATAAATCAACTCTGCGAGCTTTTTACTGATCCCGGGGGCTTTGGCGATCTCTTCGATGCTGGCACGAGACAGCTCCTGCAATCCACCAAAATGTTTGAGCAAATCGCGCCGACGTGTCGGCCCGACTCCGGCAACGCCTTCAAGCGTCGAGGTGCGCCGGGTTTTGCCGCGTCGCGCGCGGTGCCCGGTAATCGCAAAACGGTGGGCTTCGTCGCGAATCTGCTGGATCAGGTGCAGCGCGGGGGAATCACCGCGCAAAGTGAATTCGTGGGCGGCATCGTTGAGGTACAGGGTTTCGAAACCGGCCTTGCGCGTCGCACCCTTGGCTACGCCGAGCAGGATCAGGTCGGGGACCGCCAGCTCATCGAGCACGTCGCGAGCCATCGACAGCTGGCCCTTGCCGCCGTCAACCAGCAGAATATCCGGCAGCTTGCCCTCCCCGTCCTTGAGCTTGCTGAAGCGCCGGGTCAGCGCCTGGTGCATGGCGGCGTAGTCATCGCCCGCCGTGACGCCCTCGATGTTGTAGCGCCGGTAATCGGACTTGATCGGGCCTTCGGGGCCAAACACCACGCACGAGGCCACTGTCGCCTCCCCGCTGGAGTGGCTGATGTCATAGCACTCGAGACGCTGGGGTGGCTCGTCCAGCTTGAGCACTTCGGCCAGGGCGTCGAAACGCGCGGCAACGTGCTGTCGGTTGGCCAGGCGCGCGCCCAGGGCCTGCTCGGCATTGGTCACCGCCAATTGCTGCCAGCGCGCACGCGTACCGCGCACCCGGTGGCTGATGGTCAGTTCGCGACCGCGCAGCTCGTGAATGGCCGCGATCAGTGTCGGAAAATCTTCGTGAACCACATTGACGATCAACTCGCTCGGCAAGTCGCGTTCAGGACTGCTGATGTAGTACTGGCCGAGAAACGCCGCCATGACTTCAGACACGTCTTCTTCGATACCCACCTGCGGGAAGAAGTTCTTGCTGCCCAGCACTCGCCCGCCGCGCACACTGATCAGGTGGACACAGGCGCCACCCGGATTGACGAACGCTGCAATCACGTCGACGTCACCCGTGCCGCCTTCCATGCTCTGTTGATCCTGAACCCGGCGCAGCAGCGAAATCTGATCGCGCAGTTCGGCGGCGCGCTCGAATTCGAGGTTGATCGCCGCCTCTTCCATGGCCGCGGACAACTCGTCGCTCAACGCATTGCTGCGACCCTCGAGGAACATCACCGAGTGCCGCACATCCTCGGCATACACCTGTGGGTCGACCAGGCCGACACAAGGTGCCTTGCAGCGCTTGATCTGGTATTGCAGGCAAGGCCGCGTGCGGTTCTTGTAATAGCTGTCTTCGCATTGGCGAACGAAAAAGGCCTTTTGCAACAGGCTCAGGCTTTCGCGAATCGCCCCGGCGCTCGGATAGGGACCGAAGTATTTACCCTTGGCCTTCTTCGCCCCGCGGTGGATGCTCAAGCGTGGAAACTGGCCATCGGAGAGAAAGACATAAGGATAGGATTTGTCGTCGCGCAGCAGGATGTTGTACGGCGGACGCCACTCCTTGATCAGCGTCTGCTCAAGCAGCAAGGCCTCGGTTTCATTGGCGGTGATGGTCGTTTCGACCTGGGCGATACGCGCCACCAGCGCAGCCGTCTTGGGGGCCAGGCCGGTTTTTCGAAAGTAGCTCGACAGGCGATTCTTGAGGTTCTTGGCCTTGCCGACGTAGAGCAGGCGCGCATCGCTGTCGAACATGCGATAGACGCCGGGGCGCCCGCTGACCGTCGACAGGAAGGCGCTTGGATCGAATTTTTCAGTCATTTTCAGAGGCTGGCATCAACCATGCCGTGTCGCACCGCCAACAGTGTCAACTCGACATCGCTGCTGATCGAAAGCTTTTCGAAAATGCGATATCGGTAGGTGTTCACGGTTTTCGGCGACAGGCACAACTTGTCGGAAATGATCTGGACTTTCTGGCAACCGACGATCATCAGCGCGATCTGGATTTCCCGCTCCGACAGTGCGTCGAACGGCGAATCGTTGGTTGGCTGGAACGACTTGATCGCCAGTTGCTGGGCAATTTGCGGGCTGATGTAGCGCTGCCCGGCAAACACCAGGCGGATGGCCTGGACCATTTCCGGCAATCCGGCGCCCTTGGTCAGGTAGCCCGCCGCACCGGCTTGCAACAGCCGCGTGGGAAACGGATCTTCCTCGCACACGGTCACCGCGACGACCTTGATGTCGGGATGGCTGCGCAATAATTTGCGGGTGGCTTCAAGACCGCCGATCCCGGGCATTTTGACGTCCATCAAGACCACATCGGGTTTCAACTCACGCGCCTTGAGCAGGGACTCTTCCCCGGACTCTGCCTGGCCGACTACTTGCAGGCCATCGATGTCAGCCAGCATTCGCGTAATGCCTGTACGAACGAGATCATGGTCATCGACTACTAGCACCCTAATCAAGCAGACACCTCGCGATATGATCTTATTTGGATTGCCCGCCACCTTAGCAAAAAGCATCTGGCAGACCTAGCGCCAAGCGTTATATAAAAAGTTTCCATTCGTCTTGCGCGGCCTGTCGGCTGCGTGTTTCAACGTGGCGCAGTGGACACCTCACGCTCCATGCGCAGGAAATACTCGTCCCTGCCCACCTCCTTAAAGCCCTTGCGCTCGTACAAGGCCCGCGCCGGATTATGTTCAAAAACCGTCAAGCGCAAGAGCTGGCGCCCTTCCCTGCACGCCAGTGCCAATACCTGATCGATTGCCCAGGAACCCGCGCCCTGCCCTCGAAACGCCTGGCCAACCTGCAGTTCGCGGATGTACAGCGCCCTGGCATCCCGACTGAGGCTGACAAATCCCAGACGACACTCGCCGCGCACAATCACCCGGTTGTCCCGCCCGGCCCAGGCGACATCGAATGCTTCGTCCAGCCACAACAGATCGTGCTGGATGTAATAACGCAGCATGTTGACGCACGTCAGGTCCCGGGCGAAGTCGAGGTCGCGGTCCGCTGCCGGGCGCCAGTCAGCATCCGGCAAGTCGCGGCGAACGTCATGCAATGGCGTCATGCTTGATCCTGTGAGGGTGGGTTGTTTCAAAGAACACGGAGTGTGTCACAACCCCATGGGCACTCAAGCGATAGAAGCCGCCGTTGATGAGCGATAGCATTTTCTGATTGAAACCTCGCACCAGCCTCTAGTAAGCTCGGTGCATTCATCGGAGATAGACCATGTTCAACGCCCGCCCACTGCTTCGTACCGCCAGCGCCCCGCGCTCGGTCGCGGCTGCCCGGGTGAACGACGCGTGCGCTCCGGCAAGCTTTTATTTTGGGTATTGGTTTAGCCACTGGCGCGCCTGATACCCAAACGGCGCCCACTTCAAACGGGTCGCCACCAGAGAATTTTCAACCCCCGGTCGGCCTCCCGACCGGGGGTTTTGTTTTTTGGGCCCGCCACTTATTTAGCGACACACCGCCATCAAGAGGATTCACGAAATGAACTACGCCACTTATTACCGTCACGACAGTTTTACCGCCTGGCGATTTACCACCCTCCGCTCGGGACAGCCTGCCGCCTCCGATCGGTCACCCACTGGTGGCAAGCACACACACGCAGCCAATCCGGCCAATTGTCGAACACCCCAGTAGGGCCGAGCGCGCGGGAACGACCCGCCGCCGCCCAGGAAGCCTGAACATGAACTCGTCCGTCTCTGCTCTGCCACTGTCAACCCTCAACCCAGCCAACGAAGCGCTGACCCTGCGCCTGCCAAGTTCGTTGCAACTCAAACAGCAATTGCCACTGAGCAACGCCCTGGCCCGCCAAGTCGCGACTCACCGCCAGGCGGTTCGCGCGATCCTCGGCGGGCAAGACTCCCGCCTGCTGGTCATCGTCGGACCCTGCTCGATCCATGATCCGAAATCGGCGCTCGAATACGCCGACAATCTGGCCCGTTTGGCCGCCGACGTCAGCGACCAGATGCTCCTGGTGATGCGCGCCTACGTCGAAAAGCCTCGTACCACGGTAGGCTGGAAAGGCCTTGCCTACGATCCGCACCTCGATGGCAGCGATGACATGGCCGGTGGCCTGAGCCTGTCGCGCGAACTGATGCGTGAAATGCTCATGCTCGGCTTACCGGTGGCGACTGAACTGTTGCAACCCATGGCCGCTGGCTACTTCGATGACCTGCTGAGCTGGGTGGCCATTGGTGCGCGTACCACCGAATCGCAGATCCATCGGGAAATGGCCAGCGGCCTGGGCATGCCGGTGGGCTTCAAGAACGGCACCGACGGCGGTGTCGGCGTGGCCTGTGACGCCATGCGCTCGGCCGCCCACCCGCATCGCCATTTCGGTGTCGACAGCCAGGGCCATCCCGCGATCATCCAGACCCCGGGCAACGCGGACACCCACCTGGTGCTGCGCGGCGGTCATCACGGCTCCAACTACGACCGCGCCAGCGTCGCCCGCGTGCACGCCGACTTGACCCGCCTGAAGATCCCGGCCCGGATCATGGTCGACTGCAGCCACGCCAACAGCGGTAAAGATCCGCTGCGCCAACCAGCCGCGTTCAACGACGTGCTGGAACAACGCCTGCAGGGTGATCGCTCGCTGATCGGCATGATGATCGAAAGTCATTTGTTCGAGGGTTGCCAGCCGCTGGGCCCGTCGCTGAAGTACGGCGTGTCGGTCACCGACGGCTGCCTGGGCTGGAGCGCGACAGAACAGCTGTTGCGCCAGGCGGCAGATCGGCTGCGGATACAGGAATAACGCCTGTAGGAGCGAGCATGTTCCGGGGTGCCTGACACCCCGTTCTCGCGAGCATGCTCGCTCATACAGTAAGGGCAAAACCGTAAGTGGCCGTTATCCCGGCAACGGCTATTCCCCCCCACACAAAAGCCCTGCGCAGTTCACGACCAAGGCCACGTCCACGTCCACCTCCGAGCATTCGTACCGTACCTATGCCTTTTTCCCCAGGCCACAGCGCCCATTTCATGCATCGCGCGGGGATTGGAGTCTTTAAAGTGAGGTCGAAATCACTTTCTTGAACCCCGGTACGTGTCAAGGTACCTGTCGCCTTGGTCCTACAGTTGTTAGCCCGTTGCGCCCTTAATTTCAGGACGCTCCGGGTTTAAATACACCGCATC
>NZ_JBIUYA010000016.1:0-160001 GCF_044744285.1 Pseudomonas sp. NPDC087336 | reverse complement strand
CGCATCTCCGGTACCAAAGCTCGTTATCAGCGTCAGCTGGCCACCGCTATCAAGCGCGCCCGCTTCCTGGCCCTGCTGGCCTACACCGACAGCCACGGCCGCTGAGACCGGGCAGTCGACACGTAGCAAAGGATTGAATGTATGCGTGCCTTAGCTGAGTTCATCATGCGGGGCCGTATGCAGGCCACTCTCGTAGTGGCTGGATGCGCGGCATTACCGTTGTTGTATTGGTTGGGTGCTGCCGCTGGATGCCTTGTGCTCCTGCGGCGCGGATTGAGGGACGCCCTGGGCGTTCTTGCTCTGGGACTGCTGCCGGCATTGGCCTGGTGGCTGTACTCCGACGACCCACGGGCACTTCTGGTGCTGCTGGGGTCTGCGAGCCTTGCGTTGGTTTTGCGCGCAAGCGAGTCCTGGAACCGCGTGCTGCTGGTCAGCATAGCGATGGGAGTGGTGTTTTCAGTGGTGCTGGGGGCGGTTTTCGGTCCCCAGATCGAGATGCTGGCGCAGGCTTTGATAAAAGTCATGCCGTCGCTACTCGGTGAGGTCTACCAGCAAATGTCGGTAGACGAGCAAGCGCGTTTCGCGTCCCTGATTACACCGATCCTGACCGGCCTGATTGCGGCCTTGTTGCAAATCGTCAGTGTGCTGAGCCTGATTGTCGGGCGCTACTGGCAGGCGTTGTTGTACAACCCCGGTGGTTTCGGTCGCGAGTTTCGCGCCGTCCGAATCCCGCTGGGTCCCGCGATGTTGCTGCTGGCGGGCATGGTTGTGACACCGAATCTCGGTGTCCAGATGTCCATGTTGGTACCGCTGTGCAGCGTACCGCTGGTTTTCGCCGGGCTGGCCCTGATTCACGGGCTGGTGGCGCAAAAGCGACTGGCCAGGTTCTGGTTGGTGGGGTTGTACGTCACGCTGTTGCTGTTCATGCAGCTGATCTATCCGTTGCTGGTGGTCTTGGCCATCGTCGACAGCCTGATTGATTTTCGCGGTCGTCTGGCGCCGAAAGACGCCGATGGCGCGAACGGTGAAGGTTAAAAGTTAAGAGGATTTTCACATGCAACTGATCCTTCTGGAAAAAGTCACCAACCTGGGCAACCTGGGTGACAAAGTGAACGTTAAGGCTGGTTACGGTCGTAACTACCTGCTGCCTTACGGCAAAGCTACCGCTGCGACCCCAGCCAACCTGGCTGCGTTCGAAGAGCGTCGTGCTGAGCTGGAAAAAGCCGCAGCAGATCGTAAATCGTCGGCTGAAAGCCGCGCTGCCCAACTGGCCGAGCTGGAAGTGACCATCACTGCCACCGCTGGCGACGAAGGCAAGCTGTTCGGTTCGATCGGTACTCACGACATCGCTGACGCACTGACCGCCTCCGGCGTTGAAGTAGCGAAAAGCGAAGTTCGTCTGCCGAACGGCACCATCCGCAACGTAGGTGAATTCGACGTAGCCGTGCACCTGCACGCCGAAGTTGAAGCCACCGTACGCGTTGTCGTGGTAGCAGCTTAAGCAGCACTTGTCGGCTGGCACCCTCGGGTGCTTGCCGGTAACATTGGGCACGATCCTGTTCACAGGTCGTGCCCTTTGTCTTTCTGGTAACACCCGTTTTCAAACCCCTGCTTTTCAAAAAACCAAGTGGCCATGAACGAAATCTCTGCTCCCGAGCAATACGATCTGCAAACCGCCGCGCTGAAGGTGCCGCCGCATTCCATCGAAGCCGAACAGGCTGTACTCGGTGGTCTGATGCTGGACAACAACGCCTGGGAGCGCGTGCTCGATCAAGTCTCCGATGGCGATTTCTATCGACATGACCACCGTCTGATTTTCCGTGCGATCGCCAAGCTGGCCGATCAGAACATGCCGATCGACGTCGTGACCCTGTCCGAGCAACTGGACAAGGAAGGTCAGACGTCGCAGGTCGGCGGCCTCGGTTACCTGGGTGAACTGGCGAAAAACACGCCGTCCGTCGCCAACATCAAGGCCTATGCGCAAATCGTTCGTGAACGGGCGACCCTGCGCCAGTTGATCGGCATCAGCACCGAGATCGCCGACAGCGCCTTCAACCCGGAAGGCCGTACCGCTGCGGAGATTCTCGATGAAGCCGAACGGCAGATCTTCCAGATCGCCGAGGCCCGGCCTAAAACCGGCGGCCCGGTGGGTGTGAATGACCTGCTGACCAAGGCCATCGACCGCATCGACACCCTGTTCAACACCGACAACGCCATCACCGGCCTGTCCACCGGTTACACCGACCTCGACGAGAAGACCAGCGGCCTGCAGCCGGCTGACTTGATCATCGTTGCCGGCCGTCCGTCCATGGGTAAGACCACCTTTGCCATGAACCTGGTGGAAAACGCCGTGTTGCGCAGCGAGAAGGCGGTTCTGGTTTACTCGCTGGAGATGCCAGGCGAATCGCTCATCATGCGTATGTTGTCGTCGCTTGGGCGCATCGACCAGACCAAGGTGCGTTCCGGTCAACTGGAAGATGACGATTGGCCACGCCTGACCTCGGCGGTGAACCTGCTCAACGATCGCAAGCTGTTCATCGACGATACCGCTGGTATCAGCCCGTCGGAAATGCGTGCGCGGACCCGTCGTCTGGTGCGTGAGCATGGCGAAGTCGGCCTGATCATGATCGACTACCTGCAACTCATGCAGATCCCGGGCTCCAGCGGTGACAACCGGACCAACGAGATTTCCGAGATCTCCCGATCCCTGAAAGCCCTGGCCAAGGAATTCAACTGTCCGGTCGTTGCGCTGTCACAGCTCAACCGTTCCCTGGAACAACGCCCGAACAAGCGCCCGGTGAACTCCGACTTGCGCGAATCCGGAGCGATCGAGCAGGACGCCGACGTGATCATGTTCGTGTACCGCGACGAGGTGTATCACCCGGAGACCGAGCACAAAGGCATTGCCGAGATCATCATCGGCAAGCAGCGGAACGGTCCGATCGGCTTTATTCGGCTGGCCTTTATCGGTAAGTACACGCGATTCGAGAACCTGGCGCCGGGCAGCTATAACTTCGACGACGACGAGTAACTTTCGTTGTCTCAGCGGGCCCCATCGCGGGCAAGCCCGCTCCCACAGGGTATGCACCGGACGCTGATGTTGTGTTCGACAAAAAACCTGTGGGAGCGGGCTTGTCGAGTCGTCGCACCGCCGCGATGGGGTCGCCGCAATTTCCGACCACAGCCGTCGGAATTGGTCAAAATTTGTGCTATATTCCGCGCCCGCGAAATTCAATGAAAGCCAACACCGGTTATCGACATGCAAGCAGCCAAGCCGTTATTTGACTATCCCAAGTACTGGGCCGAATGTTTCGGACCAGCGCCATTCCTGCCAATGAGCAGGGAGGAGATGGATCAGCTTGGCTGGGATTCCTGCGACATCATCATCGTCACCGGTGATGCCTACGTCGATCACCCGTCGTTCGGCATGGCGATCATCGGCCGGCTGCTGGAGTCCCAGGGCTTTCGCGTCGGGATCATTGCCCAGCCGAACTGGCAGTCCAAAGACGATTTCATGAAGCTTGGCGAGCCGAACCTGTTCTTCGGTGTCGCGGCCGGCAACATGGACTCGATGATCAATCGCTACACCGCCGACAAGAAAATCCGTTCCGACGACGCCTACACCCCGGGTGGCCTGGCGGGCAAGCGTCCGGATCGCGCGAGCCTGGTCTACAGCCAGCGCTGCAAGGAAGCCTACAAGCACGTGCCGATCGTGCTCGGTGGCATCGAAGCGTCCCTGCGCCGCATCGCCCACTACGATTACTGGCAGGACCGGGTGCGTAACTCGATTCTGATCGACGCCTGCGCGGACATCCTGCTCTACGGCAACGCCGAGCGTGCGATCGTCGAAGTCGCCCAGCGCCTGTCCTACGGTCACAAGATCGAAGACATCACCGATGTGCGCGGCACTGCGTTCATCCGCCGCGACACACCGAAAGACTGGTACGAAGTCGACTCCACGCGTATCGACCGTCCGGGCAAGATCGACAAGATTATCAACCCGTACGTGAATACCCAGGACACCCAGGCCTGCGCCATCGAGCAGGAAAAGGGGCCGGTTGAGGACCCGCAGGAAGCCAAGGTTGTGCAGATCCTGGCCAGCCCGAAGATGACCCGCGACAAGACCGTGATCCGTCTGCCGTCGGTGGAAAAGGTCCGCAACGACGCGGTGCTCTACGCCCACGCCAACCGCGTGCTGCACCTGGAAACCAACCCGGGCAACGCCCGTGCCCTGGTCCAGAAGCATGGCGAAGTCGATGTCTGGTTCAACCCGCCACCGATTCCGATGACCACCGAAGAAATGGACTACGTGTTCGGCATGCCTTACGCCCGTATTCCGCACCCGGCGTATGGCAAGGAGAAAATCCCGGCCTACGACATGATCCGCTTCTCGGTGAACATCATGCGTGGCTGCTTCGGCGGCTGCACTTTCTGCTCGATTACCGAGCACGAAGGCCGGATCATCCAGAACCGCTCCCACGAATCGATCATTCGCGAAATCGAAGAAATTCGTGACAAGGTTCCCGGTTTTACCGGCGTGATCTCCGACCTGGGCGGCCCGACCGCGAACATGTACCGCATCGCCTGCAAGACCCCGGAAATCGAATCCGCGTGCCGCAAGCCGTCCTGCGTGTTCCCCGGCATCTGCCCGAACCTGAACACCGATCACTCGGCGCTGATTCAGTTGTACCGCAGCGCCCGTGAATTGCCGGGTGTGAAGAAGATCCTGATCGCCTCCGGCCTGCGTTATGACCTCGCGGTCGAGTCGCCGGAATATGTCAAGGAGCTGGTGACCCACCACGTCGGTGGCTACCTCAAGATCGCCCCGGAACACACCGAGGAAGGTCCGCTCAACCAGATGATGAAACCGGGCATCGGCAGCTATGACAAGTTCAAGCGCATGTTCGAGAAGTATTCGAAGGAAGCCGGGAAAGAGCAGTACCTGATTCCGTACTTCATCGCCGCCCACCCGGGCACTACCGACGAAGACATGATGAACCTGGCCTTGTGGCTCAAGGGCAACGGTTTCCGTGCCGACCAGGTGCAGGCTTTCTACCCGTCGCCGATGGCCACCGCCACCGCGATGTACCACTCGGGCAAGAACCCGCTGCGCAAGGTCACCTACAAGAGTGACGCGGTCACCATCGTCAAGAGCGAAGAGCAGCGTCGCCTGCACAAGGCGTTCCTGCGTTATCACGATCCGAAGGGCTGGCCAATGCTGCGTGAGGCGTTGACCCGCATGGGCCGCGCCGATCTGATCGGGCCGGGCAAGAACCAGTTGATCCCGCTGCACCAGCCGTCCACTGACAGCTACCAGAGTGCCCGTCGTAAGAACTCGACGCCGGCCGGCAGCCACAAGGTCGCAGGGGAAAAGACCACCAAGATCCTGACCCAGCACACCGGCCTGCCACCGCGCGCCAGCGATGGCGGCAACCCGTGGGACAAGCGTGAGCAGGCCAAGGCGGCGGCATTTGCCCGCAACCAGCAGGCGGCCAAGGAGCGCAAGGAAGCGGCCAAGGGCAAGGGACCCAAGCCTGCGCGCAAGCCGGTCGTGCCGCGCTAAGCCTCGCTTGAGCTGAACAGAACGCCAACCTTCGGGTTGGCGTTTTGCATTTCAGGCTTTAACCATTTGTGCTGGAGCCACTGGCCTCTTCGCGGGCAAGCCTGCTCCCACAGTGTTCGAGGTTGCACGCGATTGTGTGTTCGCAGCAGATCCCTGTGGGAGCGGGCTTGCCCGCGAAGAGGCCAGCGTGGGCGACGACTATGCAACTGGCCGCCACAAATCCGTGCAACTCTCTCCAACCAATTTCCCGCATCGCCCGGTTTTGGTGCTGTACTGCCTCCTGCAACCGGAGAAAGCGCCAGCACTGCTCGATGGCATAAGTCTTGCGCGCTTTCCAATACGCTTAGGGCTCGCAGGAGGCACGCCGTGTCGATTCATGTCGCATTGCACCACGTAACACATTACCGCTATGACCGCGCTGTCGAGTTGGGCCCGCAGATTGTTCGCCTGCGTCCCGCCGCCCACAGCCGCACGCGGATACTTTCCTATGCGCTGAAAGTCTCGCCCGAGCAGCACTTCATCAATTGGCAGCAGGATCCCCAGGGTAATTACCTGGCGCGGTTGGTGTTCCCCGAGAAAACCGACGAGCTGCGTATCGAAGTCGATTTGTTGGCGGAAATGGCGGTGTTCAACCCGTTCGACTTTTTCCTTGAGCCTTACGCAGAAAAAATCCCATTCGCTTACGCGACCGACGAGCGCAAGGAGCTGGCGCCGTACCTGGAAACCTTGCCCCTGACGCCGAAGTTCAAGGCCTATCTGGATGGCATCGACCGCACGCCATTGCCGGCTGTGGATTTCCTCGTCGCGCTCAACCAGCGTCTGAGCGAAGACATCAACTACCTGATCCGCATGGAGCCGGGGGTGCAAACGCCCGAGCACACTCTGGATCAGGCCTCCGGTTCCTGTCGCGATTCCGCGTGGTTGCTGGTGCAACTGCTGCGTCACCTGGGACTGGCCGCGCGTTTCGTGTCGGGTTACCTGATTCAATTGACCGCCGACCTGAAAAGCCTCGACGGTCCTTCCGGTACCGAAGTGGACTTCACCGACCTGCACGCCTGGTGCGAGGTGTATTTACCGGGTGCCGGCTGGATCGGCCTGGATGCAACCTCGGGGCTGTTTGCCGGTGAAGGACACATTCCGTTGGCCTGTAGTCCCGATCCGTCCTCTGCGGCACCGATCAGTGGCTTGGTGGAACCGTGCGAGTGCGAATTCAGCCACGAAATGTCGGTGGAGCGGATCTGGGAGGCGCCAAGGGTCACCAAGCCTTACACGCAAGAGCAGTGGCTGGCGATCCAGGCGCTGGGCCGGCAGATCGATGCCGACCTGCTCGAAGGCGACGTGCGCCTGACCATGGGCGGTGAGCCGACCTTTGTGTCCATCGATGATCCGGACGGTGCCGAGTGGAACACCGCGGCGCTGGGACCGAACAAGCGTCGACTGTCCGCCGAACTGTTCCAGCGCATGCGCCAGCGCTATGCCCCGCAAGGCTTGGTGCATTTTGGCCAGGGCAAATGGTATCCCGGCGAACAACTGCCGCGCTGGTCGCTCAATTGCTATTGGCGGCGCGACGGTGTGCCGATCTGGCATGACAGCGCGCTGATCGCCGACGAGCAGCAGGATTACGGCGCCAATGACGAGCTGGCCGGGCGTTTTCTGGCGAGTGTCGCCGAACGCTTGAACATTCCTACACGCTTTGTGTTTCCAGCCTACGAAGACAATTTCTATTACCTCTGGCGTGAAGGCACTTTGCCGGTGAACGTCAGCGCCGAAGACTCGCGACTCGAAGAGCCTCTGGAGCGGGCGCGTTTGCGCAAAGTCTTCAGTCAGGGCCTGGACAAGGTGATTGGCCAGGTCCTGCCGCTCGCGCGCACCGCCAAGGGTGATCAGTGGCAAAGCGGCCGTTGGTATCTGCGTGACGAGCACTGCCGCCTGGTGCCGGGGGACTCGCCGCTGGGGTATCGCCTGCCTCTGGGTTCACAGCCGTGGGTGAAGGCGGCGGAGTATCCTTTCATTCACCCCAAGGATCCCAGCCAGGATTTCCCGGCGCTACCTGATACAGAACAACTACAGCGCCAGGGCGCGGCGGCGCAGATTGAAGATCGGGCACCGAAGGTCGATGAGTCCGCCGATTGGCTGACCCGCACCGCTTTCTGCGCCGAAGCACGGGAAGGCCGGTTGTACCTGTTCATGCCGCCGCTGGAGCGGGTCGAAGATTATCTGGAGTTAGTGGCCGCCATCGAAGCCACGGCCCAGGAGCTCGATTGCCCGGTATTGCTGGAGGGTTACGAACCGCCGAGCGATCCGCGCCTGAGCAACTTTCGCGTCACCCCTGATCCCGGCGTGATCGAAGTCAACGTGCAGCCATCCGCAACGTGGGACGAGTTGGTTGAACGCACTGAATTTCTTTACGAAGAAGCGCGCCAGACCCGACTCACCACCGAAAAATTCCTGATCGACGGCCGGCACACCGGCACCGGTGGAGGCAACCACTTCGTACTGGGGGGCGCGACGCCGGCGGACTCACCGTTTCTGCGGCGTCCGGATTTGCTGCGCAGCCTGATCAGCTACTGGCATAACCATCCGTCCTTGTCCTACCTGTTTTCCGGATTGTTCATCGGCCCGACGTCCCAGGCTCCACGGGTCGACGAAGCGCGCAACGACGCCTTGTATGAACTGGAAATCGCCTTCGCCCAGATGCCTGCGCCGGGCGAAGAGTGCGCGCCGTGGCTGGTGGATCGACTGCTGCGTAACTTGTTGATCGACGTGACCGGCAACACCCATCGTGCCGAGTTCTGCATCGACAAACTCTATTCACCGGATGGCGCGACTGGTCGCCTGGGCTTGCTGGAGTTGCGCGCCTTTGAAATGCCACCCCATGCGCGCATGAGCCTGGCCCAGCAGCTATTGCTGCGGGCATTGGTTGCACGGTTCTGGCGCGAGCCTTATGCGCCGCCAAAACTGGCGCGCTGGGGCACCGAGCTGCATGACCGGTTCCTGTTGCCGCACTTTATCGAACAGGATTTTGCTGACGTTATTGCCGATCTTAACGCCGCCGGTTATCCGGTGCGGTCAGAGTGGTTTGCGGCGCACCTGCAGTTCCGCTTTCCCAAGGTCGGCGACTACGCCGTCAATGGCATCGCGCTGGAACTGCGCCAGGCACTTGAGCCATGGCATGTACTGGGCGAGGAGGGTGCGGTCGGTGGCACGGTGCGTTACGTCGACTCGTCCCTGGAGCGCCTGCAGGTCAAGCTCAGCGGCTTGCCGCCGCAGCGCTACCTGCTGACCTGCAACGGCATACCTGTGCCGTTGCAGCCCACTGGGCGGGTCGGCGAGTTCGTCGCCGGTGTGCGTTTCCGTGCCTGGCAGCCGGCCAACTGCCTGCAGCCGACCATCCCGGTCCATGCGCCGCTGGTGTTCGACCTGCTCGACACCTGGATGGGGCGTTCGCTGGGCGGTTGCCAGTACCACGTCGCCCATCCGGGTGGGCGCAACTACGAGACGTTGCCAGTGAACGCCAATGAAGCCGAGAGCCGGCGAATGGCGCGTTTCTTCCGAATCGGACACACGCCGGGGAAACTTCCGATACCGAATATGGAAATTAATGACGAGCTACCGATGACGCTCGATTTACGACGTTTCTAATTCGTACGCGACGCCCGGATTTTTCGTCTATCCGGGCGTCATGAGCGTGCGTTAGTCTGACCGTTCACTGCTGTCTGCCGAGCTTTCCATGCCTGACCTGCTAGACCGCTACCCGCTGACGGCGGGCACCTATCACGAATTGCTCGACGACAGCGGTGCCATACGGCCGCACTGGCGTCGGCTGTTCGACCAATTGCAGCGCAGCACGCCCGCTCAGTTGGTGCAGCGTCAGGCGCTACTGACCCGGCAGATCCAGGAAAACGGCGTCACCTATAACGTCTACGCCGATCCCAAGGGCGCCGATCGGCCATGGGAGCTGGACTTGCTGCCCCATGTGATTGCCGCCGATGAGTGGGAGCAATTGTCGGCCGGCATCGCCCAGCGTGCGCGTTTGCTCAATGCTGTGCTGGCCGATCTCTATGGCCCGCAACGCTTGATCGCCGAAGGTCTGCTGCCGGCGGAGCTGGTATTTGGCCACAACAATTTCCTCTGGCCCTGTCAGGGCATCATGCCGCCCGACGGAGCCTTTTTGCATCTGTACGCCGTGGATCTGGCGCGCACGCCCGATGGCCGCTGGTGGGTAACGGCCGATCGCACTCAAGCGCCGTCCGGAGCTGGCTACGCCCTGGAAAACCGCACCATTGTGTCCCGGGCCTTTCCCGAGTTGTACCGTGATTTGAAGGTGCAGCACCTGGCGGGATTCTTCCGCACCCTCCAGGAGACGCTGGCCCGTCAGGCGCCAAGCGACGAAGAGGCGCCGCTGGTGGTCCTGCTGACGCCGGGGCGTTTCAACGAAAGCTATTTCGAACACCTGTACCTGGCTCGCCAGCTTGGCTATCCGCTGGTGGAAGGTGGCGACCTCACGGTGCGCGATGCCACGGTCTACCTGAAGACCCTGAGCGGCCTGCGTCGGGTCCACGCGATCATGCGCCGGCTCGACGACGACTTCTGCGACCCGCTGGAATTGCGCACCGACTCGGCCCTGGGCGTACCGGGCCTGCTTGAAGCCGTGCGCCAGGGTCGGGTTCTGGTGGCCAACGCCCTCGGCAGCGGCGTGCTGGAGTCGCCGGGCTTGCTGGGTTTCCTGCCGAAGATCAACCAGTTCCTGTTTGGCGAAGAACTGATCCTGCCGTCCATTGCCACCTGGTGGTGCGGTGAGGCGCCGGTGCTGGCCCAGGCCTTGGAAAAACTGCCGGAGCTGCTGATCAAGCCGGCATTTCCGTCCCAGAGTTTTTCTCCGCTCTTTGGTCGAGATTTGAGTGAAAAACAGCGCCGGGAGCTCGCCGAGCGCATGCAGGCTCGACCCTATGCTTATGTTGCGCAAGAACTCGCGCAGTTGTCCCAGGCGCCGATATGGCAAGCCGAGGACGGTCAACTGCAACCCCGGGCAATCGGTATGCGTGTGTACGCGGTGGCCAGTCGCGACGGCTATCGGGTGTTGCCCGGTGGCTTGACCCGCGTGGCCGCGCAGGCGGATGCCGAGGTGGTATCGATGCAGCGCGGCGGCGCGAGCAAGGACACCTGGGTGCTGGGCGAACGTCCACCGAGCGGCGAACAATGGAAAGCCCAGCGCAATATCGGCGTGCATGACCTGGTGCGGCGCGATCCTTATCTGCCGTCCCGGGTGGTGGAAAACCTGTTCTGGTTCGGCCGTTATTGCGAACGCTGCGATGACAGCGCCCGCTTGCTGCGAATCATGCTGGCGCGTTATGTCGACGGCGATGACCCTCAGGCCCTGGATGCGGCGGTCGATCTTGGCGAACGACTGATGTTGCTGCCCGATGAAGGTGAGCTGCCAGAGCGATTGCTGGCGGCGATACGTGGCGATGACTGGCCGTTCAGCCTGCGTTGCAACCTGCAACGTTTGCAGTGGGCGGCCTCGCAGGTGCGTGGCAAGCTCTCGCGGGAGAACTGGCAGGCGCTGGTGGAGTTGCAACGCGAAGCGATGGAACTCGAGACCGATGAACCGGACTTCGGCGAGTTGCTCGACTTTCTCAACCGGCTGGTGATGTCCCTGGCGGCGCTGTCCGGTTTTGCCCTGGACGACATGACCCGGGACGAAGGCTGGCGCTTCCTGATGATCGGCCGGCGGCTCGAACGCCTGCAGTTTCTCAGCGGCAGCCTGGCGGCGTTCCTGCGTGGCGCCGGAGCTTTCGATCAGGCGGGATTGGAGTGGTTGCTGGAGCTGGGCAACAGCAGTATCACCTATCGTTCGCGGTACTTGGCGGTGGCGCAGTTGATCCCGGTTCTTGACCTGTTGTTGCTCGATGAGCAGAACCCACATGCGGTGCTGTTCCAGTTGAAGCTGGTGACCCGCACGCTCAAACGCCTGTGCGACGACTTTGGCGTACCTCGCGAAGCGGGCCTGCCGCAGTTAGTGGAGCGTCTGACGCGCTTCGATCTGGGCTGCCTGGAAAACCCGTTGTTTGGCGCCGCCAGCGTGCGTGCTGCCATCGAAGGGCTGGCCGATCTGCTGCAAGAGATTGCCGATGCCAGCGGGCAGGTATCGGATCGCCTGGCCTTGCGTCACTTCGCCCACGTCGATGATGTCAGTCAGCGCACGGTGTCCGTCTGATGAGCGCTCACTACCAGATTTTCCACGATACCCATTATCACTATGACAGCCCGGTGTCCCTGGCCCAGCAACTGGCGCATTTGTGGCCCAGGCCTTGTGCGTGGCAACGTTGCTCCGACCAGCAATTGCAGATCAGTCCGGACCCGACTTCACGTCGCGATGAGCTGGATGTGTTCGGCAATCCGTTGACTCGGCTGGCGTTCGAGCGCCCCCATGATGAACTGCTGGTCAATGCCAGCCTGACGATTGAGGTGCTGCCCCGACCTCGGGTTGATTTCAATCGATCCCCAGCGTGGGAAGACACTCGCAACGCGCTGACCTACAGCAGCCAGCCGCTTTCGCCGCAATTGCTCGAAGCCTGCCGTTACCGGTTCGAGTCTCCTTATGTGCATTTGAAGCGCAACTTCGTCGAGTTTTCCGAGAGCTGCTTTCCGGCAGGAAGGCCGCTGTTGCTCGGAGTTCAGGCTTTGATGGAGAAAATCTTCAGCGAGTTCACCTTCGATGCCGAAGCGACGCAGGTCGCTACCCCCCTGGTGGAAGTGCTGGAACGCCGGCGCGGGGTTTGTCAGGACTTCGCCCACCTGATGCTCGCCTGCGTGCGCTCCCGTGGATTGGCTGCGCGCTATGTCAGCGGCTACCTGTTGACCCAGCCACCGCCAGGCCAACCGCGATTGATCGGCGCCGATGCGTCCCATGCCTGGGTGTCGGTGTATTGCCCGGTGTCGGGCTGGGTGGATTTCGATCCGACCAACAACGTGCAGCCGGCGCTTGAGCACATCACCCTGGCCTGGGGCCGGGATTTTTCCGATGTGTCGCCATTGCGTGGGGTGATTCTGGGAGGGGGCAACCATGATCCGGAAGTTCGTGTCACAGTGATGCCATTGGAATGACGCGGGTGGGATATTGCAGATTGGCCTGTGAGGGTCAGCAAAGGTGCTGCTGACCCTGGACACAGATCCGTGGGCCTGATCAGATCATCCGGCCCGGAGGGACTCAGGCGTCGGGCGCCTGATCTTTCGGTGCTTCAACATCATCAACATCGTCATCTGCCGCGACTTCACCGTCAGGGTTCAGTGCCGCTTCGTCAGCCATTGCTTTCTTGCGCTGAAGTTTTTCCTCTTTCTTCTGTTCCTTGGCCAGGTCTCTCTGACGTTTGGCGAAGGAGTAATTGGGTTTGGCCATGGGCGATCCTCTGGGGTCGAAGGTGAGGTTTGAGCGGCGCGTATTCTGCCCTGTATCGGAGCCTAAGTCGTTAGTCGGGTTTTTGCTCGACCCATTTGGGCGCGACGGTCGGCTGCCAGCGATCGAGGGCCTCAAGCAGCGTCTGCGGCGATTCGCTCACCTGCAGCATGTCACGGTGTGCCGCGCGAACGAAGCCTTCGCCGACGATATGATCGAGAAAACCCGTGAGTTTGCTGTAGAAACCATTCACTTCCAGCAAGCCCAACGGTTTGCCGTGGTAGCCCAATTGGCCCCAGGTCCAGACTTCGAACAGCTCTTCCAGGGTACCCAGGCCCCCGGGCAAAGCGATGAAGGCATCGCTGAGTTCAGCCATCCGCGCCTTGCGCGCATGCATGCCGTCGACCACTTCCAGGCGGGTCAGGCCGCTGTGGCCGATTTCCTTGTCCTTGAGGCTCTGCGGGATGATCCCGATCACTTCACCGCCGGCCGCCAATGCCGCATCGGCGACAATACCCATCAGTCCCACGGCCCCACCGCCGTAGACCAAGGTCAGCTTGCGTTCGGCCAAGGCCTGGCCTAGGGCGACGGCTGCTTCACGATAAGCGGGGTTGGTGCCAGTGCTGGCGCCGCAGAATACACAAACGGATGTTAAAGACATGCCTTACTCCAGGGTCGATCAGGGCCACAGAGTAAAGGCAGGCGAGTTGCGCTCCAAGGGCTAAACTTCGCGCTTGGGCGTTTCGCAGGTTCCGCTGGCACCGCAGGCATACGCGGCGAGCAAGCTGCACAACAGGGTATTGATCGACATGACAGACGCTCCGAAAATGAGGATGGTCTGATGATAGGGCCGGGGCAGACACCTGGCTGGTAGATTGTCTCGATCGGTCCCATAGCCCTAAAGTTGTATACAATTTTTGCTTCAGGTCATAGGAACTTGCGAAGTTTTCAGGCAGTCTTCTGTTCATTCGCATTTTTCATTCACCCTGCCTTGGAGATTCACCATGTTTGCCAAACTTGTTGCGGTATCCCTGTTGACACTGGCCAGCAGCCAATTGATGGCTGCCGAGTGCAAAGTCACCGTTGACTCCACTGACCAGATGTCTTTCGACACGAAGGCCATTGAAATCGACAAGAGCTGCAAAACGTTCACCGTGGAATTGAAGCACTCCGGCAACCTGCCGAAAAACGTCATGGGCCATAACCTGGTAATCAGTAAAGAAGCCGACATGCAGCCGATCGCGACCGACGGTCTGAGCGCCGGCATCGACAAGAACTACCTGAAAGAAGGCGACGCCCGCATCATCGCCCACACCAAGATCATCGGCGCCAAGGAGACCGACTCGGTGACCTTCGACGTGTCCAAGCTCGATGCCAATGAAAAGTACGGCTTCTTCTGCTCGTTCCCGGGCCACATCTCGATGATGAAAGGTACGGTTACCCTGAAGTAAACCGAAGCACCGCGTCATCGTTCATCGCGAGCAGGCTCGCCCCCACAAGGTCCTATGTCGGGCACAACTTTTGTGAACACCTGAAACCCTGTGGGAGCGGGCTTGCCCGCGAAGAGGCCATCAGCGTCAATAAATGCCTTGGCCAAAGAAAAAGCCCGCTGAAGCTCAACACTTCAGCGGGCTTTTTCATTCATTCACCCATCAAGGCGCAAACGGCATCACCCGCTTGTGATGCGTCTTGTTGTACGTGTTTACGATGATCTGGAACGCCTCTTCGCGCACCGGCTCGCCGTGCAGGAACGCGTCGATCTCGGCGTATGTCACGCCATGGGAAGCTTCGTCCGGTTTGCCCGGTGACAGGTCTTCGAGGTCGGCGGTCGGGATTTTTTCCACCAGCGATTCCGGTGCGCCGAAGCTGCGGGCGATGGCACGGACCTGGTTTTTCACCAAGCCACTGAGCGGTGCCAGGTCGCAGGCGCCGTCACCGAACTTGGTGAAGAAACCCATCACCGCTTCCGCCGCATGATCGGTGCCGATCACCAGGCCATGGGCCGCGCCGGCGATGGTGTACTGGGCGACCATGCGCATGCGCGCCTTGGTGTTGCCGAGCACGAAATCCACCGACACTGCGTGTTTGCCTTCGAACGCCGCGACTTCGCTGGCCAGGGATTTGACCGCCGGGCCGATATTCACCGTGTGGCGCTCGTCCGGCTTGATGAAGTCCACCGAGGCCTGGGCGTCATGCTCATCGAACTGGGTTTCGTACGGCAGCCGCACGGCGATGAATTTGTAGGCGGCATCGCCGCTGCGCTGGCGCAGTTCACGGACCGCACGCTGGGCCAGCAGGCCGGCGGTCAGGGAGTCGACACCGCCACTGATGCCCAGCACCAGCGTCTTGAGCCCGGAATTGACCAGGCAATCCTGGATGAAGGTAATCCGCCGGGCGACTTCGGCTTCGAGGGCGGCTTCGTCGGCGAACGGCGGTTGAACCTTGAGCTGATCAGCAATCTCACGCTGTACGGCTTGCATGAATTCACTCCTTGCTAGAGGGGGGCAGGAACTTGGAAAACGTGTCGCAAATAGGCGACGAAATTCGGGTCTTTGCAGTGAGTCTTGCCGGGCTCGTCGGAGATCTTCGCCACCGGCGCGCCGTTGCAGGCCGTCATTTTAAGCACGATGCTCATCGGTTCGACACCCGGAATATCACACGTCAGGTTGGTGCCGATGCCGAAGCTGACATTGATTCGACCCCGCAGCGACCGAAAAATCTCCAGGGACTTGGGCAGTGTCAGGCTGTCGGAGAAGGTCAACGTCTTGCTCATCGGGTCGATACCGAGCTTGTGATAGTGCGCGATGGCTTTTTCCGCCCAAGCCACGGGATCGCCCGAGTCGTGGCGCAAGCCGTCGAAAAGCTTGGCGAAAAACAGGTCGAAATCGCCCAGGAATGCATCGATGGTGATGCAGTCGGTCAGCGCAATCCCTAGCAGGCCACGGTATTCGCGGACCCAGCAATCGAGGGCGGCGATCTGGCTGTCGATCAGCCGCGGGCCGAGTTGCTGGTGGGCCATGATCCATTCGTGGGCCATGGTGCCCAGCGGCTTCATGTCCAGTTCCCGGGACAGGTGCACGTTGCTGGTACCAACGAAGCGCCCGGGGAAATCGTGCTTGAGCACGTTCACCACTTCTTCCTGTACACGGTAGGAGAAGCGACGACGGGTGCCGAAATCGGCTACCTGCAACTCGGACAGTTCCTCGCTGCTGGCGTTGGCACTCAGCCAGTCGAACTTGCGATAGAGCTGCTCACGCGCCTGCTCCAGGACAATCTCCCGATAGCGATAGCGGTTACGCACCTCACTGACGATGGCCAGAATCGGTACCTCGAACAGGATCACGTGCAACCACGGGCCCCGCAGACGGATGAACAGTTCGCCGTTTTCGATACCTGTGTGGATGTAGCGCAAGTTGAAGCGAAACAGCCCTAGAAAACGCAGGAAATCCGGCTTCAGGAAGCTGATGCGCTCCAGAAAACTCAATTGGTCGGCGCTCAGGCTCAGCTCGGCCAACCGTTCGATCTGGAAACGGATTTCCGCCAGGTACGGGCGCAAATCTTCACTGTTACGGCAACGAAACTCCCATTCGACCTCTACGTTCGGGTAGTTGTGCAGCACCGCCTGCATCATTGTCAGTTTGTAGAAGTCGGTGTCGAGCAGGTTCTGCACGATGCGATCGGCAAACACACTCTCGCTCATAACGGGGGTTCTCCACATTGAATAAGGCTAGTGGCGCATATCGGTGGTGTTGATTGCCAGCGATTTTTGAAGCGTCCCTACACCTGCTCCAGCATCCACTTCACGAAATCGCGCACCTTGGGCACTTCCGCCGAATGTTCCGGGTACGCCAGGTAATAGGCGTCGGTGCTGGGCATCGCATGCTGCCAGGGAATGACCAGCTTGCCGTCGGCCAGTTCCTCTTCCACCAGAAACCTTGGCAGCAGTGCTACGCCGCAGCCGACTTGCGCCGCGCGGATGCACATATAGAAGGTTTCGAAACGCGGGCCGTGGTAGCTGTGTTCGGTGTGGTAGCCCTGACTGTCGAACCAGTCGTGCCAGGCTTGGGGGCGGGAGGCGTTTTGCAGCAGGACCAGGTCGGTGAGTTGCGTCGGGTCGGTGAATGGCGTGTCGGGCAGGCTGCCCGGGGCGCAGACAGGCACCAGCTCTTCGCTGAACAACTTCAGGCATTCGGTGCCCGGACGAGAACCCTGGCCGAAGTAGAACGCCAGGTCGCTGCGCCCTTGCAACAGATCGTCGGCTTCCTGTTCATTGCACAGGTCCAGATGGATCGACGGATGGCGCAGGCGCCAGCCCTTGAGGCGCGGCACCAGCCAGCGAGCGCCGAAGGTCGAGGGTGTGGAGACGCGCAGGACTTCGGTTTCACCCCCGTAGGAACGCAGGTAATGGGTCGACATCTCAACCTGGGTGAGGATTTTTCGTACCTCCACCAGGTACAGATCGCCCGCAGGCGTCATTTGCAGGCGTCGGCGAACCCGGCGAAACAGCAGGTGCTGCAACAGCTCTTCCAGTTGCGCCACCTGTTTACTGACAGCGCTCTGGGTCAGGTTGAGCTCTTCCGCGGCTCGAGTGAAGCTCAGGTGGCGGGTCACGGCTTCGAAACACTGCAGTGCAGCGATCGAGGGCAAATAGCGTTTGTTCAGCATGGGCGGTCCTTTGTACTTGTCTCTTTATTGCCAACAATGCACAGCATGAATAAACGGAATGATATCTCTCTTAATGGTCGTTTGTTGAGTAACCTCGGGAGCGCTAAAACTACAGGTCTGATCAGTCGTGATTCGGCGGCTGCACACGTTCCGTTTTTTGCTTGAGGAGTGACCCATGGTTGCCGCATTGCTTGATCGTCTTGGTGTGAACCCGGCCCTGTACCAGAACGGCAAAGTGCCGGTGCATTCGCCGATCGATGGCAGCACGATTGCCACCGTCAACTGGGAAGGTGCCGCTGAAGTCGAGCAGCACATCAGTCGTGCAGATCATGCATTCGAACTGTGGCGCAAGGTTCCGGCACCGCGTCGCGGCGAGCTGGTGCGGCAACTGGGTGAGATCCTTCGCGAATACAAGGCCGATCTCGGCGAACTGGTGTCCTGGGAAGCGGGCAAGATCACCCAGGAAGGCCTGGGTGAAGTTCAGGAAATGATCGACATCTGCGACTTCGCCGTCGGCCTGTCCCGTCAACTGTATGGCTTGACCATCGCCTCCGAGCGCCCTGGCCATCACATGCGCGAGACCTGGCACCCGCTGGGCGTCGTCGGTGTGATCAGCGCCTTTAACTTCCCGGTGGCGGTCTGGGCCTGGAACACAACGCTGGCGCTGGTCTGCGGCAACCCGGTGATCTGGAAGCCGTCGGAAAAAACGCCACTGACCGCACTGGCCTGCCAGGCACTGTTCGACCGCGTGCTGAAGAATTTCAGCGATGCGCCGCCACACCTGAGCCAGGTGGTCATTGGCGGTCGCGATGCCGGTGAAGCCCTGGTCGATGACCCGCGTGTTGCGCTGGTCAGCGCCACCGGCAGCACCCGCATGGGCCGTGAAGTGGCGCCGAAAATCGCCGCGCGCTTTGCCCGCAGCATTCTCGAGCTGGGTGGCAACAACGCGATGATCCTTGGCCCAAGCGCCGATCTGGACATGGCCGTTCGCGCGATCCTGTTCAGCGCCGTCGGCACTGCAGGCCAGCGCTGCACCACGCTACGCCGCCTCATCGCCCATGAGTCTGTGAAGGAAGAAATCGTCACCCGCCTCAAGGCCGCCTACTCCAAAGTGCGCATCGGCCATCCGCTGGAAGGCAACCTGATCGGCCCGCTGATCGACAAGCAAAGCTTCGACAACATGCAGGACGCGCTGGAGCAGGCTCTGAGCGAAGGCGGCAAGGTGTTCGGCGGCAAGCGTCAGCTGGAAGACAAATTCCCGAATGCCTACTACGTTTCGCCGGCCATCGTCGAAATGCCGGAGCAGAGCGATGTGGTCTGCCATGAAACCTTCGCGCCGATCCTGTACGTGGTGGGCTACAACGATTTCAACGAAGCGCTGCGTTTGAACAACGCCGTGCCGCAAGGCCTGTCGTCTTGCATCTTTACCACCGACGTGCGTGAAGCCGAGCAGTTCATGTCGGCGGTGGGCAGTGACTGCGGCATCGCCAACGTCAACATCGGCCCGAGCGGCGCGGAAATCGGCGGTGCATTCGGTGGTGAGAAGGAGACCGGCGGCGGTCGTGAGTCCGGTTCCGATGCATGGCGTGGTTACATGCGTCGTCAGACCAACACCGTGAACTATTCGCTGGAGTTGCCGTTGGCGCAGGGCATCACGTTCGACTGATGGGCACTATCGCTGGCAAGCCAGCTCCCACAGGATTTGTGTTGCGGCACATAACCCTGTGGGAGTTGGCTTGCCAGCGATGCTTTGTTTTTGTTTGTTAGGTTTCTGGTTGGAGTCTGGCAATGCCGTTACGCGAAGAGTGTCTGTGGGAAAAACTGACGCCGCAAAGGCCCGACAACTCGGCGCTCAAGGGTGAAATGAAGGCCGATGTCTGCGTGATTGGCGCAGGTTTTACCGGGCTGTCGGCGGCGGTGCATCTGCTGGAGCAGGGCAAGACGGTATGTGTGCTCGAAGCCCATCGCGCCGGCCACGGCGGTTCGGGGCGCAACGTCGGGCTGGTCAATGCCGGCATGTGGATTCCCCCGGACGAGATCGAAGCCGGATTTGGTGAGGTGGTGGGCCGCCAGCTCAACCGCATGCTCGGCGCCGCACCGTCCCTGGTGTTCAGCCTTGTGGACAAGTACAACATCGATTGCCAGTTGCGCCGCGAAGGCACGCTGCACATGGCGCACAACGCCCGTGGCGAAGCTGACTTGCGCAGTCGTGAAGAGCAATGGAAACGCCGTGGCGCACCTGTCGAGCTGCTGACCGGGCCAGCGTGTGAGCAAGCGACGGGTACCAAAAAAATCGCTGCGGCACTGCTCGATCGCCGTGCTGGCACGCTCAACCCGATGGCTTACACCACCGGCTTGGCCAAGGCGGCCATTGGTCTGGGGGGGCAGTTGTTCGATCATTCCCCGGTGACCCGCCTCGAACGTCAGGGGCAGCGCTGGTCGGTGCAAACCGCGCAGGGTTCGGTCCTGGCCGAGCAAGTGGTGATCGCTTCCAATGCCTATACCGAAGGCGACTGGACGGAGCTGCGGCGTAATTTCTTCCCCGGTTATTACTATCAGGTGGCCTCGGTACCGCTGACCGAAGACGCCGCGCAGCAAATCCTGCCCGGTGGCCAGGGTTCCTGGGACACCCGCCAGGTGCTCAGCAGTATTCGCCGGGACAAGGACGGGCGCCTGCTGCTCGGCAGTCTCGGTAATGGCAACCAGAAGCCGGCCTGGTTCCTCAAGGCCTGGGCCGATCGGGTGCAGCAGCATTACTTCCCCTACCTCAAGCCGGTGGAATGGGAGTGCACCTGGACCGGGTGCATTGCCTTCACCCCCGATCATTTGATGCGCCTGTTCGAACCTGCGCCCGGTCTAGTGGCAGTCACCGGTTACAACGGCCGGGGCGTGACCACCGGGACGGTGGTCGGCAAAGCCTTCGCCGATTATTTGTGTAACGGAAATCCTCAAGCGCTACCGATTCCCTTCGCTCCGATGCAGCCATTGGCCGGAGTGGGGTTGCGCAGTTGTCTGTACGAGGCGGGTTTTTCGCTGTATCACGCGGGCCAGTGCTTGCGGATCGTGATCTGAATGTTGATTTTTGTTGTTGGAAGCGGCGCTTTTTTGATCAGCAGCTAGCCTGTAGTGGTGCGGGTTGTAGCAGTCCCGCACCAGCAGTGTGCACTTCGGTGACGCACGTTGTTACAGGCTGGTTGCACGTCGTTTAGTGCCGCGGTTGCAATGATGGCGCAGGCGGGTTGCGCCTCAAAAAAATAATGGTTTTACCTTCCGCGGTTTAGACGGTTGCACGCCCAATGAAAATGGGCCCGAGATAGTCGAAATAAGAATAAAGCAGCGACTTTTTTAAGAATAAAAAACCGATGGCACGGCCCTTGCTCTGAGCAATCAGTGAAGTCGCAGTGCCAATTAAAAAAACCATGGAGCACCACCTCATGTCCCAGACGTTTTACAAGAAAGGCTTTCTGGCCCTCGCAGTGGCAGCTGCGTTGGGTGTTTCTGCGTTTGCTCAGGCTGACATCAAGATCGGCGTAGCGGGTCCAATGACGGGCGCCAATGCGGCATTTGGCGAGCAGTACATGAAGGGTGCACAGGCAGCAGCCGACGCGGTCAACGCAGCGGGCGGCGTGAACGGGGAAAAAATCGTACTGGTCAAGGGCGATGACGCCTGCGAACCGAAGCAGGCTGTGACGGTCGCCAAAGACCTGACCAACCAGAAAGTCGCCGGCGTGGTCGGTCACTTCTGCTCCTCCTCGACTATCCCGGCTTCCGAGATCTACGACGAAGCGGGCATCATCGCCATCACTCCAGGCTCCACCAACCCACAGGTGACCGAGCGCGGCCTGAGCGCCATGTTCCGCATGTGCGGTCGTGACGACCAGCAAGGCATCGTGGCCGGCGACTACATCGTCGACGTGCTCAAGGGCAAGAAGGTTGTCGTGCTGCACGACAAGGACACCTACGGCCAAGGCCTGGCTGACGCCACCAAGGCCCAACTGGTCAAGCGCGGCGTAACGCCTGTGCTGTATGAAGGCCTGACCCGTGGCGAAAAAGACTTCAGCACCATCGTGACCAAGATCCGCGGTGCCGGCGCTGACGTCGTCTACTTCGGTGGCCTGCACCCGGAAGCCGGTCCTCTGGTTCGCCAGCTGCGTGAACAAGGCCTGAAAGATGTCAAGTTCATGTCCGACGACGGCATCGTGACCGACGAACTGGTGACCACCGCTGGCGGTCCGCAATTCGTGGACGGCGTGTTGATGACCTTCGGTGCCGACCCACGCCTGCTGCCAGACAGCAAGACCGTGGTAGACGCATTCCGCAAGGCCGGTACCGAGCCTGAAGGCTACACCCTGTACGCTTATGCTTCGGTCCAGGCCCTGGCGGCTGCCTTCAACGGCGCCAAATCCAACAAGGGCGAAGAAGCGGCTGCGTGGCTGAAGAAAAATCCGGTCAAGACTGTCATGGGCGAGAAGACCTGGGACAGCAAGGGTGACCTGAAAATCTCCGACTACGTGGTTTACCAGTGGGACAAGGATGGCAAGTACCACCAACTGGAAAAACAGAAGTAAGGGCTGACCCGATCAGCTGAACCCCACTGATCCTTTGTAGGAGCGGGCTTGCCCGCGAAGGCGCCAGACCAGTCGACAGCTTGTTGGCTGATGCACCGCTTTCGCTGGCAAGCCAGCTCCTACAAGGGCGGTGTGGGACCCTGACTGACATTGCTCCGACGTATATCTGTATTTTCCTTAGAAGAACCGCACCGGCAGGTGGACAGGTTCTCATTGCGTGAGATTGCGTTATGGATGGTATTTTCCTGCAGCAACTGGTCAACGGCCTGACCCTCGGGTCGGTCTATGGCCTGATCGCCATCGGCTACACAATGGTCTATGGCATCATCGGCATGATCAACTTCGCCCACGGCGAGGTTTACATGATTTCCGCTTACCTCGCGGCGATCAGTCTGGCTCTGCTGGCATACTTCGGTATTGAATCCTTCCCTCTGCTGATGCTCGGCACCCTGATCTTCACCATCGTCGTCACGGCGGTGTATGGCTGGGTCATCGAGCGCGTCGCCTACAAACCCCTGCGTAACTCCACCCGACTGGCACCGCTGATCAGCGCCATCGGTATTTCGCTGATCCTGCAAAACTATGCGCAGATCGCCCAGGGCGCCAAACAACAGGGCGTTCCAACGTTGCTCAGCGGGGCGTGGCGTGTCGAAGTCGGCACAGGTTTCGTGCAGCTGACCTACACCAAGGTGTTCATTCTGGTCGCCGCGTTTGTCGGCATGGCCGCGCTGACCTACATCATCAAGTACACCAAGCTCGGCCGCATGTGCCGCGCGACCCAGCAAGACCGCAAGATGGCCTCGATCCTGGGGATCAACACCGACCGGGTGATTTCCTATGTGTTCATCATCGGTGCAGCGATGGCGGCCCTGGCCGGCGTGCTGATCACCATGAACTACGGCACGTTCGACTTCTATGCCGGCTTCATCATCGGGATCAAGGCGTTCACTGCCGCGGTGCTCGGCGGGATCGGCTCGCTGCCAGGTGCCATGCTCGGCGGGATCATCCTCGGGATTTCCGAGTCGCTGTTCTCTGGCCTGGTGAACTCGGACTACAAAGACGTTTTCAGCTTCTCGCTGCTGGTTCTCGTTCTGGTCTTTCGGCCCCAAGGCCTGCTCGGCCGTCCTCTTGTGTCGAAGGTGTAAGCGATGTCCTCAACCACTAATAAAACCATTGATCTCAAAAAAAGTCTGGTTGACGCGATTCTTGCCGGCCTCATCGCCCTGATCGTGTTCGGGCCGATTGTCGGCGTTGTCCTCGAAGGCTACGGATTCAACCTGGAAACCACTCGCGTGGCGTGGATTGTCGCTATCGTCATGGCCGGTCGCTTTGCCTTGAGCATGTTCCTGCAAACCCCCAAGGGTTTGAGCATCCTCGAAGGTTTTGAAAGCACAGGTTCCGGGGTGCATGTACTGGCACCCGACTACAAATCGCGGTTGCGCTGGATCATCCCGGTGATGATCGTCCTCGCCGTGGTGTTCCCGTTTTTCTCCAACTCCTACCTGCTGGGCGTGGTCATCCTCGGGTTGATCTACGTGTTGCTGGGCCTGGGGCTGAACATCGTGGTTGGCCTGGCCGGCCTGCTCGACCTGGGTTACGTGGCGTTCTATGCCATCGGTGCCTACGGCCTTGCGCTCGGTTATCAGTACCTGGGGCTGGGTTTCTGGACGGTGCTGCCGCTGGCGGCGATCGCCGCCGGGCTGGCCGGTTGCATCCTCGGTTTCCCTGTACTACGCCTGCACGGTGACTATCTGGCGATCGTGACCCTGGGTTTTGGTGAAATCATCCGCTTGATCCTCAACAACTGGCTGTCCCTGACCGGCGGCCCCAACGGCATGCCGGCACCACTGCCGACCTTCTTCGGCCTGGAATTCGGCAAACGAGCCAAGGATGGCGGCGTGCCGTTCCATGAGTACTTCGGCATCGCCTACAACCCGGACGTGAAGTACTACTTCATCTACGCAGTGTTGTTCCTGGTGGTACTGGCCGTGTTGTACATCAAGCATCGCCTGACCCGCATGCCCGTCGGTCGTGCCTGGGAAGCGCTGCGCGAGGATGAGATCGCCTGCCGCTCCATGGGCCTGAACCACGTGCTGGTCAAGCTCTCGGCATTCACCATCGGCGCATCGACGGCCGGTCTGGCCGGCGTGTTCTTCGCCACCTATCAGGGTTTCGTCAACCCGACCTCGTTCACCTTCTTCGAATCGGCCCTGATCCTCGCCATCGTGGTCCTCGGCGGCATGGGCTCGACCATCGGCGTGGTGATTGCGGCCTTCGTACTGACCGTGGCCCCGGAACTTCTGCGTGGCTTCGCCGAATACCGCGTGCTGCTGTTCGGCATCCTGATGGTGTTGATGATGATCTGGCGACCGCGCGGCCTGATTCGAATCAGCCGTACCGGTGTGACCCCGCGTAAAGGAGTAGCGCCATGAGCGAAGTCGTACTCTCCGTAGAGAAGCTGATGATGCACTTCGGCGGCATCAAGGCATTGAATGATGTCAGCCTCAAGGTCAAGCGCAACTCGATCTTCGCCTTGATCGGCCCCAACGGCGCAGGCAAGACCACGGTGTTCAACTGCCTGACCGGTTTCTACAAGGCCTCCGGCGGCAAAATCGAACTCAACGTGCGTGGCCAGAAGACCAACGTCATCAAGCTGTTGGGCGAATCGTTCAAACCGACCGATTTCGTCTCGCCCAAAAGCTTCATCACCCGGCTGCGCTACAAGATGTTTGGCGGCACCCACCTGATAAACCGTGCCGGTCTGGCACGGACTTTCCAGAACATTCGCCTGTTCAAGGAAATGTCGGTGCTGGAAAACCTGCTGGTGGCCCAGCACATGTGGGTCAACCGCAATCTGCTGGCGGGCATCCTCAACACCAAGGGTTACCGCAAGGCCGAAAGCGATGCGCTGGACCATGCCTTCTACTGGCTGGAAGTGGTGGACCTGGTGGACTGCGCCAACCGCCTGGCCGGTGAACTGTCCTACGGCCAGCAACGCCGACTGGAGATTGCCCGGGCCATGTGCACCCGTCCGCAGATCATCTGCCTCGACGAACCCGCCGCCGGCCTCAACCCTCAGGAAACCGAAGCGCTGAGCGCGATGATCCGGCTGCTGCGCGACGAGCATGATCTGACGGTGGTGCTGATCGAACACGACATGGGCATGGTAATGAGTATTTCCGACCACATTGTGGTGCTGGACCACGGCGTCGTTATCGCCGAGGGCGGCCCCAGTGACATCCGTAACGACCCGAAAGTGATTGCCGCCTACCTGGGCGCCGATGAAGAGGAAGTGGTATGAGCAAACCCATCCTCGAACTCAAGGACCTGGACGTGTTCTATGGGCCGATCCAGGCCCTGAAGAACGTTTCGCTGCACATCAACGAAGGGGAAACCGTCAGCCTGATCGGCTCCAACGGTGCGGGCAAGTCGACCCTGCTGATGTCGATCTTCGGTCAGCCGCGCGCGGCGGACGGGCAGATCGTTTATCAGGGCGTGGACATCACCCACAAGTCGTCGCACTACATCGCCTCCAACGGCATTGCCCAGTCGCCGGAAGGACGGCGGGTGTTCCCCGACATGACCGTCGAGGAAAACCTGCTGATGGGCACCATCCCCATTGGCGACAAGTACGCCAAGGAAGACATGCAACGCATGTTCAAGCTGTTCCCGCGGCTTGAAGAGCGGCGCACCCAGCGTGCGATGACCATGTCGGGTGGCGAGCAGCAGATGCTGGCCATCGCCCGTGCCCTGATGAGCCGGCCGAAACTGCTGTTGCTCGATGAGCCGAGCCTCGGGTTGGCGCCCATCGTGGTCAAGCAGATCTTCGCCACGCTGCGGGAATTGGCCAAGACCGGCATGACCATTTTCCTGGTCGAGCAGAACGCCAACCACGCGCTGCGGCTGTCGGACCGGGCCTATGTGATGGTCAACGGCGAGATTCGCATGAGCGGTACAGGAAAGGAGCTGCTGGTCAACGAGGATGTGCGTAACGCTTATCTTGGCGGGCACTGATTCGCTGTTGCAATGACAAAGCCCCGACGAGCAATCGCCGGGGCTTTTTACATCTCCCAAACACCACTAAACCCTGTGGGAGCGAGCTTGCTCGCGATAGCGGCGTGTCAGTCACCACGATGTAATCTGTGTCCCAGTCATCGCGAGCAAGCTCGCTCCCACAGGGTTGTTGACATGCCTGAGGGAAATTGTGGAAAACAAAATTGATGACCTCCGAAACCGCGACATAAAGCCGCTGCAATTACTTGTTTTGTCACGGTTTTGACTTGTCCCCGTTTGCTGTGGAGCTGGCTGTGAATAACGTGGGAGTAGCTGGCTGAAAGCCTTTGAATCCGTGGCTTGCAGCGCTATGGTTGTTTTTTGATCATGGGTTTTTCTGGGCCTCGAAGGCAGCTTTGTCAACCTTTTTCTTGGCAAGGAAAGTGCGGTAAATCGCAGTGCACAAGCCTGTGGATAAGTCTGTGGTTAAACTCTGGAAAGACTTGGCTGAGGGCCGTGGTTACTGGCTTGGCGCCATCGCAGGCTTGACCGCGCGGTCGGGAAATTGATCCTGGGTTACACAGCAGGCCAATGGGGGTCAAGCAAAAAAGTTTCAAATCGGCCTGCAAAGCCTTGTGGATAGCGGCTTTCAGCTTTTCCACTTGCCCCCGGAATGTGTGGATGGGGCTGTGGATAAGGTGCGTGCATATGGCTGCAAGCCACGGCCGGCAAGGCGTTGCAAGTTTTGTTCGTTTTTTGTACAGATAGCGCGCCGGTTGCCGCTGTGCGCAAGGCCGGGCATGCTGCCTGCTGATTTTCTATTCCAATGGCTGCCGATCAGCCGTAGCAAGGAGAACACCATGTCCAACACCCTGTTTATTACCGGCGCGACTTCCGGTTTTGGTGAAGCCTGTGCCCGTCGTTTTGCCGAGGCCGGCTGGAAACTGGTGCTGACGGGGCGTCGTGAAGAGCGCCTCAACGCGCTGTGCGCCGAGCTGGCGAAGCAGACCGAGGTGCACGGCCTGGTGCTTGATGTGCGTGACCGCAAGGCCATGGAAGAAGCCATTGCCAACCTGCCGCCATCCTTCGCCAAGCTGCGCGGACTTATCAACAACGCTGGCCTGGCTCTGGGTGTCGACCCGGCGCCCAAGTGCGATCTGGACGACTGGGACACCATGGTCGACACCAACATCAAGGGCCTGATGTACAGCACCCGGCTGCTGCTGCCGCGCTTGATCGCCCATGGTCGTGGCGCGGGCATCGTCAACCTTGGCTCGATTGCCGGCAACTACCCTTACCCGGGCAGCCATGTGTATGGCGCGAGCAAGGCGTTCGTCAAACAGTTCTCCCTGAACCTGCGCTGCGACCTCCAGGGCACTGGCGTGCGGGTCAGCAACATCGAACCGGGCCTGTGTGAAAGCGAGTTCTCGCTGGTGCGTTTCGCCGGTGACCAGGAGCGCTACAACGCTACGTACGCCGGGGCTGACCCGATCCAGCCGCAAGACATCGCCGACACCATTTTCTGGGTGCTCAATGCCCCGGCGCACATCAATATCAACAGCGTCGAGCTGATGCCGGTGAGCCAGACCTGGGCCGGGTTTGCGATTGATCGCAGTGGTGGCAAGGCCTAAGACCGCATCACGGCTGTCGCGGGCAAGCCGCGCTCCTACAGGTTCAACGTGATCCTTGTAGGAGCGAGGCTTGCCCGCGAAGAGGCCGGAACAGGCAACACAGGACATCAGCTAGACTCCTCACCCAACAACCCCGCGGGCCAAAGGTTCGAGGAGTGCATGTGAGCAATCGAGGCGAGCAGGCGCTGCTCAAGCAATCGACCTTCCTGATGCTGGTGGTGACATTCGCCGGGATCATCACCGGGTTTGTCTCGGGTGCCCAATCCATCCTGTTCGATGGCTTCTTCTCGCTGGTTGCAGCCTTCATCAAGGTCCTGATGCTGATCACCGCCAGGCTGATCGCCAAGGAAAGCAATCAACGCTTCCAGTTCGGCTCGTGGCACCTGGAATCCATGGTGCTGGTGATCGAAGGCAGTTTCCTGTTGCTGGTGGCCATTTATGCCTTTCTCAACGGGGTGTTCGGCATCATCAGTGGTGGACGCGAGGTCGAGCTTGGCCTGGTGATCTTCTACGCGGCGGTGTTCACCGTCGTCGAGCTCATTTATTTTTTCTATGTCCGCCATCGCAATCGCACACTCAAATCATCACTGATCCAGTTCGACAACATCAGTTGGCTGGTGGACGCGATGCTCTCGGCCGGCCTGTTGGTGAGTTTCCTCATCGCGCTGCTGCTAAAGACCCAGGGCTATGGCAAATGGGCGTTGTATGTCGACCCGATGATCCTGATCCTGCTGGCCCTGGGCATGCTCCCTCCGGCGTTCAAGATTCTCGGCCCGGCGTTGCGCGATGTGCTGGGAATTGCCCCGGATCAACTGGACGACAAGGTGCGCCAGGTGATGGAAGAGGCCAAGATCGAGCATGGTTTCGACGATTACATTTCCTACGTGCAGAAACACGGAAGGGCGTGTTTCATCGAGATTCACATCGTGTTGCCGAAGGACTATTGGCTGGACGGTGTGGGGCAACTGGACAGTTTGCGCGAGGAAATTTCCGCAAAGCTTGGCGAGCCGGACGCCGCGCGCTGGCTGACGATCAGCTTTACCGGAGACCGTAAGTGGATTGAGTGATCAGCGAAGATACTCAATCAACCCACGGTAACAAGTCGCCAAGTGATAAGGCGTGGTCGACGGCATGTCCCTCCGACTCACTTCACCGTGCTCGTCACGGCACTCATACCAGCCGCCCGCGTGCAGCGAGCGCTGCTGCAACGCCTGCAATTGACGCAACACCGAGGCCTCACTGTCCGGTCGCAGGGTCAATGCGCGCAGGTACTCGGCCTGGGCCCAGATTCGCTGCGTCGCGTCCCGGGAGCCGCCATCCGGCCCCAGGTCGAGCATGGCCCGCACGGCACCGGTCTGTGGATCGACACCCAGTTGCTCGGTGAAGGTAAAGGCGCGCTCCAGCGAAGCATGCAAGGATGAACCGCGCAGCAGATCGGATGATTCCAGCAGGAAATACCACTCGAACTGATGCCCAGGTTCGAACCAGTTATCCACAGCGCCCAGCGGTTTTTCCATCAACACGCCGTGTTGCGGATCGATAAAGCGCTTCTGCATCCCTGTGCATAAGTCCACGAGCGCCTGTTGCACAGCCAGGTCTTCGCGCACCGACAACGTGGCGAGGAAGGCTTCCGCCAAGTGCATCAACGGATTCTGCAGCGGTCCGCTGTTCAGCGATGACCAGTCACGCGCAAGTTCCGCTTCGTAGAGGCCGTCGCCGCTGGCGAAACGTTGCGCGATCACTTCCAGGGCCGCGTTGAGCACCGATTCCACCAGCGGCTCGCGGACTTTGTCCCAGTAATGGGCGCAGGCGAACAGAATGAATGCGTGGGTGTAGAGGTCTTTACGCTGATCCAGCGGCGCGCCCTGCGGGTCGATGCTGTAGAACCAGCCGCCGTGCTCGGCATCATGGAAGTGCCGCTGCAGGGAACGGAACAGCGCCGCCGCGCGCTCGTGGGCGCCTGGCACCTGGCCGATCAGGCTGGCAAACAGATACAACTGCCGCGCGCAGGCCATGGCCCGGTAGCGTTGGGGCGGCAGCGGATTATGCTCGGCATCCAGCGCCTCGTAGGGCAGCGCCATCTCGGCATTCCAGCCGGGACCTTGCCAAAGCGGCACGATCACGTCCTGGAAGTGCTGTTGCACCGTGGCAAACAGGGTGGTCAGTTCAGGCTGGGAGGCGGAGCGGGAAACAGGCGGCATTGGCTGGCGTCGTCACGGCAGGGTTGATTGCGCGACATGTTAGCAGAGGGGCAGGAATCAAGCTTCAAGCGGCAAGCTGCAAGCAAGAGCAAATCAGCTTGCCGCATGAATTGATCAGCCTGCCAACAACCACACGCCAGTCGCCGCCGACGCTGCACCCACCCATCGAACCAAGGGAGCCGCCGCTTGCGGCAACACCCGCACCAGCGCATAACCCGCGGCATGCAGCGCTGCGGTCGCCGCGAAAAATCCTGCGGCATACGCCCAAGGACTCGACATGTCCGGTAATTCCAGGCCATGGGCCACGCCATGGAACAATGCGAACAATGCGGTGGCACCCACCGCCAGACTCAATGGCGGACGCACCGCCAGGGCTACCGCCAAGCCCAGTGCCAACACAGATGCCGCAATCCCGCTTTCCAGTACCGGCAGTTCCAGCCCTTCAAAACCCAGCAGCCCGCCGAGCAGCATTGTGCCAACGAAAGTGCACGGCAGCGCCCAGCGCGCAGCACCTTGCTGCTGCGCCGCCCACAGGCCGACCGCAAGCATCGCCAGCAAATGGTCGAGACCACCGATCGGGTGGCTGATCCCGGCGAGCAGGCCGTTGTCACCGTGCCCCGGGTGGGCGAACGCAATGGCGGGAGTCAACAGCAGGGCCATGGCGCCCAGAATGCGTTTAAGTGTCATGCAGAAGCTTCCTTGTTGATAAGTCATGATCAAGCTGCCGTCAGTAGGCCCTGGCGTTCGATGAAGGCGATGATCGCGTCCAGGCCCTGGCCGGTTTTCTGGTTGCTGAACACGAACGGCTTGCCGTTGCGCATGCGCGTGGTGTCGCTGTCCATCAGCGTCAGCGAGGCTCCCACCAGGGGGGCCAGGTCAATTTTGTTGATCACCAGCAGGTCGGATTTGCAGATCCCCGGCCCGCCTTTGCGCGGCAGCTTGTCGCCAGCGGAAACGTCGATCACGTAGATGGTCAGATCGGACAGCTCCGGGCTGAAGGTGGCCGAGAGATTGTCGCCACCGGACTCCACCAGAATCAGGTCCAGCCCCGGGAAACGGCGGTTCAATTGATCCACGGCTTCAAGGTTGATCGAGGCATCTTCGCGGATCGCCGTGTGCGGGCAGCCGCCGGTTTCCACGCCGATGATGCGTTCCGGCGCCAGCGCTTCGTTGCGCACCAGGAAATCAGCGTCTTCGCGGGTGTAGATGTCGTTGGTCACCACGGCCAGGTTGTAGCGTTCGCGCAGGGCCAGGCACAGGGCCAGGGTCAGGGCGGTTTTACCGGAACCGACCGGGCCGCCGATGCCGACGCGCAAAGGTTGTGTGTTCATGTGGTTCTCCAAAAAAGGGCGGCCAAAATAACAGGCCCTAGGAACGGAAGAGACGGCTGTACTGGCGCTCATGGGCCATGCACGCCAGGGACAGGCCAAACGCGGCGCTGCCAAAGTGTTCGGGGGTGATTCGGGTAGCGTCCTGCTGGGCCTGTTGCAACAGCGGCAGCAGTTCACTGGTCAAGCGCTGCGCGGCCTGCTGGCCCAGCGGCAGGGTTTTCATCAGTACTGCCAGCTGGTTTTCCAGCCAGCTCCAGAGCCACGCGGCCAGTGCATCCTGCGGGCTGATCTGCCAGGCGCGAGCGGCCAACGCCCAGCCCAGGGCCAGGTGGGGTTCGGGTCGTTGTACGAGAAAGGCGCGGGCCTGTGCATCGAGTTCAGGCAGGCCGTTGAGCAACTGCTGTAAGGAGTAGCCCATTTGCCGGCTTTCCTGATGCAGTTCGCGGGTTTCCCGGCTGGCACGGTGTTCTTCGCAGTGCTGCAGCAGTTCGCTCCAGTTTTCCTCGGCCGCGGCCATGCAATGGGCGAGCAGCAGCGGCGCCTCGAAGCGGGCGAGATTGAGCAGCAACTGATCGCTGATCCAGCGTCGCGCGCTGTCGGGATCGTGCACCCGGCCGTTGTCCACCGCCATTTCCAGGCCTTGGGAATAGCTGTAGCCGCCAATCGGCAATTGCGGACTGGCCAGGCGCAGCAAAGCCCATGCGGGGTTCATGGGCGCACGCCGAACTGGTGCAGTTTTGGCGGATAGTTGAAGTCTTCGTCACCGTGGCGCGAATGGTGATGGCCGCCGCCGTAGGCGCCGTGTTCAGGTTGAAACGCCGCCTCGATGGGCTCGGCTTGCGCGCCGAGTTGTTCGAGCATGGCCTTGAGCACGTAGTCGTCGAGCAGGCGCAACCAGCCGTCGCCGACTTGCAGGGCAACATGGCGATTACCCAGGTGATAGGCGGCGCGAGTCAATTCGAAGGCATTGGCGCAGGTGACGTGCAGCAATTGCTCGGGACGGGCACAGACACGCACGACGCGGCCGTCTTCGGCTTGCAGGTATTCACCGTCATACAAGGGTGATTGACCGCGCTCCAAAAACAACCCGACGTCCTCACCGTCGGCACTGAAACAGCGCAACCGGCTTTTGCTCCGGGCTTCGAAGGTCAGGTGCAGCTCGGCGGCCCAGTCGGGTTGAGGGTCGATTCTGCGATGAATCACCAGCATCGGAAAGCTTCCAGCAATGGACAATGCTCAGGCTAGAGCAAGGGGCTTGCCAATCAGGGGATTCGTAGGAAATATCCGTAGGCAGCGTAGGAAAAGTTTCGAGGCGCGCTGGATTTTGGCTGAATTTGGTGCGCAGGCTTTTCCATGCGCACCAAATTGAAGCCGGGTGAGTGTGCCTTGGCGGTGCTTATTCGGTACTGCCGAGTCCCTGCCAATGCTTGAGGCCGATAAAGATGAACCGCAGCTGTTGGGTGATCTTTGCTTGCGGCGTCAAGTGCTCGGGTAGCGCTTGGACTGGCGGGTCGATGATGTCCGGCAAGGTGGCGAACACGCTTTTGACGATCAGGTCCGCCATGACGCTCAGGCCGGCTATGTTCAGATGTTGCAGTTTCGGCATCAAGGACAGGTCGGCAGCCAGGTCGGAGCTGATGTTCTCGCGCAGGCGACCAATGGCCAGACGTACCGGCAACGAGCCGCCGTACTGCTCTCTGGCCAGAAACAGGAATTGCGAACGGTTGGCCGACACCACATCGAGAAATATCCGCACGGACGCGTCGATGATGCCGCCCATGACGAACTCGTTGTGCCGCACCAGGCGAATGGTTTCACGGAAGGTCTGGCCGACTTCGCTCACCAGCACCAGGCCGAGTTCATCCATGTCGGCGAAATGCCGGTAGAAACCGGTGGGGACGATCCCGGCGGTTTTCGCGACTTCGCGCAGGCTCAGGCTGCCAAATCCTCGGCCGCCCTCCATCAAATGGCGGGCCGCGTCCATCAAGGCGTTGCGGGTTTGTTGTTTCTGTTCGGCGCGGGGCAGCATTGCAAGGGCGTTTTCTGAAAAGGACTGCGGCGCACTCTAGCAAATAGGCTTTGCCGGCGTCGAACGACATAGGGGGGATCAGGCGGGGCGTTGCAACTTCTACAAAGGCAATGACCAGAAAATCAAAAGCCCAATCCGGTGATTGGGCTTTTTTTCACGGCCACCATGGGCTTAGCTCATGGAACTGTTGCGTTCGATGACACGGTCACCACCGCCTTCGGCAACGGTTTGACCAGGAGTGCGGTCGGAGCCATCAGCGGCAACGGTTTGGCCAGGAGTGCGGTCGGAGCCGTCAGCGGCAACCGTTTGACCTTGAGGAGTCTGGTCGTAGCCGTCCTCTGCCACAGTTTGACCTTGTGGGGTTTGATCGTAGCCGTCTTCAGTGAGCAGGCCTTTTTCTTTCAGGCGATCGTTACCACCTTCGGCGACGGTTTGACCTGGGGTGCGGTCGGAGCCATCAGCGGCGACGGTTTGGCTGAACGCCGAGTGAGTATCTTTCACTTGCGGAGTGGCCTGGTCAGCGGCTGGCAGCGCAAAAGCGGTGCTGGCCAGCATTGAAAGTGTAAGGCTAAGCAGAAGTTGGCGTTTCATGATGGGGTGCTCCGTAGGAGTGCGATAAATTGGGTACGAAGGCAATGCTACTCTTGATAAGTCGATATAAAAGTTCATAAACGCAATGTTAATAATCAACGGAATTGATTGTTCTCTACAGCCCTTCTAAATCGGGCCTTTGCGGCGCACCGAGGTGGGTATTTTCGACTCAACTGCGCCACGCAAAAGTGCGGGGGGCGGTAACGCTGACCGGGAGCAGGGGGCGTGTTCAATCGGTCAATGGCGGCAAAATCGGATGTTCGATTAAACCTGCGGGCCATTTGCCAGTCGTAGATTGCATGACGGGCCGGTTCTGGCCCTGCGTTTCTCCTGAGCATCGCGATCGTGACGCTCAGCCGTATCAGGAGCCCTGTGCAATGACGCGCACCCGTAAGATTCTCGCCTGGAGCATCACCAGCTTCGTTGTGTTGTTGGCCGTGCTGGTGCTGGTCATCGTGTTTTTCGACTGGAACCGGATCAAACCGTCCCTCAATGCGAAGGTGTCCGAAGAGCTGCACCGGCCGTTTGCCATCAACGGCGATCTGGCCGTGGTCTGGCGGCGCGAACCCGATGAGAGCGGCTGGTTTGCCTGGGTGCCCTGGCCGCACGTGGTGGCGCAAGATCTGAGCCTGGGTAACCCGGACTGGTCGAAGACACCGCAGATGGCCAGCCTCAAGCGTGTGGAGTTACGCATCTCACCCTTGGCCTTGTTGGCGCAGCGCGTGGTGATCCCGCGCATCGACCTCACCGAACCCAATGCCCAGTTACAGCGCCTGGCCGACGGTCGATCCAACTGGACCTTCAAGTTCGACCCCAAAGATCCGAACGCCGAGCCTTCGCCATGGGTGGTGGATATCGGCGCGATCGGCTTCGACAAGGGACATGTCACCCTCGACGACCAGAAGCTGAAGACTCAACTGGACCTGCTGATCGATCCCCTGGGCAAGCCGATTCCCTTCAGCGAAATCGTCGGTGACAAAGCGGCGAAAACGGCCTCCGCGCAGGACGCCTCGCCTCAGGATTACGCGTTTGCAATTAAGGTCAAAGGCCAGTACCACGCTCAGAAACTCACGGGCCAGGGCAAAATTGGCGGCTTGCTGGCGCTGCAGGACGCGGCCCGGCCGTTTCCGTTGCAGGCGCAAGCGAAGATCGGCGACACCAGCGTCGAGCTGGCTGGCACGCTGACCGATCCGATGAATCTGGGCGCCCTGGATCTACGCCTGAAACTGGCCGGCACCAGCCTGGGTAACCTTTACCCCCTGATTGGCGTGACCCTGCCGGATACGCCGCCCTACGCCACCGACGGCCATCTGATCGCCAAGCTGCATGAGCCGGGCGGTGCGGTGTTTCGTTACGAAGCGTTCAACGGCACGATCGGCGCGAGTGACATCCATGGCAGCCTGGCCTACGTCGCCGGCCAGCCACGCCCAAAACTCAGCGGGTCAGTGTTATCCAATCAACTGTTGTTCGCCGACCTGGCCCCGTTGATCGGCGCCGACTCCAATGCCAAGCAGAAAGCCCGTGGTGGCGAGAGCAAGCAGCCGGCGGACAAGGTGCTACCGGTCGAGGAGTTCAAGACCGATCGCTGGCGCGACATGGACGCGGATGTCGAATTCACCGGCAAGCGCATCGTCCACAGCGAAAGATTGCCATTCAACGATCTCTACACGCACCTGGTGCTCACCGATGGTGTGCTCAGTCTGGAGCCGCTGCGATTTGGCGTGGCCGGTGGCAAGCTGGACGCGCAGATTCGCCTGAACGGGCACGCCGAACCGCTGGAAGGCCGGGCACAACTCACCGCACGGGGATTCAGGCTCAAGCAGTTGTTCCCCACCTTCGAACCGATGAAAACCAGCTTCGGCCAACTCAATGGCGATGCCGACATTACCGGGCGCGGCAATTCTGTGGCCAAGTTGCTGGGCAGCGCCAATGGCAATCTGAAAATGCTGATCAACGACGGCGCCATCAGCCGGGAACTGATGGAGCTGGCGGGACTGAACGTCGGCAACTATGTGATCGGCAAGATCTTTGGCGACAAGGAAGTGAAGATCAACTGCGCCGCCGCCGACTTTGACATCAAGAGCGGACTGGCCACTACGCGGTTGTTCGTTTTCGATACCGAGAACGCAATCGTCTACATTGATGGCACGGCGAACATGGCCACCGAGCAGTTGGACCTGACCATCACGCCAGAATCCAAGGGCTGGCGGCTGATCTCGTTGCGTTCTCCACTTTATGTGCGGGGCAAGTTCATCAAGCCCGATGCCGGAGTGAAAGCCGTCCCCTTGATGTTGCGCGGGGCTGGAATGGTTGTACTGGGCGTGATCGCCGCACCGGCGGCGGGGCTGTTGGCGCTGGTGGCACCCAGCGGGGGTGAGCCGAACCAGTGCGCACCGTTGCTGGAGCAGATGAAGGCGGGTAAGGCGCCCAAGACAGTAAAGAACTGAGCCGATGCTGAAAAGCCTCTGATCGCTCACCACTCGGGCGTGGGGAGCGATTAGAGCAATGGCTTGCCTGGACCCTTTCAGTTCGGGCAGGGTGGCGGGGTGAGATGTAGCAAGTCGGTTTGCAGTTTGTTGCCCAGTTTATTGATGATGGTCTCTCTGATCTGGCTGTATTGACGTTCATCCAGTGAGCTGTGCAACAGGCGAATATTGTTTTTCCCATCCTTGATGGTCGTGAGCACAGGTTGGTTCAGGGTGTCGGGTGTGATCCCTGCGTTGGTCTTGAAGGAAATTTGCAGGGTCAACAGGGTTTTATCGTTACGAACGATCGTCAGCAGCATTGCTGTCGAGACCGGTTGTTTTTTTGTGCGAGCGTCCGCAATGTCAGCGGTTCCATTGTAAGCATTGGCCTGAAGCCTGGTGATGATCGCCTCAATGGCCAAGGAGTTTGCCGGCAGTGTTCCCAATTCCGAGAAGACGCTGGACAGCGCTTGTTGTTCATTTTCCGAGAGGGCGCTCTCCGTACTTTCAACGACGATATTGAACAAACGGGTGTTGTGAAACTCAAGACGCCGGACCTCCCGGCTATTGAGGGTACAGCCAAACCTGTTCAGGGTTTGAGTATAGGTTTGCCACCACACTTCCTGGTCATTGCCTCCCCTTGTCGCAAGGAGATCAGCGTACAGGGTGGCGTGCAAAATATCGTTTTTGAAACTGTTAGTGTGCATGCCACAGAATAACGTTATTTTGCCATTAGTCAGGTAGGCGTCAAAATTGTTTTCTTTCATGATGGATTCTGCTGGGAGGTGGCGCGCGAAAAGATATTTAAATCGGCAATGGCTTGCCGATTTAAAATTCAGTAAAACTTAAAGGTCCGGCAGATCGAAAATGAATTTTTTCCCGGACTCGGTGTACTTGTCATACAGCATGTCGCTCAGGCGGGAGAAAACTTTACTGTCCAGGTAAGTGCGCACGGCGCCTGATTTGATGGTGGTGGATTGCCGGGTCGACTTCCAGAACAGGATGCCACGGCTGCTTTCCCGTGCATCCAGGGAGATGCAGTTAAGGATCATGTTCGGCATGCCGCTGTTATCCACCCAGACAGGGGCAATGTCGAACTTGGCCTGTGTCCCGAGTTTGCTGTTTTTATCAAAGACTTGAATTGCCTGAGGGGTTTTCTTCACCTCTTCTATCGCTTTTTTAGCAACGTTTGCCAGGGTCGCCGCAGGATTAGGGCCGATTAAGCCTGCTACGATCTCCAAGGCAACCTGGTCCATCGTGAGGCCGATTTTCTTGATGGTGACCTCCTGGAGGTTCTTGTTTTGAATCACCCAGCCCAGTTTACCCAGACCATCAACATAGTATTTATACCACTCGAAGAGTTGATCGTCTTTGGGGTATCGTTGGTCGGCAGCATTCTGCATGATTAATTTGCAGAGATTGACGTCGTCGATAACTTGTTTGGATACCCCCGGGAGAAAAGCGTCAATTGTATCAGGCATGACACTTGCGGTTGGTTTGTTTGGATCGTGGGGGGGAGCGTTGTACTGATCTGGAAAGTTGGCGAAGGACCGAGTTTTCAAGATTGGCAGTGGCGCCAGTGAATCGATGAATTCGAGCCGCTCTTCAATGTGCATGAGTATTCCTTTACTTGGCTTATATAAACAACCGATGGGTTGTGGCTGTTATAATAAGTTTGTTCTTGGCGAAGTCTACCGAGGGATTGTAACTTCTGGTTGTTGGTTGGCGTGTTGAGAAGGGGGGCGCTGCAAAATATTAGGACGTTGCCAATTTGCAGCACCGCCTTACGTTACTTACGCGAAGGCAAAACCGGATACGGTTGCCTCTTCCCGTAACCACGCGAAAAAAGCCCGAACCGGCGGATGTCGCTCGCGTCCCGGCACACACAGCGCGCTGTAACCGGCACCCTCCACCTGCACATCGCCCCGATAAGGCAACAGCAAACCGCTGGCGACGCTCTCGGAGACCAGAATATTGCTCGCCAGCACCAGGCCTTGTCCGGCAATCGCCGCTTGCAGGGCGTAGTGCTCTTCATCGTATTCGCGCACGGTGGGCTGACCCGCCAGCCAGGCCTCACCGGACTGCGTACACCAAGCCTCCCAGCCATGGGCGTAGAGTTTGGAGTTGTGCCAGCGCACGCTGATCAGCGTAGGTGTGTGATGGGCAGCCAGGGCTACTTGTCCGGGCGAGCCGTAAACGCCGAAAGACTCGTCGAACAGGCAAAGGCCATACAGATTCGGATAGTCATCGAGGCTGTAGCGCACCACCAGGTCGACACTGGCGTCCTGATGCAGATCGATGACCTCGCAATGGGTGTCCAGGCGCAGACTGATGTTCGGGTGTCGGGCATAGAAACGCCCCAGGCGCGGCACCAGCCACAGGGCGGCAAAGGCGGCGGTGGTGGAGATTGTCAGGTTCGTGCCGCTGCGGTGTGGGCGCAGGGTGTCGACGCTTTGCGCCACTTCCAGGAAAGCACCGTGCAGGCTGTGGAACAAGCGCTCGCCGCCTTCGGTCAGGCGTACCTGGCGCGGCAGGCGCTCGAACAGCTGCACGCCGAGCCAGGTTTCCAGCGAGCGGATTTGATGGGATACCGCCGTCGGAGTGACCGACAGTTCTTCAGCCGCGGCCTTGAAGCTCAGCAGGCGTGAGGCGGATTCAAAAGCGCGCAGGGCGGTCAATGGCAATGAAGCGAACATGGCAACTCCATGGATGAAATGGATTCATCCAGACTGATTTTTGTTCAGTTGAAGTGAGACGGCTGTGCGCTACAAGCTGCAAGCCACGAGCCATTTGAGTTTAGTCCCAGGAGAGTAAGATGAGTACAGTTCTTGCAATTCACGCCAGCCCACGCGGTGAACGATCGCACTCCCGGCGTTTGGCCGAAGTCTTTCTGTCGGCCTGGCAGGCCCGTCACCCGCAATCGAAGCTGACGCGCCGCGAAGTCGGCCGAGCCTTGATTCCACCGGTCAACGAGGCGTTCGTAGCCGCCGCGTTCTACCCCCAACCCGATGCACGACCGCTGTCGATGCAAGCGGACCTGGCGTTCAGCGACACGCTGGTCGGCGAGTTGCTTGGGCATGACCTGCTGGTGATTTCCACGCCGATGCACAACTTCAGCGTGCCAAGCGGCTTGAAGGCCTGGATCGACCAGATCGTGCGACTCGGGCTGACCTTCAATCACACTTTGGACAACGGTATCGCGCAGTACGAGCCACTGGTGCAGGGTAAAAAGGCCTTGATCGTGACCAGTCGCGGAGGTTTCGGGTTCGGCCCGGGCGGCGAATTGGAGGCCATGAACCATGCGGATACGCTTTTACGCACGGCGCTGGGTTTCATCGGCATCACCGATGTCACCGTGGTCGCCGCCGAAGGTGAAGAGTCCGAGGTGCGCACCTTCGAAGTCTCTGCCGCCGAAGCAGAGCAGCGCTTATTGGCACTGGCCAGGGCGTTCTAGATGGCCTGGCTATTTTTGCTGATCGCCGCCGGGTTCGAAGTCACCTTCGCCATGGGCATGAAGTACGCCGAAGGCTTCACCCGGCTCTGGCCCTCTCTGATGACCGTCGTCGCGGCGGTGGGCGGGATCTACTTCCTGACTCTGGCCATGCGCGAATTGCCGGTGAGCATCGCCTACCCGATCTGGACCGCCATCGGTTCGCTGGGCACGGTGTTACTCGGCTTTGCCTTGCTCGGTGAGAGCCTGAGCGCGGTCAAGCTGCTGTCGGTCGGGCTGATCGTGGCGGGTGTGGTGGGGCTGAAGTAGGGCGGATGTCCTAGACTGGTCGTCGGTTTGTCATGTTCGCTGGCGAAGCTTGGCGGATGTCTTGCCACCGCCAGGCGTCACCCCACCGATCACAAGGATGTTCGCCCATGTCGCAAGGTTCGGCCACGCGTTACCCACTGGTGCTGGTCCCGGGAATGCTCGGGTTTATCCGTCTGGTGCTCTATCCGTACTGGTACGGGATCGCCGAGGCATTGCGCCGTGGTGGTGCGGTAGTGTTCGCGGTGCAGGTCTCGCCGCTCAACTCCAGCGAAGTGCGCGGCGAGCAATTGCTGGCGAGGATTGAAGAGATTTTGCGCCAGACCGGTGCCGGGAAGGTCAACCTGATCGGCCACAGCCAAGGCTCGCTGACCGCTCGCTACGCGGCGGCCAAACGCCCGGATCTGGTCGCCTCGGTGACCTCGGTGGCGGGGCCCAACCATGGTTCGGAACTGGCCGACTATCTACATAAGCACTATCCGCATGACAGTGTCATGGGGCGGTTGATGACCTTGTTACTACGGTGGATCGCCGCGGTGATGAGTCTGCTGGAAACCGGCTATCGCGGAGTGAAGCTGCCGGTGGATATCCATGCGTCCCATCATTCACTCACCACTGCGGGCGTGGCGCTGTTCAATCAACGTTATCCACAGGGGCTGCCCGACACCTGGGGCGGGCAAGGACCGGAAGAGGTGAACGGCGTGCGTTACTACTCCTGGTCCGGCACCTTGCAGCCGGGCAAGACCAACCGCGGACGCAATCTGTTCGATGGCACCAACCGCAGTTGCCGGCTGTTTGCCAGAGCCTTCGTTCGCGAGGCCGGGCATTGCGACGGGATGGTCGGGCGTTACAGCTCGCACCTGGGGACAGTGATTGGCGACGAGTATCCGCTGGACCATTTCGACATCGTCAATCAGTCGTTGGGACTGGTGGGGAAGGGGGCTGAGCCGATCCGGTTGTTTGTCGAGCATGCGGCGCGGCTAAAGGCTGCAGGCCTGTAGGATCACCAGATCAGGCAACGCTGAACTTGCGGCCCAGCACGGTGGTCCAGCGCTCGGAAAGAATCACCCCGCCCAACGTCAACAACCCGCCCACCAGGTGGTACATCGCCAACTGCTCGTGCAGCACCACCGCCGCAATCAGCGCGGTAATCAGCGGCAGCAAATTGAAGAACAGCGTGGTCCGGCTCGGCCCCAAGCGCACCACGGCTTGCATCCATGCCAGCGGTGCGACCATCGAGGCCAGCAGGCAGGCGTAGAGCACCAGCGGAATATTGTGCAGGGTCGGGCCGATTTTCGGCGAGGCGAGAAACAGCGGAAACAACACCACCACCGCTACCAGCACCTGCAGATACAGCAACACCAAGGGCGGCAAACGCAGCTGCCATTTTTTCAGCAAAGTGCTGTAGATCGCGTAGGCCAGGGTGGCGATCAGCATCATTGCGTCGCCCAGGTTCACCCCATGCTCCAGCAGCACGCCAAGGCTGCCGGACGAGACCACCACCAGAACCCCGGCAAACGACAGCACCGCACCCGCCAGTGCGCCGATCGTCAGGCGTTGGCCGAGACTGATGATCGCCATAGCCAGCGACATCAGGGGCATCAACGACAGGATGATGCCCATGTTGGTCGCGGAGGTCAGGCTCGCGGCGAAGTACGCCAGGCTTTGGTAAACCGCCATGCCGAGCACACCGAGGACAAAGATCTTGCCCAGGTTCGGACGAATCGACGGCCAGTGGGCAATCACCGGTTTGAGCATGAAGGGCGTGAACAAAACCCCGGCCAGCAGCCAGCGGTAAAAACCGATCTCGGCGGGGTAGATCGCCCCGGCCGACATTTTGGTGATCACGGTGTTACCGGCCCAGATGAAAATGGCCAGCAGCGGATAAGCGTATTGCATGGGAAAAACCAGAACGTTAATGAGGGGTAATTATCCCTTGTCTGGATACAGGCCTATACTTCGATCCAGACAACCCGCCCCTGATTCCGGACAGCATGACCAGTAAACACATCGACCTGCTGGATTTCAGTGAGCTACCCGCCCCTGTGTACTTCCGCTACGCCGATTTCGATGCACATCGTTTTGCCTCGGCGCATCGCCACCCCTGGGGCACGCTGGAGTATTCGGCCCATGGCGTGCTGCATATGGAAATTGGCGGCAGTCGCTTCATGTCACCGCCGCAATACGCGGTTTGGGTGCCCCCCGAAACCGAGCACAGCTTCTACAGCAACCAGCCGATCAATTATCGCGCGGTCTGCCTGGCGCCCACCCTGTGCGCTGATCTGCCGCAAGAGGCCTGCACACTGGCCATCAGCGACATTCTCAAGGCGATCCTCAAAGACTTTGCCGCCCGGGACGTGAAGATCCCCGAGCAAGCCGCGGACAAGCGTCTGGCCCAGGTGTTGGTGGATCAACTGCAGCAAGCGCCGGTGCAGGAGTGTTATCTGCCCTACGCCAGCAGTTACCGATTGCTTGGCATTCTGGAGGCGCTGCAGGCCGAGCCTGGGGATAACCGGCCACTGGCCGAATGGGCCGCGCAGATTCATGTCAGCGAACGCACGCTGGCGCGGCAGTTTGTCCGTGAGTTGGGCATGAGTTTCGGAGAATGGCGCCAACGCCTGCGCTTTCTGACGGCGATCGAGGCGCTGGACAGCCACCGCAGCATCCAGGACGTCGCCTTCGATTTGGGCTACAGCACCGGCTCGGCCTTCATCGCCATGTTCCAGCGCCAGGCAGGGTGTACGCCGGAGCAGTATCGACGCAGCCACCTGGAGACAAGATGAAGGTCTAATAGGTGTTGTCTACAATCCAAGGCAAGGCCGTTCCCCTCGGTGCGGTGACAAGGAGAAAACTCCATGAAGATGCTGCGTGCCCCTTTGCTGATGATCGGTTTGCTCCTGTGTTCCCAAGGCTTCGCCGCCACTGACCAACAGAACAAGATGACCACCTGCAACGCCGACGCCACGGCAAAAAGCCTCAAGGGCGATGAGCGCAAAGCCTTCATGAGCAATTGCCTCAAGGCGGCGCCAGCGGTCAATGATGCCAAGGCCTTGACCCCGCAGCAGGAGAAGATGAAAACCTGCAATGCCGATGCTGCGACCAAGGCCCTCAAGGGCGATGAGCGCAAGGCGTTCATGAGTGACTGCCTGAAGAAAAAATAACATCGGGGGCTGTGAGCCCCATCGCGAGCAAACGCGCTCCCACATTTGAACGGGTTCGTCCGGCTCATTGTAGGAGCGAGCTTGCTCGCGATGAGGCCTTCACACAATTCCTAGTGCTGACACCGGATCGCTGGCAGACTGCCAATCCTTTTACGCCGTTCGTTTTGAGGCTGTATGCCAACGTTTTCTCAACGCCAAGTTTTGCTGGTCATCAGCTGGGTCATCATTTTCGGCGGACTGCTGCTGGTGATTCCACTGCGGTTGCTGCCCAGCCTGTTGGCCGGGTTGCTGGTGTTCGAGCTGGTCAACATGCTCACCCCACAGTTGCAGCGGCTGATCGAAGGACGGCGTGCGCGGTGGCTCGCGGTGGCATTGTTGGGGACTTTGATTGTCAGTGTGCTGGCGCTGATTTTTGCCGGCGCCATCAGCTTTCTGCTACACGAGGCGGAAAACCCCGGCGCCTCTCTCGACAAGTTCATGGGCGTGGTCGATCGCGCGCGCGGTCAGCTGCCACCCTTCATCGATGCCTACCTGCCCGCCAGTGCCGCCGAGTTCCGCGTGGCGATCGGCGAGTGGATCAGTAAACACCTCAGTGACTTGCAGCTCGTAGGCAAGGACGCTGCGCACATGTTCGTGACGTTGCTGATCGGCATGGTGCTGGGTGCGATCATTGCCCTGCAGCGAATTCCGGACCTGACCAAGCGCAAACCGTTGGCCGCGGCCCTGTTCGACCGCCTGCACTTGCTGGTGCAGGCGTTTCGCAACATCGTGTTCGCCCAGATCAAGATTTCCCTGCTCAACACGTTCTTTACCGGGATATTCCTGGCAGTGGTGCTGCCGATGTTCGGCATCAAGCTGCCATTGACCAAGACCCTGATCGTACTGACCTTCCTGCTCGGCCTGTTGCCGGTGATTGGCAACCTGATGTCCAACACCCTGATCACCATTGTCGGCCTGTCGCTGTCGATCTGGGTGGCGATGGCCGCGCTGGGCTATCTGATTGTCATCCACAAGCTCGAGTATTTTCTCAACGCGCGGATCGTTGGCGGGCAGATCAGTGCCAAGTCGTGGGAGTTGCTCCTGGCAATGCTGGTGTTCGAAGCCGCGTTCGGCCTGCCGGGGGTGGTGGCAGGACCGATTTATTACGCGTATTTGAAGAGCGAGTTGAAGCAGGTGGGGATGGTTTGATCAGGTCGCAAGGCGTTGCCTGAACTGACGTCTTCGCGAGCAAGCCCGCTCCTGCAAGGGACGCACTACCTGTAGGAGCTGGCTCGCCAGCGAATGTCGCGCCTCGGTTTTGGATCAGTCCATCGAGCCGTAGCGCTTGGCCGCTTCAATGGCCAGGCCGCTACCAATGCTGCCAAAGATATTCCCTTCCACATGCCGCGCATTCGGCAACATCGCCGAAACGCTGTTGCGCAGCGCCGGTATCCCGCTCGAACCACCGGTGAAGAACACCGTGTCCACCTGATCGACCCTCACGTCGGCATCTGCCAGCAACCGGCTGACGCTGTTGCGCACACGCTCCAGCAAATTGTCGATGGCCGATTCGAACAATGCCCGACTCAACTCCACGCTCAATCCGGGCTCGATGCGATCCAGGGGGACAATACGGCTATCGACATGGGTCAGTTCGATCTTGGTTTCTTCCGTCAGCATGGCCAGCCAGTGCCCGGCGCGCTGCTCGATCAGCTTGAACAGGCGGTCGATGCCGCCGGTGTCTTCGATGTCGTAGCGCATGCTGCCCAGGGCCAGTTGGGACTTCTGCGAATACACCGAGTTGATGGTGTGCCAGGTTGCCAGGTTCATGTGATGACTGGTCGGCATGTAGGCGCCGCTCTTCATCCGGCTGCCGTAGCCGAACAGTGGCATCAGGCCCTGCAAGCTCAACTGCTTGTCGAAGTCGGTCCCGCCGATGTGCACACCACCAGTGGCGAGGATGTCATCCTGGCGGTTATCCAAACCCCGACGCTCTGGCGACAGGCGCACCAGCGAGAAGTCGGAGGTACCACCGCCGATGTCGACGATCAGTACCAGCTCTTCCTTCTCGATGGTCGACTCGTAGTCGAACGCGGCGGCAATCGGTTCGAACTGGAAGGACACTTCCTTGAAACCGATCTTGCGCGCGACGTCCACCAGGGTGTCTTCGGCTTCTTTGTCGGCCATCGGATCATCGTCGACGAAGAACACCGGGCGGCCCAGCACCACTTCTTCGAATTCCCGACCGGCGGCGGCTTCGGCACGGCTCTTGAGCTGACCGATGAAGAGGCCCAGCAGGTCCTTGAATGGCATCGCCGTGCCAAGAACACTGGTGTCGTGCTTGATCAGCTTGGAGCCCAGCAGGCTCTTGAGCGAGCGCATCAGGCGACCTTCGTACCCTTCCAAGTACTCGTGCAGCGCCAGTCGACCGTACACCGGGCGGCGTTCTTCGAGGTTGAAGAAGACCACCGAGGGCAGGGTGATCTTGTCATCCTCCAGCGCAATCAGCGTTTCCATGCCGGGGCGCAGCCAACCGACAGTGGAGTTGGACGTGCCAAAGTCGATACCCACGGCACGGGCTGGAGATGCGTTTTTCATGTCTTTGGGGTTCCGGTTAAAAAACGGCCGCGCAGTGTATGTCAGTGCGGCACAGAATCGAAGGCCGGTTATCCGCTAAATCTTGCCGTTCACCGCTTGAAAGACGCGCCATCACCCCCAAACTACCCTGCATCAACCGGATAGCCCCGGGGCGAGCACAAGTCGCCCTGCACGCTGCCGATAAACTTCTGATGCGCTGCCCGGTCACAATCTTGAGATCGGTCAACCTCTGCGCTGCAAACAGGCGCATGCTGTGGCAGGTGGCGCGATTTCGATAACGGATGGTGATTCCCGCGATGGACTTCAAAGACTATTACAAGATTCTCGGTGTTGAGCCGACGGCAGACGACAAGGCGATCAAGGCTGCCTATCGCAAGCTGGCGCGCAAATACCACCCCGACGTCAGCAAGGAAAAGGACGCCGAGGCCAAGTTCAAGGACGCCTCTGAAGCCTATGAGGCGCTGAAAAGCGCTGACAAACGCGCCGAATACGACGAGTTGCGCCGCTATGGCCAGCATGGCCAACCGTTCCAGGGCCCACCAGGCTGGCAGAGCCGTGGCGGCTTCGGCGGTAGCCAGGACACTGGCGATTTCTCGGACTTCTTCAGTTCGATCTTCGGTAACCGCGGCCCCGGTTTTGGTGGCGGCGGAGAACATTCGCGTCGCAGCACCGGGCGTCGGGGGCAAGACGTGGAAATGGAACTTGGGGTTTTTCTGGAAGAAACCCTGTCGACCGAGTCGAAGAAGGTCACCTTCCAGGTCCCACAGTACAATGCGGCCGGGCAGCATGTGAGCAACACCAGCAAAAGCCTGAACGTGAAGATCCCGGCGGGCGTGAGCGATGGTGAGCGCATTCGCCTCAAGGGCCAGGGTGCTCCGGGTGTCGGCGGTGGTGCCAATGGCGACCTGTACCTGACCATTCGCTTTGCGCCACACCCGAAATTCGACGTCGAAGGCGAAAACCTGATCATCACCTTGCCCTTGGCACCGTGGGAGCTGGCGCTGGGCACCGAAGTCGCCGTGCCGACCCTGACCGGCAAGATCAACCTCAAGGTCCCGGCGGGCAGCCAGAACGGGCAACGCATGCGCGCCAAGGGACACGGCCTGTTGAACAAGGCGGGTGAGCGCGGTTACCTGTTCATCCAGTTCAAAGCCGTAATGCCCAAGGCCGCAGACGATGAGGTCAAGGCGCTGTGGCAGGAACTGGCGAAAAAAGCCGCCTTCAACCCACGAGAAAATTTTTGAACCCAGCGACGGAGTAGCCCATCATGAGCAGCCCCCTGACCGTTCAACTGGACCTGGCAGAATTTTGTGAGGCGAGCGACCTGACAGACGTCTACGTGATCGAAATCGTCGAGCACGGCATCCTCGAACCTCAGGGCGCGCAGCCCAAGGACTGGCGCTTCACCGATTACGAACTGACCCTGGCCAAACGCGCCGCCAAGCTGCGGCGCGATCTGGAGCTGGAATGGGAAGGCGTCGCCTTGGCGCTGGACCTACTTGAGGAGGTCCAGCAGCTGCGGGCCGAGAACCGGATGCTCAAGCAGCGGTTGGGGCGCTTGGTGGTGGAGTAGGTGGCGCTATCGATGCGTCATACCTTTCTTGGCAGCATCACGGTAAACAGCGTTCCGTCTGTTTCGCTCGAACTGACCTCAACCGTCCCACCGTGCGCATCCACCACTTCCTTGACGATAAACAGTCCCAAACCGAGGCTGGTGGATGGCTGGCCCAGTTCTTCGTCGGCGCTGCGTACCAGTGGATCGAAGATCGTACCGATGTCCTTCTCGGCAATCGGTGCGCCGTAGTTGTGCACCGTGAGGTAAACGGTGTCGGGTTTGCCGCTGAGCGTCACCGTGACATCGCCTTTCGAGCCATGCTGCAATGCATTGCCGATAAGGTTTTGCAGCAACTGACTCAGCCGCGCGGCATCCCAGACACCTTGCATATCCCCCTCTACTTTCAGCGTTGGATTGCACTCGGGGTTTCCTGCGCAAGCCTGCGCAATCGCCTCATGCGCCACGGCAGCCAGGTCCGTGGGCGTGGGGGCTATCGGCAGGCTTTTGCCCAGACGGTTGCGCACCAGTTCCAGCAAGTCATTGACCATCGCCGCCATGTGCCGCGTGCCGCGCTTGATGTTGTTGGCGCAGGTCAGTGCCACGCCCTCCAGCGGCGTTTTGCGCATCAGCAATTCGGTGGACATGCTCACTGCTTGCAGGGGCGCGCGCAGGTCATGGCCGAGAATTGCCAGGAAGATATCCCGCGAACGATTGACCTGTTCGGCATAGGCGGCAGTGGATTCGGCGAGGGCTTCGTCGATGGCTTCGTTGAAACGGATCATGTCCTGGAAGTACGCCATGTCCGGCGATTCCAGGCTGTTGACCCACAAGCGAATCACACAGGCGCGCAGGTGGCGAAATTCGCTGGTCATCTGTACCAGATCGAACCCCACGGTATGCCGCAACTCGCCATGGCTGGCGCCGGCTTCATCCAGGCTTGGGGTTTTTTCGGGGCCTTCGCCCTTGGCCTTGGCCAGCTGTTCGCTGGCAGTCTGCGCAGTGTTCATGTCGCGCGCGGCGGCCAGCAGAATTGCCTTGGCATGGTCGCGCAAGGCTGCACGGTCCAGGTTGACTGCCGCCGGCGTGATGGTTCTGGCGAACTGCTCCCATTCATCAACGATTCGGTCCACGTGTTGCCTGATGAAGTCGGGGAGACGCATGGCCAGATTCCTGAGAGGTAGGTCAGGCATCTTAGCCCTTTTGCCGAGCGCTAAAAACTACCATTACGCGGCGCAAGCAGCTGCGTGGGAGACGAGGGTGGTAATTAATTATTTTTTAGATTCTGAAATTCAATGCGATTTCAGATAAACAATAATTTTTCCCACTGTTTTTTAATCTTTTGTTTTTTTAAAGCCTCCCTAAAACTGGCGAGTCAATTGACTGCATAAGGATATGCGAGATGAGCCAGGTATCGGGTGCCCCCGAAATAGAAGTGTTGTACTCATATGGGGTGGGACAGCAAAACGTCTATCGTGATTATCTTCTGGGCAAGTTGCCGACACCGATAAGAGATGCTCCACCCTCGCGATTGGTCTCGCTCGCCAATGCCCAACCGAACTTTCCTGATTGGTACATGAATGCGCGATCGATAGACCGTCAGCACCTCAAGGATCTGATTGACGATCGCTGGCGTTTGCAGGGGCCATTGGAAACAACGCTGGAAAACCTGCAGCATGACATCAATGCCTTTGCTGAACCCTTGCTGGTCAAGGCGTTGAAGGAGGAGTTGGAGCTGGAACTGGACGTCAATGCCACAGTGATTCGATTGTACACCCCGGCTAATCTATTCCCCGGTGTCGACAACAATGCAAGTCGACTTCGGCAATCTTCATTGCTTGAGGCGGCGCTGCACAACTTCGAGGAACCAGAAACACGGGCGGGGGCGTTTCGTGATGGCTCCGGCATCTTCACCGTTGACAGCACCAATGAGTTGCAGCGGCATGCACTGACTGTCGAGCAATTTGCAACCCTGAGTCGCAAACTCGATCTGGGTGCGCAGTATCAGCAGCATATAAAGGCATTTCTGAAACCCGAGGATGCCGCTGCAGGCGCAAAGGTCGCACAACAGGCGATCAACATCGAAAAAGCCGCTTTCAAAGAATCGACCTTCATCGCTTACTTGAAAAAAGATATCTCTTCGGCAAGTTTCGCAAAGCTGCTGCAGGTGCACGACGAGAAACAGGGCATCCTCCAGGGGCGTCGTCCGTTGTTATCCCATCGCCTTTCGCTCATGGGGTTCAAGCTGTCCGGAATCGTACTGTTCAGCGCCGTTGCGGACCCTTCAGAAGTCAAGCGACTTTATGACGGCCTGGTCCCACAGCATCAGCGCACGCTTTTGGAATGGTCACGTCGCTTGGCGGTGTTGCCGGGACAGGAATTCGATCAGTTCAAGTTGCTGAAGGCGTTTTTCGCCAATGGCCCCAAGGCTTTGGTCGAAGCCATGCTGCAACGCAATGATATTTACCAGCAGAGTCGACTTGATGGAACGTTGCTGGTTTACGTGCCCGATGACCCAGATCACCCCGTCAAGGAGTATGACTCCCTGGCGGACTTCATGAAGGAACTGGCGAGCCAGTTGCGCTCGCCGAGTTATCAGCAGTTTTTCAGTCGTTTTGTCGCACAGAAGGACAAGGGCAAATTTTACAGCCGGGTGCGCGAGCGCTTGAGTACATTCACCTGGACTGAGCGTGGCCCATTGGACATGGGACCCTGGTGGCGCGAAACCGCCATCGAGAACCCCAGTGTCGAACCGATCACCAACCTCATCCAGGGCACTTTGTGGCCACAATTGGGTGGTTGGCGCAGGATAAAGTCAATTGCTGACGCGCGGCAAATCGCAGTGCCCACCGATGATGAAGACGCCACCACCCGCTGGAACAGGCTGACCACTTACCTGAACATCGGCTGGAACGTGTTCAATTTTGGCGCCATGCTGGTTCCAGGGCTCGGCGGACCGCTGCTGGCCGTCATGGTCGGGCAAATGCTGTTTGAAACCATGGAAGGGATCGAAGAGTGGAGCAAGGGTGACAAGGAAGAAGCGGCAGCTCACCTTGTGGGGGTCATGATCAATGCCGCGCAGTTGGCCCTGATGATGGCGGGGCATGTACTGCCCACCGGTGTACCTGTGCCGGTCAAGCCGTCTTCGCTCATCGACGGCCTGAAGCCGGTCCAACTGCCCGATGGCAGCGTGCGACTGTGGAACAAAAACCTCACCGCCTACGGCCACGATATTGCTCTCCCTGCGCAGGCGAAGCCCAACGAGTCAGGATTGTTCCGGCACAGTGACAAAGACATTCTCAAGCATGAAAACAATCATTTTGAAGTGCGCAAGGATCCGCGCACTGGCCAATCAGTCTTGCAGCATCCGAACCGGTCCCGGGCGTATCAACCCAGGCTTGAGCACAACGGTGCGGGGGGATGGAAGACCGAGCTCGACCGCCCGATCGAGTGGGACAACGCCAGGCTGATGCGCCGAATGGGGCCGGTAGCCGAAAGTTTCTCCGACTCCACCCTGGAGCAGATCCGTATCGCCAGTGGGGTAGAAGAGGGCGAATTACGCAGGCTGCATGTCGTCAACAAGCCGCCACCCGCAGTGCTGACCGACACGCTCAAGCGCTTCAAGGCCAGGGCCGATGTGGGTAAATTGCCCGAGCAGATTCGGCTTGACGTGGTGCCGCAAGCGTTCACTGAGCAGGTAACCCGCTTGCTGCTCCAACTGCCCAGATGGCCCGAGCGCATCGGCATCGAACTCTTTGAAGGTGCCGAACACTGGGGGCCGTCGATGAAATTAGGTGACATCGACGCATCGCCAGCGAACACCTTGAAGATCACCCGCGCTGAAGTTCGCTCAGGAAGACTGCCTGAGTTCGCCGTGAAGTTCATGGGCGAAGACGACATCCACGCCATGCTCGGGCAGGGTATTTCCCGAGAGCAGCCCGAGCGGATCAATGCCTTGAGGAACAAGCTCGCCGAGCAAGCGAACATCCGGCGTGAATCCCTGTTTTCAGCGCTCAACCGCGAGCAGCAGACTGGCTCCGTGCAGGTGGTGGCGCTGCAGGATGCTTTCAGCGGACTGTCCACGGCCGCTGCCGAAGAGTTGCTGGCCGACGTCACCCCCGAGGATTTGCTCAAGATTACCGACTCGTCGCGCATACCCCTGGCGCTCAGGGAGCGTGCGAAAGTCTCTCTGCTGACATCACGAGCCGCACGCGCATATGAAGAATTGTTCCTCGATGTGCCTTACAGCGCGGACACCGAGCGCCTGGCGTTGCATTCGTTGCAGGCATTGCCCACTTGGCCCGAAAACCTGCGAATCGAAATTCGTACCTCGTCATTTGATGGACCGTTGAGCAACAGCGTCGGTGCGGAGGATGCCGTCATTCGCCGGGTTCTCGTCAGCGAAAACGGCCAATACGAAGCACGAGATGCCGATGATCTGCACCTGCATGGTCCCGACGACTTGTACGCTTCCATGTTACATGCCGTGCCCGACGCCGAACGCGATGCTCTGGGGTATCAGATCAATCAGGGCGCCACACTCAAGCAGGCCATTCAACAGGCGCCATTGTCACGAGACAGGTTCAACGTCCTGCTGGCGGACCATCCCATCCGCAAGCCATCGTACGATCCGCTAACCATGCGCCTGCGAGGCGGCATGCGCGGCGTTTCTCGTGGGCTCGATCAGGTCCGTGGGCAACTGACCGCCCAGGAGCGTGTCCGTGTCGTACGCCCCGGGTGGTCGGAGGAAGAAGCCCTGAATTACCTGCGGGCCGGGGGCGGTCAGGCGAATGTTGAGCAGAGGGCTGGCGCACTTGAAGCCGAATTCAATCGGCTCAACGCAAATTTTCAGCGTTGGCTGAACTCACCGACCCAGTCGTTCCGTTACTCGTCCGCCGGCATCGCCGAATGGCAGGGCCGTAACGCGGTGTACAAGGCCGTCAGGGAAGCCTGGCAGCAGACCGGCCTGCGCGATGTGGATTCATATGGCGACCTGCAAGGCGCGGTGCTCGATCTTCACGATCTCCCAATGGGACGGCATCTGGCAACCATGCCAGCCTTGGAGGGTAATTTTGATCACGTCACCCGACTGAATTTGTCCAACACCGAATTAGCCGATGGTCACATGACGTTCCTCGGCAATTTTCCCCACTTGCGCTCGCTCAACATCAACGGCAATTCACTCACCAGAATTCCGAATGTCGTCGGTCGCATGCGCAACTTGACCGAATTGGGCCTGCGCGAAAACCGGATCGTGCTGGACCCACAAGGCATTGCGAACCTGGCTGACCTCACTGAGCTTCATACTCTGGACCTTGTGGGTAATCCTTTGAGAGAGGTGCCGGACATTGGCAGGATGAGAATGTTGCATACGGTCCTGCTGGCCGAGACAGGTATTCGAACCTGGCCGCGCGGACTGTTTTCGCAACCGCGGTTCCGGCATTTTTACCTGGATATCCAGCTCAATGCGATAACGGAAATACCGGCGGTACCCCGTGGTTCAGTGCAGGCGGAACTGCTGGCGCGAACCGTGGTGAGCCGCGATCCGGAATTTCTCTCGGCAAGCCATTTGCAGACGCTACGCGATTACATCCAGTCTGTTGGTCTGGACCCTGACAGACCCTATCCGCCACGTGGCGTGCGCGACAGTCTCGACTGGGAGGAGGGCCTGTCACGATTCGAGTGGGTCGCCCGCCAGGCAGTCTGGAACAGCGTCGAGGATGAGACCGGATCGGTGCCGTTTTTCAACGAGATCCGTAAACTGACCGGGTCATCACACTATGTTCATGACACGCTCTATCGAGTCGATCTGACTGCCAAGGTGTGGCGAATGCTTGAGGCGATGTCCAGGAATAGCGAGTTGCGCCTGAAACTGTTCACCATGGCCACCCCCGGCACCTCCTGCGTCGATGCCGGCGCGCAACTGTTCAACGCGATGGGCATGGAGGTATTGATTCATGAGGCGTACGAGCTCGCCAATCCAGGCCTGGTGGAGGCCGAACTGGCCTCGCTGGCCCAGGGTAAATCGCGCCTGGACGAGTTGAGCCGGATCGCCCACAAGACGGTTTCCGAGCGTCTGGAGCAGGGCGAGCGTTTCAGGCGCGTCAATGCCCAGGGTCAGGTTGAAGGCACGATCGACGAAGTTGAAGTGCATATGGCTTTCATGACGGACCTGGCTGATCGACTGGACTTGCCCTGGCAGTTTCGCAAAATGCAATTCCGAGAGATCGCGGGCGTCGACCAGGCAATGATCGATGCGGCCTATCGAAGAGTGCTGGACCTTGAGGCAGGAGCGTTGCTGGATGATTTGCTCATTGACCAGCCGTTCTGGTCGTCCTATGTCGAAGGTTCCAACCGCAGCGCTTTCAAAGGTTTCAGGCGCCGGATCAGCGCTACCACTGAGTTCTACATGGCGCTGCAGGAGCGAATGAATGACTCTGACCTGTCCCTTGAGGAGAAAGCCGGACTCAAGATCGAGATCAGGGTGCTTGCCGCAGAGCTGGGCAAACCGGACAGCACGTTTGCCCCTGGCCGCGTCATGACTGAAGCGGAGTATGCCGCTGATGTACAGGCGATAGAGGAGGAGAGGATGGCGCTGCTCAAGACGTTGACACGTCAGGCGATTGACCGGGCAAAGCTGCAGCGGGTAGAAACCCCCTTCACCGTTCAACCGGCAAGCTGATCGCTGTTGATATCGCAGGAACCTGGCACGCCAGGTTCCTGCAGGCTGGTCCAATGGTCAGAACAGGAAGTAACGTTGCGCCATCGGCAGCACATCGGCTGGCTCACACCACAGCAATACGCCATCGGCCTTGACTTGATATGTCTGCGGGTCGACATCAATGCTCGGCAGATAGTCGTTGTGAATCAGGTCGGTTTTCTGCACATCACGACAACCTTTGACCACGGCGATTTTCTTTTTCAAACCCAGGGTCTCGGGCAAGCCGGCCTCCTGCGCCGCCTGACTGATGAACGTCAGGCTGGTGGCGTGCAGCGAACCACCGTAACTGGCGAACATCGGACGGTAATGCACCGGTTGCGGTGTCGGAATCGACGCGTTGGCATCGCCCATCAGGCTGGCCGCGATGGCGCCACCCTTGAGGATCAGCGTCGGTTTGACCCCGAAGAACGCCGGTCGCCAAAGCACCAGATCGGCCCATTTACCCACTTCGATTGAGCCCACCTCATGGCTGATGCCGTGGGTGATCGCCGGGTTGATGGTGTACTTGGCGATGTAGCGTTTGGCGCGGAAGTTGTCGTTACCTTCACCGTCCTGGGGCAGCGGGCCGCGCTGCTTTTTCATCTTGTCGGCGGTTTGCCAGGTGCGGGTGATCACTTCACCGACGCGGCCCATGGCCTGGCTGTCGGAGCTGATCATCGAGAATGCGCCGAGATCGTGAAGGATGTCTTCGGCCGCGATGGTTTCGCGGCGAATGCGGCTTTCGGCGAAGGCCACGTCTTCGGCAATGCTTGGGTCCAGGTGGTGGCAGACCATCAGCATGTCGAGGTGTTCGTCGATGGTGTTGCGGGTGAAGGGGCGAGTCGGATTGGTCGAACTTGGCAGCACGTTGGCAAAACCGCAGGCCTTGATGATGTCCGGGGCATGGCCGCCACCGGCGCCTTCGGTGTGGTAGGTGTGGATGGTGCGGCCCTTGAACGCGGCGAGGGTGGTTTCGACGAAGCCCGATTCGTTGAGGGTATCGGTGTGAATGGCCACTTGTACGTCGTACTGATCGGCGACACTCAGGCAGTTATCGATGCTGGCCGGGGTGGTACCCCAGTCTTCGTGGAGCTTGAGGCCAATGGCGCCGGCCTTGACCTGTTCGATCAGCGGTTCGGGCAGGCTGGCGTTGCCCTTGCCGGTCAGGCCGATGTTCATCGGGAAGGCGTCGGCGGCCTGGAGCATGCGCGCCAGGTGCCACGGCCCGGAGGTACAGGTGGTGGCATTGGTGCCGGTGGCCGGCCCGGTGCCACCGCCGATCATGGTGGTAACACCGCTCATCAGCGCTTCTTCGATCTGCTGCGGGCAGATGAAGTGGATGTGGGTGTCGATGCCGCCGGCGGTCAGGATCATGCCTTCACCGGCGATCACTTCGGTGCTGGCGCCGATGGCGATGTTCACGTCGGGCTGGACATCCGGGTTGCCGGCCTTGCCGATGGCGGCGATGCGACCGTCCTTGAGGCCGACGTCCGCCTTGACGATGCCCCAGTGGTCGATGATCAGCGCATTGGTGATCAGGGTGTCGACCACCTCGCGTGCCAACAGTTGGCTCTGGCCCTGACCGTCGCGGATAACCTTGCCGCCGCCGAACTTCACTTCTTCGCCGTAGGTGGTGAAGTCTTTTTCCACTTCGATCCACAGCTCGGTGTCGGCCAGGCGGATCTTGTCACCGACGGTGGGGCCGTACATGTCGGCGTAGGCTTGTCTTGAGATTTTCATGGGCTTGCCTTGGGATTCAATTGATTTCGAGACCGCTCGCGTTGCTCGCTATCGCTGGCAAGCCAGCTCCTACAGGGTGTGCATGGCTGTGGATCTCTGTAGGAGCTGGCTTGCCAGCGAAGGGGCCGGTGCACGCACTACATAACTTAGAGGCCGCCCATGATCCGCCCGGCAAACCCGAACACCCGGCGATGCCCGGCCAGGTCGACAAGCTCGACCTCGCGGCTTTGGCCCGGTTCGAAACGCACGGCGGTGCCGGCGGGGATGTTCAGGCGCATGCCGCGGCTGGCGTCGCGGTCGAAAGTGAGGGCGTCGTTGGTTTCGAAAAAGTGGTAGTGCGAGCCGACCTGGATCGGACGGTCGCCGCTGTTGGCCACTTTCAAGCTGACGGTGCGACGACCCGCGTTGAGTTCGATGTCGCCGGGCTGGATCTGGTATTCACCGGGAATCATCAATGGGCTCCTTGGAGAATCTTGTAGTAAAGGGCAGTCGGCTTGTAGCGGCCGCTCGGGTCGCAGGCGTAATCGGGGATTTCACCGGCACGGGTGTAGCCCAGCGCCTTGTAGAAGTCTTCAGCCGGGGAGCCGGCCTCGGTATCGAGGTAGAGCAAGCCGCGTTTGTGTTGCAGGGCGGCCTGCTCTACAGCCGCCATCAATTGTTGGCCCAGGCCGCGGCGCCGCGCATGCTCGCGCACCAGCAATTTCTGCACCTCGGCGCGGTTCAGGCCATTGGCTTTCTGGCACAGGGTCAGCTGTACGCTGGCCTGCACTTGTTCGTCCTTGACCACCACCCACAACAACACGTTGCCCTTGTTCAGGTTCTCCTGAACTTCATCGAAATACGCGCGGGCCTGTGTGGCATCGAGGTTGGCCATGAAGCCGACGCTGGCGCCATAGCCGACGGCGTCGAGCAGCAGGTCACTCAATCCCTGACGATAGTGCGCAAAGCTTTCAACGTTGACGCGTCGCAGTTGGGCGGGGTTCATCGGGTATTACTCCTTGCTGGCGGTCGGTGGTTGCGCGCCAGGATTGAGGGTCAGTTGCATAAAGGTCAGGTCCAGCCAGCGACCGAACTTGGTGCCCACCTGAGGCATCTGCCCGGTGATCACGAATCCGATGCGCTCATGCAGGCGAATCGAGGCGGCGTTGCCACTTTCGATGGCCGCGACCATCACGTGTTTGCCGCAGTCTCTGGCGCGCTCGACCAGGGCATCCATCAGTTTCGGGCCCAGGCCATTGCCGCGCTGGTCGCTGCGCACGTAGACCGAGTGCTCGACGGTGTGGCGGAAACCATCGAACGGTCGCCAGTCACCGAACGAAGCGTAGCCCAGTACGCTGTTCTCGCCGTCGACGATCACCAGGATCGGATAACCCTGGGATTGCCGGGCGCTGAACCACGCCTGGCGGTTGCCGAGGTCGACCGCCTGTTCGTTCCAGATCGCCGTGGTGTTGAGCACGGCGTCGTTGTAGATGTCACGGATTGCCGGCAGGTCGGCATGCACGGCATCGCGAATGGTGTAAGTCATGGCGCAGCCTCAGGCGATGGGTTGGTGGACGGTGACCAGTTTGGTGCCGTCGGGAAAGGTCGCTTCCACCTGGATCTCCGGGATCATTTCCGGGATGCCTTCCATCACTTGTTCGCGGTTGAGCAGGGTGGTGCCGTAGTGCATCAGCTCGGCTACGGTCTGGCCGTCGCGGGCGCCTTCGAGCAACGCGGCGGAGATATAGGCCATGGCTTCCGGGTAGTTGAGTTTCACACCGCGGGCCAAACGCCGCTCGGCGACGAGGCCGGCGGTGAAGATCAGCAGCTTGTCTTTTTCACGTGGGGTCAGGTCCATCGTAGGAATCCAGTTTCGGCAGTTAAAAAGGTGTTTGCAGGAGCGATGTTCAAGTGCTCCATATTCTCGGTGGGACGGCTTCGCGGCCAAGCAACGCAGGCCTGAGCAGTCGCCATAATTCAATCAACCAGCCGCGTGCCAGCAGCGCCTCGCTGGCCAGGCAGCGGGCCACGAGCAACCCCGGCAACTGAGTCAAATCCCCGCGCACGTCATGGGGCAGCGAACGGCACTGCTCCAGCAATGGACTATCAATCTCGCCAGTCACCAGCAACGTGGCGAACACCGGTTGCCCGTCCAGCCCAATTGGCGAATCGAGCAAACCGTCATTGCCGACGATGCGCTGGCGCTCATGCCAGAGCAACTGTCCATCACGACGAATATCCAGTTGCGCCTGGAAATGCCCATGGTCGAAACGCTCGCCACTGGCCGGACGACCCAGCGCCACCACGTCCCAGTAGAACAGTCGTGCATCGCCTTGCAGATCGATGGACGTGCTGAGCTCGGCGCGGGCATCGCTGAAGATGATCGTCTCCTGCGGCAGCCACTCCAGTGTCGCGCCGTGGGCCACGTTCAGCTCGAGTTTCTGATAAGCCGGCGCGGCCGCGCGATACCACTTGGCGGCGCCGGGGCTGGTGATTTGCGCCCACGCCGCGTGGCCGACGCTGGCGCTGATGTCCAGCCGGTCACCGCCGGCGATCCCGCCTGGCGGATGCACTATGATGTGCTGGCACACCTGGGGCCCTTCTGCATACAGGTGCTTCTGCACCCGCAGCGGGCCGTTGTGTCGTCGTTGGACCGGGCGTGTGCTGTCGCCGAATCGGGCGTAGCCCAGTTCCAGCTCGGCATGCCAGCTCGGGGTAAACAGGGCAGTGGGAAGAGGTAAATTCATATTTTCTGATTATCGCCGGGACGCCACAGATTAGATCGTTACCAGGCCGCGTACACCTTCGGCTTCCATGTTTTCTCCACGTCCCTGCTGCACGATCTCGCCACGGGACATCACCAGGTACTGATCGGCCAGTTCGGCGGCGAAATCGTAGAACTGCTCTACCAGCAAAATCGCCATGTCGCCACGCGCCGCGAGTTTCTTGATCACCGCGCCGATCTCCTTGATCACCGACGGCTGGATGCCTTCGGTGGGTTCGTCGAGGATCAGCAACCGTGGGCGGCTGGCCAGGGCTCTGCCGATTGCAAGCTGCTGCTGTTGGCCGCCGGACAAATCACCACCGCGCCGTTGCTTCATTTGCAGCAATACCGGAAACAGCTCGTAGATGAACGCCGGGACTTCCTTCGCCTCGGAGCCCGGGAATCGCGACAGGCCCATCAGCAGGTTTTCCTCCACGGTCAGGCGGCCGAAGATTTCCCGGCCCTGCGGCACGTAGGCGATGCCGGCATGCACCCGCTGGTGCGGCTTGAACGTGGTGATCGGCTTACCCTCCCAGTTGACCGCACCTTCCTTGGCCGGCAGCAGGCCCATCAGGCACTTGAGCAGGGTGGTCTTGCCCACGCCGTTACGGCCGAGCAGGCAGGTGACTTCGCCGACCTTCACGTCAAACGTCAGGCCGCGCAGGATGTGGCTACCGCCGTAGTACTGGTGCAGCTTGTCGACTTGCAGCATCTTCGAATTCTCCCCCGTGATCGTTCCCACGCTCTGCGTGGGAATGCATACCGTGACGCTCCGCGTCACCCATGCGCAGGACTTGAGCCCTGCATTGTCAGTGGGACGCGGAGCGCCCCGGGCGGCATTCCCACGCAGAGCGTGGGAACGATCAAGCCTAGCGACCGAGATACACGTCGATCACCCGTTCGTTTTCCTGCACCTGTTCCAGCGAACCTTCGGCCAGCACACTGCCCTGGTGCAACACGGTGACGTGGTCGGCGATCGAGCCGACAAACCCCATGTCGTGTTCCACCACCATCAGCGAATGCTTGCCGGCCAGGGTCTTGAAGAGTTCGGCGGTGAATTCGGTTTCGGCGTCGGTCATGCCGGCCACCGGTTCGTCGAGCAGCAGCAACTGCGGGTCTTGCATCAACAGCATGCCGATTTCCAGGAACTGCTTCTGGCCGTGGGACAGCAAACCGGCGGGACGATTGACCGAAGCGGTCAGGCGAATGGTGTCGAGCACCTCGGCGATACGGTCTTTCTGCTCGCCGCTCAAGCGCGCCCGCAGACTGGCCCACACCGATTTGTCGGTTTTCTGCGCCAACTCCAGGTTCTCGAACACACTCAAGGCTTCGAACACGGTCGGTTTCTGGAACTTGCGGCCGATGCCGGCCTGGGCAATCTGCACTTCACTCATTTGCGTCAGATCCAGGGTTTCGCCGAACCAGGCCTTGCCGTGACTGGGGCGGGTCTTGCCGGTGATCACGTCCATGAGCGTGGTCTTGCCCGCGCCGTTAGGGCCGATGATGCAGCGCAACTCGCCGACCCCGATGTACAGGTTCAGGTCGTTCAACGCCTTGAAGCCATCGAAGCTGACGCTGATGTCCTCCAGGGTCAGGATGGTGCCGTGGCGGGTGTTCAGGCCTTTGCCGGCACGCTGGCCGAGGCCGATGGCATCGCGGCTGCTGCCGGCATCCCTGTTCGGTTCCAGGGGCGGAAAAAATGCCGGTTCGAGCATGAATTCAGCGCTTGCAGTGACTCTCATTGTTCACCTCTTTTCTTCAGCAAACCGATCACGCCCTTGGGCAGGTACAGGGTCACGACGATGAACAGCGCACCGAGGAAAAACAGCCAGTACTCCGGGAACGCCACGGTGAACCAGCTCTTCATGCCATTGACCACGCCTGCGCCCAGCAATGGGCCGATCAAGGTGCCACGACCACCGAGGGCCACCCAGACCGCCGCTTCGATCGAGTTGGTCGGCGACATTTCACTCGGGTTGATGATGCCCACCTGCGGCACGTACAGCGCACCGGCCAGGCCGCACAACACCGCGCTCAACACCCACACGAACAGCTTGAATCCGCGCGGGTCGTAGCCGCAGAACATCAAGCGGTTTTCCGCGTCGCGCAATGCGGTCAGCACTCGGCCGAACTTGCTCTGCGCCAGGCGCCAGCCGATGTACAGGCTCGCCACCAACAGCAGCACCGTGGCGAAAAACAGCACCGCACGGGTGCCAGGCTCCGTGATGCCAAAGCCGAGTATGGTGCGGAAGTTGGTGAAGCCGTTGTTGCCGCCAAAACCGGTTTCGTTGCGGAAGAACAGGAGCATGCCGGCGAATGTCAGGGCCTGGGTCATGATCGAGAAATACACGCCCTTGATCCGCGAGCGGAAGGCGAAGAAGCCGAACACCAACGCCAGCAATCCCGGCGCCAGCACCACCAGGCACAGGGCCCAGAGGAAGCTTTCGGTGCCGGTCCAGTACCAGGGCAGTTCAGTCCACGACAGGAACGTCATGAAGGCCGGCAACCCATCGCCCGAGGCCTGGCGCATCAGGTACATGCCCATGGCGTAACCGCCGAGGGCGAAGAACAGGCCGTGGCCGAGAGACAACAGGCCGGCATAACCCCAGACCAGATCGAGGGCGAGGGCGACGATGGCGTAGCACAGAATCTTGCCCACCAACGTCAGCGTGTAGGCCGAGACGTGGAAAGTGCTGTCCGGCGACAACAATGACAGCAACGGTAACGCCAATAGTAAAGCAAGGATCACCGCACCGACGGCAATCGTGACTTTGGGACCGGCCTTTTGGCTGGCCGTGAGCATCAGGGGCTGGTTCATCAGTCGATCACCCGTCCTTTCAGTGCGAAGAGGCCTTGCGGACGTTTCTGGATGAACAGAATGATCAGCGCGAGGATGAGGATCTTGCCGAGCACGGCACCGATTTGCGGTTCGAGAATCTTGTTGGCGATACCCAGCCCGAACGCGGCCAACACACTACCGGCCAGTTGCCCGACACCGCCGAGCACCACCACCAGGAACGAATCGATGATGTAGCTCTGGCCGAGGTCCGGGCCGACGTTGCCGATCTGGCTCAGCGCCACGCCACCGAGGCCGGCAATGCCCGAGCCGAGGCCGAAGGCGAGCATGTCCACGCGCCCGGTGGGCACGCCACAGCAGGCCGCCATGTTGCGGTTCTGGGTGACGGCGCGCACGTTCAGACCCAGGCGCGTCCTGTTCAGCAGCAGCCAGGTGAGCACCACCACAAACAGCGCGAACGCGATGATCACGATACGGTTGTACGGCAGCACCAGATTGGGCAGTACTTGAATTCCGCCGGACAACCACGCCGGGTTGGCCACCTCGACGTTTTGCGCACCGAACACCAGGCGCACCAACTGGATCAGCATCAGGCTGATGCCCCAAGTGGCGAGCAGGGTTTCCAGCGGGCGACCGTAGAGGTGGCGAATCACGGTGCGCTCCAGCGCCATGCCGATCCCGGCCGTGACGAAAAATGCCACGGGCAGCGCGATCAACGGATAGAACTCGATGGCCTGCGGGGCGAAGCGCTGGAACATCAATTGCACGACATAGGTCGAGTACGCACCGAGCATCAACATTTCGCCGTGCGCCATGTTGATCACGCCGAGCAGGCCGAAGGTGATCGCAAGTCCCAGGGCGGCGAGCAGCAGGATCGAACCGAGGGACATGCCGCTGAAGGCCTGGCCGAGCATTTCGCCGATCAGCAGTTTGCGTTTGACCTGGGCCAGGCTGGTTTCGGCAGCCGTGCGCACATTGGCGTCGGCTTCGACACCCGGTTCCAGCAGACTTTCCAGGCGAGTGCGGGCCAGTGGATCACCGGTTTCCCCGAGCAGGCGTACAGCGGCGAGGCGCACGGCCGGATCGCTGTCTACCAGTTGCAGGTTGGCCAGGGCCAGGCTGAGTGCGGCGTGAACGCTTTCATCTTTTTCGCCAGCCAGTTGCTGGTCGAGGAATTTCAGCTGCGCCGCTTTGGCGCTTTTCTGCAATTGCAGGGCGGCGCCCAGGCGGATTTTGGCGTCGGCGGCGAGCAGTTGGTGGCTGGCCAGGGCGGTGTCGATCAGACCCCGCAGGCGGTTATTCAGGCGCAGGGTTTTCGGCTGGCCATCGACCGTCAGTTCGCCCTGTTGCAGGGCGTTGATCAGTTCGATGCGCGCAGGGTCAGGCTGCGCGGCCCAAGCTTCGAGAAGCCTGGCTTGCTGCACGGGATTGGCGGCGACGAAGTCTTCGGCGTCGCTGGCGAAAGTGGCCATCGGCAACAGAAGTGCGATGGCAAGGATGAAGCGATAAAGGGCGGTGGGCATAGCGGATGTCCTATGTCGATCGTTCCCGCGCGCCGCAAAGGAATGCCTCAACGGACGCTCCGCGTCCGCTTTTGGGACGCGGAGCGTCCTTGGCTGCATTCCCACGCAGAGCGTGGGAACGATCAGGCTGTGCGGGTTGGCTCAGTTGCTCTTCACCGCATACTCCGGCTTCTTGTCGTTGCCCGGGATGAACGGGCTCCACGGCTGGGCGCGGATCGGCCCTTCGGTCTGCCACACCACGTTGAACTGACCGTCGGCCTGGATCTCGCCGATCATCACCGGCTTGTGCAGGTGGTGATTGGTCTTGTCCATGGTCAGGGTGTAGCCGGACGGCGCGGCAAAAGTCTGGCCGGCCAGGGCTTCGCGGACTTTGTCGACGTCGGTGGACTTGGCTTTTTCGGCCGCCTGCGCCCACATGTGGATGCCGACGTAAGTGGCCTCCATCGGGTCGTTGGTCACGGCTTTGTCGGCGCCTGGCAGGTTGTGTTTCTTCGCGTAGGCTTTCCAGTCGGCAACGAATTTCTTGTTCGCCGGGTTCTCGACCGACTCGAAGTAGTTCCATGCCGCGAGGTTGCCCACCAGCGGCTTGGTGTCGATGCCGCGCAGTTCTTCTTCGCCCACCGAGAACGCCACGACCGGCACGTCGGTGGCTTTCAGACCCTGGTTCGCCAGTTCCTTGTAGAACGGCACATTGGAGTCGCCATTGACCGTCGAGATGACCGCAGTCTTGCCGCCGGCCGAGAATTTCTTGATGTTGGCGACGATGGTCTGGTAGTCGCTGTGGCCGAACGGCGTGTAGACCTCTTCGATGTCCTTGTCGGCCACGCCTTTGGAGTGCAGGAACGAACGTAGGATCTTGTTGGTGGTACGTGGGTAGACGTAGTCGGTGCCGAGCAGGAAGTAACGCTTGGCGCTGCCGCCTTCTTCGCTCATCAGGTACTCGACGGCGGGGATCGCTTGCTGGTTCGGCGCGGCGCCGGTGTAGAACACGTTCGGCGACATCTCTTCGCCTTCGTACTGCACTGGGTAGAACAGTAGGCCATTGAGTTCTTCGAACACTGGCAACACTGATTTGCGCGACACCGAGGTCCAGCATCCGAACACCACGGCGACCTTGTCCTGGGTCAGCAACTGCCGGCCTTTTTCAGCGAACAGAGGCCAGTTCGACGCCGGGTCCACCACCACCGCTTCGAGCATCTTGCCGTTCACGCCGCCCTTGGCGTTGATCTCGTCGATGGTCATCAGCGCCATGTCCTTGAGCGATGTTTCGGAGATCGCCATGGTGCCGGACAACGAATGCAGGATACCGACCTTGATGGTCTCGGCGGCCTGGACAGTCCAGGTCATGCCCATCGCGGCAATGCTTGCCGTGAGTGTGAAAGCCTTGATCAAACTGCGACGCTTCATTGTGCGATCTCCATGAACTTATGAATTTTCTTGGTTGGCAGATGCGGACTACTGAAGGGTCTTTAGCAAGGGCTGTGCCCAGTCGGGAAAAGGCAGGGGAATGTCGTGTTAGAGCGGTTGCGCGGGTTTGAGAGCGCACCATCACGGGACGTGGTCAGGGTAGTGGTGCGTCGGGATGCGCCACATTGGGGCGGGCGAGATGCGCGGCAATCCCGCGCATCTCGCCAGGCTCATGGTTAAGTCGAGGTGCTTTCAGTTTGTCGATTGAAGCGTGACAGTAGCAGCCGGTCGAGCAGCCAGACGACTACCAGCGAAACGCCCACCAACGGAAACGCCACCGCCAGGGCGAACATGATCACCATCGCGGTTTTCCATTTTGGCAGGTCGTGGCGCAGCGGCGGGACACCCAACTTGCCTTGTGGACGACGCTTCCACCAGATCACCACGCCGCTGACCGCACTGAGCAAGATCATCAGGCAGATCAGCAGGACGATGATCTGGTTGAGCGCGCCGAACATCTTGCCTTCGTGCAGCATCACACCGATTTCCGTGGCGCGGGCGACGGCGCCGTACTGCTCGTAGCGTACGTCGGCGAGGACGTCGCCGGTGTATTGATCGACATGCAGGGTAGCGTCGTTGCGTGGGTCATCGGCGAACACGGCGATGGTGAAAACGCCGGTGGCCGTGGTCGGGAACGTGATGCTGTAGCCTGGCTCGACCTTGCGTTGCACGGCGATGTTCTGCACGTCCTGCAGGCTGATGGTCGGCGCGGCCGGACCGGCTGGCGCTGCATCGTGGGCCATGTGTTCGGCATGATCGCCCGACATCGGCATCGGCGTATTTTCCATGGCCCACGGCACAGTCTGGCGGGTGGCGCTGTTGAGGCTGCGCGCTTCGACGTCGGACTTGGGCACGTTGTCCCACATCGCGGCCGGAAAGACGTTCCAGACGGCGGCGTATTGCTGGCCCCAGAAGCCGGTCCAGGTCATGCCGCTGAGCAGCATCACCAACAGCAACGAGGCGCCCCAGAAACCGGTGACGGCGTGCAGGTCTCGCCACAACACCCGGCCTCGACTGCTCAGGCGCGGCCAGAGAATGCCCGCGGCCTGACCGCGCGGCCACCACAGGAACACGCCGGACACCACCAGCACCACTGCCCAACCAGCGGCCAGTTCCACCAGTCGGTCACCGACGGTGCCGATCATCAGTTCGCCGTGAATCGCCCGCGCGACCGCTTGCAGGTTCTTCTTGGCGTCTTGCTCGCCGAGAATGTCGCCGTGGTACGGGTCGACGAACACGTTCAGCTCGTTTTCACCGTTGAGCACGACAAACTGGGCGCTGCGCTCGGCGTTTACAGGCGGCAGGTATTGTTTGATCGTTGCTTGTGGATAAGCGGTTTTCACCCGGTTGAGCAGGTCATCGGCCGGCACTGTGTGGTGCCCGGCCGGGACGTTGAGCAGGCTGCTGTACATCAATGAGTCGAGTTGCGGTTTGAACAGGTAGATCGTGCCGGTCAGGGCCAGCATCACCATGAATGGTGCAACGAACAATCCGGCATAGAAGTGCCAGCGCCAGGCCAGGTTGTAGAAATTCACTTTGGGCTGTTTCATCGGTTGTGCTCCGCTTGGCGAATCAATTGTCTGTAAAAGATCGCAGCCTCGTTTCACTCGACAGCTCCTACAGGGTGTACGCGTGCCAATGTAGGCGCTGGCGCAGCCTGCGATCTTTTGACTTTTTTTGTTAGAAACTCATATCAATCCTGGTCCAGAGCGTGCGCCCCGGTTCCTTGATGGCTTGCGGGTCATTGGCCGGGTAGCCGAAACCGGCGTTGCCGGCCAGGTTCAGGTGTTCGGCGTAGGCCTTGCCGAACAGGTTGTCGACGCCGCTGCTGACCTTCCAGTGCTGGTTGATCCGATAGGCGCCGTTGAGCGAGAACACGGCAAAACCCGGGGTCTTGTCGAAGTCCTTGCCGACCACGTTGCCTTTGTTCTGGTCGATACGGTTTTGCGCGGCGACCACTCTCCACAGTGCGCCGGCGCTCCAGTTGTCTTCGATGTAGGTCAAGCCGAAGCGGGCGTCCAGCGGTGGCATTTGCGGCAGGGCATTGCCATCGCTGCTGTTCTTGCCCCAGGCGTAGGCCAGGGTGGCGTCGGCTTTCCAGTGTTCGGTGAGTTCGTAGGCGGAGCCCAGTTCGCCACCCATGATTCGCGCATCGATGTTCTGCGCTTGCGAGCTCATGCCCATCATGGCGGGTGTGTAGTTGAACAGGATGTAGTCGCGCACCTGGCCGATGTAAGCCGAGGCCCAGGCATCGAGGTCTTCGGACTTGTATTGCAGGCCGAAGTCGAGCTGGGTGGTTTTCTCGGGTTTGATCGAATCGAAGGCATTCACCGATCCGGCGGGGCCGGAATTGGGTGAAAACAGTTCCCAGTAGTCCGGGAAACGCTGGGTGTGACCCAGGCCCGCATACACCGTGGTCGGGCTGTCGGCCAGGTCATGTTCGTAGCGGATGAAACCACTGGGCAGCGTATCGACGCGGGTGTCGTCGGCGGTCGGGTTGGGGCGGGTCATCATTCCCGAGCCGATGGTTTGCCGGTAATCCTTGGCCGAAGCGCGGTCCAGGCGTGCGCCGGTGATGAGTCGGTCACGCTCGGCGGCGTACCAGGTCAGTTCGCTGAACACTCCGTAGTTATGGAAGTCGGCATCTTTGGTGTACGGCAGGTCCTTGTAGGTGTCGATGCCCATGGCGCTGTGTTGGCGGTGCTCGTTGGTCTGCGCGTCAATGCCGCCGATCAACTGCACGTCGGCCCAACGCCAGGTGGCCTTGACTCGCGCGCCAAGGGTCCGACGGTCGACGTTGGACGCCATGGGGCCGGCCATCATCCCGGTGCCGGACGGCGTTCGCAGCGTGTAGTTGTCCATCACATGGTCGGCGTAGTTGTAGTAGACCTGCGCCTCGAGCTTTTCCAGCACGTCGCTGATGTTGGACTTCTCGAAGCGCAGGCCGAGGCTCTCGCGCTTGAACTGCGAACCGTCCATGCCGCGTCCTGCGTAGCGCGCCTCGCCGTCACCCTTGCCGGCGGTGAACTCGAGCAGGGTATCGGCATCCGGGGTCCAGCCGAGCGCGACGTCGCCGTTCCATTTGTCGTAGCGCGATGCCACGGTGTCGTTGTTGCCATCCTTGTAGTCGTCGGCCTGGGCGGTGTTGCCGATCACCCGCACATAGCCCAATGGTCCGCCGGCGGCGGCGTCGACCAACTTGTCAAAGCGGCCGTTGGAGCCGGCCAGCACACTGGCGTTCACCCGCGTGCCGAGCTCGCCGAAACGTTCCGGTTCACGGTCGAAGAGGATGGTGCCGGCCGAGGCACCCGGTCCCCAGAGCACGGTCTGCGGACCTTTGATGACGGTTAGCTTGTCGTAGGTTTGCGGGGAGATGTACGAGGTCGGTGCGTCCATCCGGCCGGGGCACGCGCCGAGCATCATGCCGCCGTTGGTGAGGATGTTCAGGCGCGAGCCGAACATGCCGCGCAGCACCGGGTCGCCATTGGTGCCGCCATTGCGCACCTGGGCGAAGCCTGGAATGGTTTTCAGATAGTCCGAGCCGTCGCTGGCCGGCACGGGTTGGCGCGGGTCCCTGGGGTTGGTGACGATGGTCAGTGGCGAACTCGGGGCAATGGCGGTGATGACCGTCGGGCTCAGTTCTTCACTATGATCTGCGTGTTCATCGGCCAGCGCGGATGGCGCCAGCAACGCACCGCACAGGATGGCGGTGGCGTGCCTGAAACGAATGCTGGATTCGTTCAGGGTGAGGGTGGCTTGGGCAGCGCTCAAGCAGGGGACAGCGGCAATCCTGGACATGACAATTTCCATCGAACAGTCGTAAACGACACGGTCGCTCCTACAGGACCGTGTGAAACCAGCGGTGGGTGTTTACGCGACGACGGGCGGGGCGCGGGTGCGGGCGCCGGGGAAGAAGGTTTGCCGGGCATGGCCCAGGCGAGGGGATGGTGTGGTGCATGTGTTGGCGGGTGGGGTGTCGAACGCTGTGAATACCCCGCCCCCGGTGAGCGCCGGGCAATTGAACAGCAGGCTGCAATAGCCGCATTTTTCCCAGATTGCGTGGTGCCCGGATGCTGGCGGGCAATGCTCGTCAGTCGGTTGTGCGGCGTGATCCGCGTGCTCCATCGCCGACATGTCCATGCTCATGTCCATCGACATGCTCATGGACATTGAGGCGCGCTGATCCATCGGCATCGACTGAGAAATCAGCGGACCGATAAAGATCATCAACATGGCGAACAGGCTGATCCAGCTGCCGCGCGTCAGGCTCAATGGCTGACGACGGTGGGCGGATGACCTGGTGCCTGGCGGGCGCATGGGCGGCGTCGCGATAGCTGTTTACTGAACGTGCGCGTGCTTTTGCGTGGCCTCGGACGCTTGCTTCTGCACCGCCACTTCGACCGTCACGTCACCGGACTTCTCGAAGTGCAGGGTCAGCGGGAAGCGCTTGCCGTCGCTCAGCAGGCTGCGGTCCTTCAGGTTCAGCAGCATCACGTGATAGGCCATCGGCGCAAAAGTGACTTCGCCGCCAGCGGGGATTTCCACGCTCGGTACGTGCTGCATTTTCATCACGTCGTTTTGCATCAGATGTTCATGCAGCTGGGCCTCACCCGCAATCGGCGAGTCGACGCTGAGCAGGCGGTCGGCGGTCTTGCCTGCGTTGTGGATCACGAAATAGGCCGCGACGTTCGGCGCATTGGGCGGCAACTCTTGCGACCAGGGATGAGCGATCTGCAGATCGCCTTGTGTGTATTCGTGGGCATTGGCAAAGCAGGCAGGCAGCAGCAACGCGGCCAGAACGATGAGTCTGTTCAAGATGGCAGTTCTCCAGGCGATTCAAAACGCAGATCAATTGCGAGAAACAATCACACCAGAGGAGAGGCACGGGGGTTGAGGCTGGGCCATTGCTGGCGGGGTGTCGGGGTATTGAATGCAGCGGGAGGCAGGCTTCGATTCGATTCGAACTGCGCGTAATACAGTTGGGGTTCATGCCCGGGCAACGCCACCAGTGGCGCGGAGCCGCTGCAGCACCAGCAATGCTGCATGTTGGAATGGTCGTCGCTTTGCGGGGCTTTCTGCTCGATGTCGCCCAGGGAAATCGCCACCATCCTGGTGCCGCTGGACGAGCAGAAACTGCCCCACAGCAACTGTTCGGCTGGCAGTTTCGCCGTCTGCGCCATCGCTCCGGACATCGGCATGGCGAGCATGTTGAACAGCACTGCGAAGCAGGCGATCCAGGCAATTGCGAGCCGTTGTCGGGACATGGGACAAATCCGGTGGGTGGGCGATCAGGCGCGGCTATTTAGCCTGATCAGGGCCGATAAGTAAAAACACTGCGTGCGGTGTGGTGTCGCAGCGCAATCAATCAGCGATGGCATGCAAGCGCAGGCCCAAGGCTTTCATAACCTTCATGATAGTCGCGAATTCCGGATTGCCACTACTGCTCAGCGCTTTGTACAGACTCTCGCGTCCCAGGCCGGCATCACGGGCAATTTGTGTCATGCCCTTTGCTCGGGCTATATCGTTCAGAGCTGCGCGTATCAGTACACCGTCGCCTGCATCCTCTTCAAAGCAGGCGTCCAGATAAGCCGCCATTTCTTCCGGTGTTTTGAGAAACTCGGCGGCGTCAAAACGGGTAAATCGTTCGGCCATGACTTACTCTTGATAGATCAGGAGGGAGAGGACTATAGGGTTAGAGTCCTGGTGCGGACAGTCAGATCAGTCCGAGAGTGTTGTCAGCAAATCGCAGGGCTCAACAGGTCTCAGGAATAGTCCGACTCCGTTAGGGCGTCCAGCACATCTACCACCGACCCAAACTCTCGATCTGGCACCGGCAACTCCGGCCGCTTCAACACCAGCACCGGCACTCCACGCTCGCGCGCCACTTCCAGCTTCGGCTCGGTGGCCGTGCTGCCGCTGTTTTTGCTGATCAGTACGTCGATGTTGCGACGTTCGAACAACTCGCGTTCATCAACGATCTGGAACGGTCCACGGGCGCCGATCACTTCGCAGCGGTCATTGCCGGGGTATACGTCCAGCGCGCGCAAGGTCCAGAACTGCTCCGGCGGGATTTCGTCCAGATGTTGCAAGGGCTCGCGACCCAGGGTGAACAACGGTCGACGGAAGGGTTTCAGCGCCTCGATCAACTCGGGCCAATCACTGACATCGCGCCAGTCATCGCCGGCTTGTGGTTGCCATGCCGGACGTCGCAGCGCCCAGCAGGCGATACCGCTCAAGCGAGCCGCCAGCGCAGCGTTTTGACTGATCTGGGCGGCGTAGGGATGAGTCGCATCCAGCAACAGATCAATCCGTTCATGGCGGATGAACTGCGCCAGGCCTTCGGCGCCGCCATAGCCACCCACACGCACCTGGCAGTTCAAGTCCGTCGGCACTCGACCGACACCCGCCAGGCTATAGATGTGTCGTGGGCCGAGGGTCCGGGCAATCGCCAGGGCCTCGGTCACGCCGCCCAGCAGCAGAATGCGCTTCATTGAAAAGCTCCCGCATGGCCGACAATCCCGCCCTGGCGATCGATGGCAAACACTTCGACCTGAACCTGCGCCGGCACCACACTGCGGGCAAAGAGCAGGGCGTGTTGGCACACGGCATCGCCGAGGGCGATTCCTGCGGCGCTGGCCATCGCCAGGGCCTGTTGACTGGTATTGGCTTCACGGATGCCTTGCTGCAACGCCGTATCGGCACCGACCGCGGCGGCCCATTCGGCCAGTTGCGGCAGATCGATGCTCGAGTGCCGACTGTGCAGGTCCATGTGCCCGGCTGCCAGTTTGCTGATCTTGCCGAAGCCGCCACACAGGCTGAGTTTTTCCACCGGTACCTTGCGCAGGTGCTTGAGCACTGCACCGACGAAATCGCCCATTTCGATCAGGGCGATTTCCGGCAGGTTGTAGACCCTGCGCATGGTGTCTTCGCTGGCGTTGCCCGTGCACGCGGCGATGTGCAGATAGCCGTTGGTTTTGGCCACGTCGATCCCCTGGTGGATCGAGGCGATGTAGGCTGCGCAGGAAAACGGCCGGACAATGCCGCTGGTGCCCAGGATCGACAGGCCACCGAGAATGCCCAGGCGCGGGTTCATGGTTTTCAATGCCAGGGCCTCACCGTTCTCGACATTCACTGTGACCTCGAAACCGCCGCGGTAACCGAATTCGTTGGCGAGTAGCGCCAGGTGATCGCTGATCATCTTGCGCGGCACCGGATTGATCGCTGGCTCGCCGACACCCAGCACCAGCCCCGGTCGGGTTACCGTGCCAACACCACGGCCCGCAATGAAACCTGTCCCCGGCTCACTGCGCAGGCGCACTTGAGAGTAGAGCAGCGCACCGTGGGTTACGTCGGGATCGTCCCCGGCATCCTTGATTGTCCCGGCCTCGGCGCCGCCTTCCATGAGGCGACAGAATTCCAGGCGCATCTGCACCTGCTTGCCTTTGGGCAGCACGATCTCCACCGCGTCCGAGCTCACACCACCGAGTAGCAGGCGAGCCGCTGCCAGGCTGGTCGCGGTGGCGCAGCTGCCCGTGGTCAGGCCGCTGCGCAATGGGGCAGGTTGTTCGGCGGTTTCGTCACGCATCGAAGGGTTTGACCACGTCCAGCAAGGTAATCGGCAACGCCTGGCGCCAGGTGTCGAAGTCGCCCAGGGGCTGTGCCTGGGCGATATGAATACGCGTCAGCTCGCCGCCGTGCCGTTCGCGCCAGGCCATCAGGGTCATTTCACTTTGCAGCGTGACCGCATTGGCGATCAGGCGGCCGCCAGGTTTGAGCGCTGCCCAGCAAGTGTCGAGCACGCCTTCGCGAGTGACCCCGCCGCCGATGAAAATCGCGTCCGGGCGTTCGAGGCCCGCCAGGGCTTGCGGTGCGCTGCCGCGAATCAGTTGCAGGCCGGGCACGCCGAGTGCGTCGCGGTTGTGCTCGATCAACAGTTGCCGACCTTCATCAGCCTCAATGGCCAGCGCGCGGCAACTTGGATGCGCGCGCATCCATTCGATGCCAATGGAGCCGCTGCCGGCACCGACATCCCATAACAGGTCGCCGGGAATCGGTGCCAGTCGAGCGAGTGTGATCGCGCGCACATCGCGTTTGGTCAGTTGTCCGTCGTGCTTGAAGGCGGAGTCTGGCAGGCCGGCCAGTCGCGACAGGCGCGGCGCGTTTGCTTGTGCGATGCATTCGATGGCGATCAGGTTCAGGTCGGCGACAGCCGGGTCGGCCCAGTCGTTGGCGCTACCGTCGATGCGTCGCTCGGTCTCACCACCCAAATGTTCCAGCACGCTCAGGCGGCTCGGCCCGAAACCGCGTTCGCGCAACAGCGCCGCGATCGCGGCAGGGCTTTGGCCGTCATTGCTCAGCACCAGTAAACGAACGCCACCGGACAATTGCGCATTAAGTGCCGCGATGGGGCGGGCAACCACCGACAGCGTCACCACATCCTGCAGCGGCCAGCCCATGCGCGCGGCGGCGAGTGAGCAGGAAGAGGGTGCAGGCAAGATCAGCATCTCATCGCTGGGCAATTGCCGGGCGAGGCTGGCGCCGACACCAAAGAACATCGGGTCGCCGCTGGCCAGCACGCAAACCGGTTCACCGTGCCGTTCCAGCACCGGGGCCAGCGAAAACGGGCTGGGCCACAATTGTCGCTCGCCACGAATGCATACCGGCAGCAAATCCAGTTGCCGCTGACCGCCAATGATCCGCGAAGCGCCCAGCAGGGCGTTTCGAGCGTTCTTGCCCAAGCCCTTGAAGCCGTCTTCACCGATGCCTACAACTGTCAGCCAAGGGGGCATGCCATTCCTCTTCTATAGACAAAAGCCAAATCATCACCGCGCTCATGTCTGTCTCGCCCGGCGCGGTTGCGCATCATAACGCGGTGTCGATTGCATTCGCCCGTCGGCAGTCGATGAAATCGCGGTCAAGGGCGATGGTTGCCCTGAAAAGTGATGGAGATTTAATCAGATTGTCTTATGGGTTGGTTCTGGGAAGGTCGAATCTTTTCATTCTGATCTCGCGACGTTTTTTATCAATAAGCGTTCTTTTTGTTTCAAGTTTTCCTTTGTCCAGTTTGAGACAGGCTCGTTGCTGGATGATTGTGGCGGAGCGCTTTTCCGATTCAACGTACAGGAAGTTGCTTTCTTTTGTGGACGCCACCAATTCAAGATTGAACACCGCGATTTCAAGAAACCCGTTGGCGTCATAGCGGGCAGGGATAACCTGAAAGTGCCGCCCCAGGAGACTTTCCTGGTCCAGGGAGAGCAGCGCCGGCTTGTCGGGTTTCAGTGCGTCGAGCGTGTCAATCATCGCGTTGCCTTGTCGGCGGTCGGGCATCTTCCCAGCGCTCTCGACCAGGAAGTCCGCGACGCTTCTCAAGACGTCGTGACGGGTGCGGGTAAAGATTGCATCCTGGAAGACGGACCAACCTAAGAAGTCCAGCGTATTTACATATTCATTCAGCCACTTTGTCGAATCGACAAAGCGGCTGCAGGCCGTGTCGGCGGATAGGGTGGCGATCTGTGTGCAGTGGGTCAGGTGGTCATGATCCGCAAGTGACATGTCTTCAATGCACGAAAGCAGATTCGGGCCGGTCAATACGCCGGAGAAGTTGTTATTGTTCATATTCAGTCCGTGAATAAATATTGTATTGGAGGAAGTAATTTTCCTGTTGGTGAAAGTACAGCAGCCTGTTTGAGGTTGAAATGAAGTTGGCGTGAAGAACTGCTACTTGCTGTTAAATGCACGGGGGTTGCACTCAAAACAGAAAATCCGGTGGGCGTTTGAGTCTTCAAGCGACACGAGCGATGACCTTGAGTGGCGCGCTTCGTCGTCAATCCAGTTGAGCTTTTTCATCCGACCGGGCAAAGCAGGCATAATGCGCCCCTTCGTCCCGTTGCCGGTCATCCCCCGTGAATTCACCCCAGACATCCAGTCCCTTGCGCCCATCGGCCTGTCCCGGGTTGTTGCGTGTCGTTCAGGCACTGGATGGCGGTATTTGTCGGATCAAACTCGCTGGCGGGGCTATCCGCGCAGATCAGGCGGTGGCGGTGGCTGATGCCGCCGAACGATATGCCGGGGGCGTGATAGAGGCGACTAACCGCGCCAATTTGCAAATTCGCGGGATTGGCCAACAGGCCTCGGCGTTGATCGACAGCCTGCTGGCCGTCGGGCTGGGGCCTGTCAACGTGGCAGGCGATGATGTGCGCAACCTGATGCTCAGCCCCAGCGCCGGCATTGACCGGCACATGCTGATCGACAGCAGACCCTTGGCCCGGGAAATTCTCGACAGCTTGCAAACCCATGTGCGCTTCCATGAGTTATCGGCCAAGTTCGCCGTGCAACTGGATGGCGGTGAAGCCTTGGCAATGCTCGAACATCCCCATGACCTCTGGCTGAGTGCGGTTGCGCGAAACGGCGAGCCAGTGCTGGCTTTCGGCCTGGCGGGGTGCCCCTCCGAGCCACCGGCGGCAGCGGTATTGCTGTGTGACGGACATGCCTTGGTGGTGGCAGTGCTGGAGTTGTTTCTTGAACTTGCACGGCCGGATCAGACCCGGATGCGGCATCTGTTGGCCGAGCATTCGCTTGATTCGCTGCTGCAACGCCTGGCCGAGCGAGTGCCCTTGTTTGCCATAGAACCATGGCAGCGCCCGACTGCCCCTGCGCGATTGCACATCGGCAGTTACCCACAGCGTCAGGAAGGCCTGGTCTATGTCGGCGCCGTGCCGCCCTTGGGGCGGCTGGACCCGACGATGCTCAAGGGGGCAGCTCATCTGGCCGAGGCGTTTGGTGATGCCAGCCTGCGCCTGACCCCCTGGCAGAGCCTGTTGCTGCCCAATGTTCGCAATGAGGATTCACCAGCCCTGCGCCAACAATTGCAGGCGTTGGGTTATCTGGTCGACGCCGATCAGACCCTGGCCCATCTGGTGGCCTGCACCGGATCGGCCGGTTGCGGCAAAGGCTTGGCGGATACCAAGGGCGACGCGCGGCAACTGGCCGAACGGCTGCATGATCAATGCGCACAGGTGCAGGTTCACTTGTCGGGTTGCCCGCGCTCCTGCGCGTGCGCACACACGGCGCCCGTCACATTGTTGGCGACGTGCCCTGGTCACTACGACCTCTATTTTCGCGATGCCGCGCAGCCGGGTTTCGGCGCGCTGCACGCTCGCAATCTTACTATCGACGCGGTCGCGGCCTTGCTCGACGCCCGCTCACGGAGCCCCCTTGATGCTTGATTACATCCGCGACGGTCAGGAGATCTATCGCAATTCCTTCGCGATCATTCGTGCCGAGGCCAACCTCGAGCGCATTCCGGCCGATCTGGAAAAACTCGCGGTCCGTGTGATCCATGCTTGCGGCATGGTCGATGCGATTGACGGTTTGCAGTTTTCCCCAGGCGCGGGCAAGGCCGGGCGCGATGCGCTGGCCGCCGGCGCGCCGATCCTGTGTGATGCACGGATGGTGTCCGAGGGCATAACCCGCACGCGTTTGCCGGCGAACAACCCGGTCATCTGCACCCTGCGTGATGAAAGCGTTCCCGAGCTTGCCCGTGAATTGGGCAACACCCGTTCCGCCGCTGCATTGGAGCTTTGGCGTCCACATCTGGAAGGCAGTGTGGTAGTGATCGGCAACGCGCCGACGGCACTGTTCTACCTGCTTGAAATGCTCGACGCCGGTGCCCCGAAACCGGCGCTGATCCTGGGCTTCCCGGTGGGCTTCGTTGGCGCCGCCGAATCCAAGGCAGCGCTGGCCGCCGACAGTCGCGGCGTGCCGTTCGTTATCATGCAAGGCCGGCTGGGCGGTAGCGCCATGGCCGCCGCCGCCGTCAATGCCCTCGCCACGGAGATCGAATGATGCAGCAACCTGGACGCTTGATCGGCCTTGGCGTAGGACCGGGTGATCCGGAACTGATAACCGTCAAAGCCCTGCGCCTGCTGCGCGAATCGCCGGTGGTGGCGTACTTCGTCGCCAAGGGTAAAAAGGGCAACGCCTTCGGCATCATCGAAGCGCATTTACAGGACGCACAAACCTTGCTGCCACTGGTGTATCCGGTGACCACCGAGGCATTGCCGGCACCGCTGTCCTATGAGCAAGTGATCAGCGATTTCTACGATGCGGCCGGTGAAGAGCTGGCAGCGCATCTTGATGCGGGTCGTGACGTGGCAGTGATCTGCGAAGGCGATCCGTTTTTCTACGGTTCCTACATGTACCTGCACGATCGGTTGGCAGAGCGTTATGAAGCCGAAGTGGTGCCGGGTGTCTGCTCGATGCTCGGCGGCGCTTCGGTACTGGGTGCGCCGTTGGTGTATCGCAATCAGAGCTTGTCGGTGCTGTCCGGCGTGCTGCCTCACGATGATCTCAAGCGTCGTCTGGCCGACGCCGATGCGGCGGTGATCATGAAACTGGGACGTAACTTCCCGAAAGTCCGTCAGGTGCTGGAAGAACTCGGATTGGCCGAGCGTGCGCTGTACGTCGAACGCGCGACCATGGCCAACCAGAAGATCGTGCCGCTGGATCAGGTCGAGCCGATGTCGTCGCCGTACTTCTCGCTGATCATCGTTCCCGGTGAGAGGTGGCAAGGCTGATGACTCGTCCAGCTCCGGCCATTGTCATTCTCGGCAATGGCAGCCTCGCTACCGCACGCAGCATTCAACAGCTGTACCCCGGCGCCTTGATCCACGGCCTGGCCGAACGGGTCGTCGGTGCCGATCGCACGTACCACGAGTTCGGTGCGACATTGCGTGAGCTTTATCAACAAGACACGCCGATCATCGCCCTGTGTGCGGCCGGCATTGTCATTCGCACCCTCGCGCCGATGCTGCTGGAGAAGGGGGCCGAGCCCCCCGTGCTTGCCGTCGCCGAAGACGGTAGCGCCGTGGTGCCGTTGCTCGGTGGGTTGGCAGGCGTGAACGTGCTGGCGCGGGAGATTGCTGTTGCGCTGGACGTGTCGGCGGCGATCACCACCAGTGGCGAATTGCGTTTTGGTACCTGCCTGCTGAACCCGCCCAGCGGTTACGCGTTGGGTGATCTTGAGCTGGGCAAACGCTTCGTTTGCGATTTGCTCGCCGGTGAGTCGGTGCGCATCGAAGGCGCGGCACCCTGGCTGGTGCAGGCGCAGTTACCGGAAAACCCGCAAGCGCGGCTGGCCGTTCACGTCGGGCATGCCGAGCGTGTGCCGGCGGCCAATGAACTGCTGATTTATCCACGCAACGTAGTGGTGGCTGTCAGTGCCGACGTGGCCGATGTGCCAAGTGCGGTTCGCGTGGCTTTGCATCAGGCAAAAATCGCCGTGCAGTCGTTGGCCTGTCTGCTGGCCGCCGCCAGTGAAATGTCGAGTGCGTCGCTGCGTGAAGCGGCGCTTGAGCTTGGTGTGCCCCTGCGATTTGTCGATGAGGTCGGCCCCGTCAGTCAATGGGTGCATGACGCCATCGACCAGCCTGTTTCCCTATTCGGCGATGTGGCCATTGCCATTGCCGTTGCCGAGCAGCCTCTGGACCCCTTGTCGATTGGCCGTCCTCGCGGTCGTCTGGCGGTGATCGGTCTTGGCCCTGGCGCTGCTGACCTGATGGTGCCTGCGGTCAAGGCGGAACTGGCCCGTGCCAATGACGTTCTCGGTTACGAAACCTATGTGCGCATGGCGGGACCATTCCGTGGGGATCAGGTCCTGCACTGCACCGACAACCGTGAAGAAATGCAGCGTGCCCGCCACGCCTTTGAGCTCGCGGCGCAGGGGCGCTGCGTAGTGGTCGTCTCTTCCGGGGATCCCGGTGTATTTGCCATGGCTGCGGCGGTGCTCGAGGCACTGCATGAGTCCCGCGATCCAGCGTGGCACAACGTTGACCTTGAAATCCTGCCGGGCGTTTCGGCATCGCTGGCAACAGCTGCACAAGCGGGTGCACCGTTGGGGCATGATTTCTGCGTACTGTCGCTGTCGGACAATCTCAAGCCGTGGGACATCATCGAGAAGCGTCTGGACCTGGCGGCGCAAGCCGATCTGGCGATGGCTTTCTACAACCCGATCTCGCGTTCCCGGCCTTGGCAGCTGGGGCGTGCGCTGGAGATCGTCGCCCTGCATCGCAGTGCTGACACGCCCGTTGTATTGGGACGTGATGTCGGGCGTCCGGGTCAGACATTGCGGGTCACGACGCTGGGTCAATTGACGCCGGATCAGGTCGACATGCGGACCATGGTGTTGATTGGCTCATCGACGACTCGTGTGTTTCCTCGGCCTCAAGGGGCGTCATGGGTGTACACGCCGCGTAGCTACGGCGAAAAGTTGCTCGACATCAACTAAACAAGTCGCAGTTGTATAGGGCGGTTTATTCGGGTTCTTTTGCTCGAATAATCCGCCCTTTGGTGTGCTTGTTCAGCTTTTACATATGTGGAAATTTAATTGGGTTTGTTGCTCGGTAAGGGAGTGGGTTAAATTCGTTTTTACGCCCAGGAGGGCTATAAACGAATTCAAAGGAATGTTGGATATGCAAAGTTTTGAAGATACAAACGCTCTCAAGGGTTGCACGGATTTGGGCAAGGCGCGTCTTGCCAGGGCCAAGGCACTGTTGGTTGACGCCCCTCGCGCAAGAAGTTTAGTGGATTCGGCTGCTTCGAGCCCTACCAAGGAACTGGATGCTTTGGTTCTGGGTAATTCACTCATCGGTTATGGCGATGGTATATCGCTTGAGAACATGATGATTATCGAAAACCTCATCAGTTTTTCGAAGCTGGAGGCCGATCACGAAACTAAAAATGATCCGAATCCCGCTGCGTGGCATCGAGCATTTATCAATTGCATGTTGGATATGGGGTGTGCTGTTCCAGTCCATGCGAGCGTGGAATACAACAAGCAGTCTGGCTCGGGGACGATGAAAAACGTCGTCACGTCTATTGTCCAAGCGGGGATCGCTGCGGCAAAAGCCGCCATTCCCGGTGCAACGGTGCTGAGTGCCGTGGCAGACTCCACATTGGCTGCTTTGGAAAAAGAACCTGAAACAGTAAAGTTGTTCAACTACGAAGTCGTGACAGCAAAAGGCGTGAAGCTGGCCATATTGCCGTGTGAACAAGCGAAGAATGGCCTCATTATCATTTCCTTTTCGTCTGTTAATCATGAAAGTAATAAGTTTGGTGGCGAGGTTATGTTCTTTGATCTCAAGGTCGCCAATGTTGATATTTACCAGGGTTCAAATTTTCTCACTTTCAATCCTTTTGCCTACGCTGAAGTAAAAGATGATATTGAGTCTGTCCTTGGGCTGCGGCGCAGAGACGTGCGGGCCAAAAGATTTGCGCGGCACAGGAAGTAAAGGTAGTTGGCCTGGGTCAGAGGTGTTTTTCTCTGGTTTGCACGAAGGATAAATACAGATGGATTATTCGATTTACATCAATGGATGTTGCGTGCTGGCTGTATCAAAAGCGTTATCGTCCGCAACGAAACAAGATGTGATTGATGCTTTGCTTTTTACTCAGTTTGCTGCCGATGAAGACTTCCCTGACGAACCGAACGGCCTGGATTGGTTCGAGGCTTACAAAAGTACCTTGTATGAGTGTGGCTGGATCTACGATTGGCAAAATGTGACGACCGGTACCTTTACATCCCTTGCCGAAAAGGCGTTCTCGTTGAGAGAGGCGTTTGCGACGGTCTTTGAAAACAATCTGGATGGTGAGCAGGCGAGCGTTTTACTGGCAGTTTTGGATAAGGTAGCCGAGTTGCCGGACAAGCTGAACGTGGAGCAGATCTTCCGCCAACAGGCAGCGCTGAAAGTGAAGGGGCTGACGCGCATCAGGGCGTGCATTGGGGTGATCAATGAACGTGGGTCCCTGAGTAGCGCTTCGGTTTTTTTTGATACTCGCGGACCAGTCGGCAGGCTTTTCACAGGGCGTGAGTTTGCTTTTAGCGATCTGCATGGTGCGGTAAACGCGTATTTTTATACGGCTCGCTTCAATGCAGGCATTTATGGCGAGTACAGGGAGGATACCGTGCAGTGGCTAGGTGCACGGCGGCAGTCTGAACGTCTCGAGATCACCAGCCTGAAGATTTAGCAGGTCCTGGCAGGTGCCTTGTGCATTCAGGGCACCAAATACCCCTTCACCCCGGTAAAGATAATCTGCGCCGCCAACGCACACACGAACAAGCCCATCAAGCGGCTGACGATCTGTAAGCCCTGATCACCGAGGATCCGTTCGATACGGTTGGAAAGGTACAGCACCACGCCGACGGTGAAGCTGGCCAGGGCAATACTGACAATGGCCGTGAGTTTGTCGTCCCAGTGCGGCTGACTGACGCCCATTACCAGCAGGGCACCGATAGTCCCTGGGCCGACTGTCAGCGGAATGGTCAGGGGGACGATGGTCACGTCCTGCTGCACATTATCGGTCTGCACCGCCGACTTGCCTTGCGCCATGCCCAGCGCCGAGATGAACAGCACGCTGCCGGCGCCGATGCGGAACGCGTCCACGGTGATGCCGAAGACGCTGAAAATCACCCGCCCGAACAGGTACAGCAAGACGCTGGAGACCAGCGTGGCAATGGCCACTTTCCACGCCAGTCGACGTTGTTCCTTGCGCGAATAACCGCGGGTCAGGCTGATGAAGCAGGACAACACGAAGAACGGGCTATAGAGCACCAACATCTTCAGGTAAACGCTGAACAACACGTGGAGCATGGGGCAGGCTCACTGGTGGGGGAAGTCGAGGGGGAGTCTAACAGGCGCCGGGGGCTCTGTCGGCTCAGGACGCTGGCGTCGTTGCGCGGTTCTGCTGATCGCGCTGGGCAACCCAGTGTTCGATCAATTCGCGCAATTGCGAGAGCTCGACCGGTTTGGCCATGTGCCCATCCATGCCGGCCTGGCGTGCACGCTCCTTATGCTCGGCGAGGATGTGTGCGGTCAACGCCACCACCGGGGTGCGAGTGCGCTGATTGCCGACTTCCCAGGCACGCAGCTGTTGGGTCGCCGAAAAACCGTCGAGGATCGGCATTTCGCAGTCCATCAGCACCAGGTCGTAGCGATGCGCCTTCATGGCCACCAGGGCTTCTTCGCCATTGCTGGCAGTGTCTGGTTGCAGGTTGAGCTTGCCCAGCATGCCGCGGATGACCTTGGTCGAAATGCTGTTGTCTTCGGCCACCAGAATGCGGAAATCGCTGGGAACCTTGATTGGCAGAGGCGGACCGGGTGGCAGGTGCTGCGGCACCGCCAGCCCCTTGTTGCGCTGGGTCAGTTCGTCGGCCAGGGTGGTCTTGAGGGTATAGCCGGCCACCGGTTTGGCAAGGATGCGTTTGATTCCCGAATTGCGCGCGATGATCTTGCTCGGCGCATTGCTGATGCCGGTCAGCATGATCAGCAGGATGTCGTGGTTCAGGCTCGGGTCTTCCTTGATCTTGGCGGCCAGTTGCATGCCGGTCATGCCGGGCATGTTCTGGTCCAGCAGGACCACATCGAAGTAGTCACGCAGGTGCGCCTTGGTGCGCAACAGCGCCAAGGCCTCCTTGCCCGAGGGCACCGCGCTGACGTTCAGGCCCCAGGCGCTGCACTGCTGCACCAGCACCTTGCGGCACGTGTCGTTGTCATCCACCACCAACACCCGCGCACCCTGCAGCGGGCCATCGAGGTCGCAGGTTGGATGCTCCAGGCGGTCCGGGTCCATGGGCAAGGTCAGCCACAAGGTGCTGCCCTGGTTGTTGCCACTCTTGATGCCGAATTCGCCTTGCATCAGGCGGATCAGCTGACGGGCGATCACCAGCCCCAGATTACCGCCCAGGTGGTTGGTCGAGAGGAAATGCTTGCTGTGCAGTTCGGCGTGCATCAGCGCGTCGCGCTCTTCGGCATCCATCGGTTCGCCGCTGTCCTGCACGGCGATGCGCAAGCGAGGATGGCTGCTGCGTTCGTCGAGGGCGACGACGATCAGGATCTCGCCTTCGTCGGTTTTCTTCAGGGCGTTTTCCAGCAGGCTCAGCAAGGTTTGGCGCAGGCGCGTCGGGTCACCGCTGATGACGCGCGGAACTTGTGGCTGAATGAAGCTGATCAGTTCGACGTTCTGCTGCTCGGCCTTGGCGCGGAAGATGCTCAGGCAGTCTTCGATCAGTGCGTTGAGATCGAACTGCACATCGTCGAGTTCGATCTGTCCGGACTCGAGTTTGGAGATGTCGAGAATCTCGTTGATCAATGTCAGCAGTTCGTTGCCTGCGCTGTGGATGGTCTGCACATAGTCGCGCTGCTTGACCGACAGCGGTGTGCCCAGCAACAACTCGGTCATGCCCAGCACGCCATTCATCGGGGTGCGGATCTCATGGCTGATCTTTGCCAGGAACTCAGCCTTGGCATTGATCTCGGCGTTGCTGGCCGCCAGGTCGCGGCTGATGCTGAAACGCGCTTCGGTGATGCTGCGCTGGCGTTCGCTCAGGGCAATGCTCATCAACAGGCCACTGATGCAGATGAATGCCAGCAGGGTGGTGATCAGGTCATGGGGTTCGATCAGGGTCAGCCCCAGCAAGGCTGGCAGGATGATCAGGGTGCCAAGGTTGAACACCACCATGGCCGCCACGAATAGCCGCGCCGGGCGATAACCTTTTTGCCAGTGATAGGTGCTGACGAACAACATGCTGAGGCCTGCCAGGGCGACCAGTGCGTAGGTGATGATATTGAGCGGCAGCGTGTTGACGAACAGCAGCAGCAGACTGCAGATCATGATGAACAGGATGTCGCCCACGATCAGCTTGTTCAGCGGATGTGGCCCGAGGGGCTTGAAGAAGCGATAGGCAAATATCAGCCCGCTGGGGGCCGTCAGCAGCAAGGCGAGATAGGCGCCGGGCGTCTGCACGGCCTGCCAGTCCGGGATCCAGGGGCCCGCCAGGTTCAACAACAGCACCAGGCTGAGCATCAGCAAGGCTTCGCACACCGCCAGCCAGACACTGCTGGTCGAGCGGGTATAGGCGTAGCGGATGAGGTTGTGCAGGATCAGCATGCAAATGCAGCCCAGCAGCAGTCCGTAGATCAGCGTCTGGTTCTGGTTGGCCGCGGTGACGACCGCAGATTGCAAGGTGATATAGGGTCGCAACTGGTGTTCAGAAACCAGTCGCAGGTAGACATCCAGGGTCTTGTCGCTTTGCGGCAGCGGCAGCATGAAGTCGCTGCTGGGCAAGGGTCGGTCCGCCAGGGGTTGTTCATTGCCTGTCTGTGACTGGTCAATCAGCTTGTCGCCGTCCAGCACATACATGTTGAAGTGCAGCAGGTCGGGCGCGAACACCCGCAGCAATTGTTCATGCTTGCCCGGTGCGAGCCGGAAACGCAGCCATAGCGCACCGTCAGGCTCGGCCGCCGTGAGGTGGTCGAGTTCGATGGGGCTGAATTGATTGGTGTAGCGGGCGGAGCGGATGTCGCTCAGCTGTAGGTCACCCTGTTCGTCGAGCAATACCGCCCAGCCACTGCCTTGCGCGGCCTGGGCCGGGAGCATGCAGAGCAAGGTCAGCAACGTGACGGTTAGACTTATGGCAATCCTGAGCCAGCGCACGGCGAAATCCCTTCGTAGGTTAATGCCAGAATATAACTATGCGCGGCGCCGGAATAGCCAGGCAAGGGTCGCAAGCCCCTGCCTGTCGAAATGTTGCCTTATTCCTGTTCGCCGCGCTCGCGGGCAATGGCGCGGTAGCCAATGTCCTTGCGATAGAAACAGCCTTCCCAATCGATGCTGGCCGCCAGCTTGTAAGCCTGCTGTTGGGCTGCATCGACGCTGGCGCCCATGGCCGTGGCGCAAAGCACGCGGCCACCGGCGGTCACGACTTGACCGTCCTTGAGTGCGGTACCGGCGTGAAAGACCTTGCCGTCAAGTGCCGCCGCTGCATCCAGGCCCTTGATGGCCGCACCCTTGGCGTAGTCACCAGGATAGCCGCCTGCCGCCAGGACGATGCCGACGCTCGGACGTGGATCCCATTGCGCTTCGACCTTGTCCAGCGCCTGCGCCAAGGCTGCTTCCACCAGCAGTACCAGGCTCGACTGCAAACGCAGCATGACCGGTTGGGTCTCCGGGTCACCGAAACGGCAGTTGAATTCGATGACTTTCGGGTTGCCAGCCTTGTCGATCATCAGGCCTGCATACAGGAAGCCCGTGTAGACGTTGCCTTCCTCGGCCATGCCGCGCACGGTCGGCCAGATCACCAGGTCCATGACGCGCTTGTGTACTTCGCTGGTTACAACCGGGGCAGGGGAGTAGGCACCCATGCCGCCCGTGTTCGGTCCGGTGTCGCCGTCGCCGACGCGCTTGTGGTCCTGGCTGGTAGCCATTGGCAAGACGTTCTTGCCATCGACCATGACGATGAAGCTGGCTTCTTCGCCGTCGAGGAACTCTTCGATCACCACGCGCGAGCCAGCGTCGCCGAAGGCATTGCCTGCCAGCATGTCGCGCACGGCGTCTTCGGCGTCGCGCAGGGTCATGGCGACAATCACGCCTTTGCCAGCGGCCAGGCCATCGGCCTTGATCACGATCGGCGCGCCTTTTTCACGCAGATAAGCCAGGGCTGGCTCGATCTCGGTGAAGTTCTGGTAGTCGGCGGTCGGGATCTTGTGGCGCGCCAGGAAGTCCTTGGTGAACGCTTTCGAACCTTCAAGCTGCGCAGCGCCGGCGGTCGGACCAAAGCAGTCCAGGCCACGGGAGCGGAACAGGTCGACCACACCGGCGACCAGCGGCACTTCCGGGCCGACGATGGTCAGGGAAACGTTTTTCTCGGCGAAGTCCGCGAGTTGCTCAAGGGCCAGCACGTCGATGGCGACGTTCTCGCATTTGGCTTCGATGGCGGTGCCGGCGTTACCGGGTGCCACGAACACTTTCTGCACACGAGGATCCTGAGCCACTTTCCAGGCCAGGGCGTGTTCACGGCCACCGCTGCCAATGATCAAAACATTCATTTCAAAAACCTCGGATGACGCTAATTCTGTAGGGGACTGATCGTTCCCACGCTCTGCGTGGGAATGCCTCTACGGACGCTCTGCGTCCGAGGGACGCGGAGCGTCCCGGGCTGCGTGCCCACGCAGAGCGTGGGTACGATCAAGCAAAGAAATCAGTGACGGAAGTGGCGCATGCCGGTGAACACCATGGCGATGCCGGCTTCGTCAGCTGCAGCGATCACTTCGTTGTCACGCATTGAGCCGCCTGGCTGGATCACAGCCGTCACGCCCGCCTTGGCCGCATTGTCCAGACCGTCGCGGAACGGGAAGAAGGCGTCGGAAGCCATGACCGAACCCACTACCTGCAAGCCGGCATGCTCTGCCTTGATTGCAGCAATACGCGCAGAGTTAACGCGGCTCATCTGGCCCGCGCCGACACCGATGGTCTGACGGTTCTTGGCGTAGACGATGGCGTTGGACTTGACGTACTTGGCGACTTTCCAGGCGAAGATCAGGTCATGGATTTCCTGTTCGGTCGGGGCACGCTTGGTCACGACCTTCAGGTCATCGGCGCCGATCATGCCGATGTCGCGGCTCTGCACCAGCAGGCCACCGTTGACGCGCTTGTAGTCCCAGGCAGCGGCGCGATCCGCCGACCACTCGCCACAAGCCAGCAGGCGCACGTTGGCCTTGGCGGCGACGATGGCGCGGGCTTCTTCGCTGACGCTCGGGGCAATGATCACTTCGACGAACTGACGCTCGACGATGGCCTTGGCGGTCTCGGCGTCCAGTTCACGGTTGAAGGCAATGATGCCGCCGAATGCCGACTCGGTATCTGTGGCGTAGGCCAGGTCGTAGGCCTTGCGGATGCCGCCTTCGGCGTCCGGGCTGACGGCCACGCCGCACGGGTTGGCGTGCTTGACGATCACGCAGGCCGGCTTGACGAAGCTCTTCACGCATTCCAGCGCGGCATCGGTGTCGGCCACGTTGTTGTAGGAAAGCTCTTTGCCTTGCAGCTGGGTCGCGGTGGCGATGCCGACTTCGGCAGGCTTGGCTTCAACGTAGAACGCCGCGCTCTGGTGCGGGTTCTCGCCGTAGCGCATTTCCTGGGCCTTGATGAACTGGCTGTTGAAGGTGCGCGGGAATTCGCTGCGACCTTCAGTGCTGAGGGTGTCAGCCGCCTGGTTCACGGTGCCCATGTAGTTGGCGATCATGCCGTCGTAGGCGGCGGTATGTTCGAAGGCCTTGAGCATCAGGTCGAAACGCTGGGCGTAGGTCAGGCCACCGGCCTTGAGGTTTTCCAGGACGCTGGCGTAATCGCTGGCGTTGACCACGATGGCCACGTCCTTGTGGTTCTTGGCTGCTGAACGAACCATGGTCGGGCCGCCGATGTCGATGTTCTCGATGGCGGTCGGCAGGTCGCAGCCAGGTTTGTTGATGGTGGCTTCGAACGGATACAGGTTGACCGCTACCAGGTCGATCGGCTTGATGCCGTGCTCGTTCATGATGGCGTCGTCGATACCGCGACGACCGAGGATCCCGCCGTGGATTTTCGGGTGCAGGGTTTTCACCCGGCCGTCCATCATTTCGGCGAAGCCGGTGTAATCCGCGACTTCCACTGCGGCAACGCCGTTGTCCTGCAGCAGCTTGAACGTCCCGCCGGTGGAGAGAATCTCGACACCCAGGGCTTCAAGCTCCTTGGCGAATTCGAGGATTCCGGTCTTGTCGGAAACGCTGATCAGGGCGCGGCGGATCGGCAGGCGGGTAGTCTGGTCGGTCATCTCAATTTCCATCAAAAGCAAAGGAGTCAGCAAAAAAGGCGACCGGTCTTACGCGGGCGCCTTTCTGGTTTGATTGAATGCTTACAGCAAATCGTACTGCTTGAGTTTCTTGCGCAGCGTGCCCCGGTTCAATCCGAGCATCTCGCTGGCCTTGGTCTGGTTGCCCTTGACGTAGTTCATCACGCACTCGAGCAGGGGAGCCTCGACTTCGGAGAGCACCAGGTTGTACACGTCCGTGACGGCAGCGCCCTCAAGGTGGGCGAAATAATTGTGCAGCGCCTTCTCGACACTCCCGCGAAGGGTCTGGCCTTCTTCGCTTGGCGTATTGAGGTGCTGTTTCAAATTCACGTTGTCGCTCACGGGTGTTGTTCCACTCACTAAAGTCTCGGTCATCATCGTCATGCGGCCACCCACTCTCCGTCCCCTGTCAGGCTCTTGTAACGCCCGGCAAAGAACTCCCGAACGTTGGCGCATTGTGCTTCCGTACCATCCAAACGATTGAAGTGGGCGCGAAACTCCCTGGCGCCCGGCAAGGTTGCGAGATACCAGCCCACATGCTTTCGAGCAATGCGTACGCCCATCACGTCTCCATAGAAGGCGTGCAGTGCAACCAGATGCTCTAGCAGGATGCGTTCCACCTCGATCAGGTCCAGCGCCGGGAGCTTCTCGCCGGTACGCAGGAAATGGTCGATCTCGCGAAAAATCCATGGCCGCCCCTGGGCAGCCCGGCCCACCAACAGGCCATCGGCACCGGTCGCGTCGAGCACGTACCGGGCCTTTTCTGGCGAATCGATATCGCCGTTGGCGAAGACCGGCATCGACACCGCCTGCTTGATCGCGGCAATGGTGTCGTACTCGGCTTCACCGGTATACAGGTCGGCACGGGTGCGCCCATGCACCGCCAGCGCCGTAATGCCTGCCTGTTCGGCGATCTTCGCCACCGTCAGGCCGTTCTTGTTGTCCCGGTCCCAGCCGGTGCGGATCTTCAGGGTAACCGGTACATCGACCGCGGCCACGACGGCCTGAAGGATCTCGGTTACCAATGCTTCATCTTTCAACAGCGCGGAGCCGGCGGCCTTGTTGCAGACCTTCTTGGCCGGACAGCCCATGTTGATATCAATAATCTGCGCACCCAGCTCGACATTGGCCCGGGCTGCATCCGCCAGCATCTGTGCGTCACCACCGGCGATCTGCACCGAGCGTGGCTCGGGATCACCTGCATGGATCATGCGCATGCGTGACTTGCGGGTGTTCCACAGACTCATGTCGCTGGTGACCATTTCCGAGACTACTAGTCCCGCGCCCAATCGCTTGCACAGCTGACGAAAGGGTTGGTCGGTGACACCCGCCATCGGGGCGAGAATCAAGCCGTTGTGTAATGTGTATGGACCGATGCGTACCGCCGACATAGGACTTCCCTGGTGTGGGGCCGGATCATGAGAGTTCGAAAAAGGGTTGGCATGATACCCGCTCTCGATGACTGGATAAAGGCTGAATTGAACAAAATCTGAACAGTTATTCTGTTATTGCCAGCGGTTTGGTCCGGGCGGGCAACGTCATGAAGCCGTCGTCAATGGCCGATCAGTGAATCGTTTCACTCGGGGGAGTGGAAGCTCAGGCTGTAATTCACCGCTTTGGCGCCAGGGTCGAGGATGTCGAGGGCGATGTGAATTGGCGTTTGCGGAGGCATCTCCACCTTGCCTTCGAGGTCGCCGTTGAGGTACTCGCCGGGCTTGAAGCGGCGGCTGGCGATCAGGTGGCCGTTGAGATCGGCAAAGCGCAGCTCCAGCAGCGGGAAGGGCTGCGAGAAAGGGGCGCGGTTGTAGATGATCGCATCGACCACCAGGGCGCCGCTGAACTCGGGGTGGCTGCGCACCACCAGGTTGCTGCTCTTGATTTTCGCGATGTCGACCTTTGAGGGCACCGTGCAGCCAATTTGCGGGCACAGTTGCTGGAACCAGGGGCGGTACTGGTCCTGGCGCGCCAGCTCGTCGAAATGGTAGGCGACGTATTGGCCGACGAGTGCACCGGCTCCCAGCAGGATCAACAACAGCCAGAACAGCCGACGACCCCATGGCGAACGACGTTTTTGCCAATCCAGTTGCAGTGGATCGTCGGTCAGGTCCTGCAGCGCTTCGGCGCGAACGCCTGCTTCGCTGCGTTCGCGACGCTTACGCGGCGGCTCGATCGAAGGCAGGTCGTCGTCGATCTCTGTCGTTGCCGTCATACGCTCGTGATGTACAGGGGGGACGAGTGGGTCGTTCAGGCGCAGTTGCGCAGGCTGCGGTTCATCGTCCAGGTCCACCGGTTCCAGTGACAGCGACGGTTCGGTGCGCGTGGGTTCGCTCGGTGGCGGTGGTGTGTCGAGCGCATCGAGCGCGTCAAGTGTGTCGGCCGCTTGGGCGCGATCGGCAGCTGACTCGCTGAACAGGCTGTCGGGCCAGGGGGCTTCGTCGTGCTCGGCGCTGTCGCGGCGAGCGCTGAGTGTGTCTTCGCGGTGCCGGCCGAACTCGGTGGTCGGCTGGATTTCCCGCTGTTCAAGCCGGGCGAGTTCTTCGTCCAGGTCGAGACTGTCCAGGTCCAGCTCGGTGGCGGTCCATTGTTTTTGGCTGATGGCGCGCTGCGGCGGCGGTTCGACGGTCTCCCGAGGTGCCGGCGTCGGCACGGGTGCTTCCTTGCCGGCCTGCTCCAGCAGTTGCTTGGCGGCGTTGAACACCTGCAGGCATGAGCCACAACGAACGACCCCGCGGGCCACGCTCAATTGGGCATGGCTGACGCGGAAGCTGGTTTGGCAATGCGGGCACTGGGTGACGAAACTGTCGGTCATGCGGCGATCCGGTAGATGCAGGCGTCCATTCTAGCGCCGACGGCCAGTGATGCGCACCCAGCCATCGCGATTGGCGATCGGGTCCAGATCGAAGTCCTTGGCATAGGCTGCGGCCACTTCATCGCCTTGCTCGGCGAGGATGCCCGACAGTGCCAGGCGACCGCCCGGACGGACCAGGCCCGACAACTGCGGCGCCAGCGAAACCAGCGGGCCGGCAAGAATATTGGCCACCAGCACATCGGCCTGAACCTGCGGCAGGTCTTCGGGCAGGTACAGCGGGAACAGTTCGTCGGCGATGCCGTTGCGCCCGGCGTTGTCACGGGAAGCTTCCAGCGCCTGCACGTCGATATCGGTGCCCACGGCCTGTTTGGCGCCCAACAGCAGTGCGGCAATCGCCAGAATCCCCGAGCCGCAGCCGAAGTCCAGCACGTTGCAGTCCTTCAGGTCTTGGCCGTCGAGCCATTCCAGGCACAGCGCGGTGGTCGGGTGAGTGCCGGTGCCGAAGGCCAGGCCCGGATCCAGTAACAGGTTCACGGCGTCTGGCTCGGGCGCGGCGTGCCAGCTCGGCACGATCCACAGGCGCTGGCCGAAACGCATGGGCTGGAAGTTGTCCATCCAGCTGCGCTCCCAGTCCTGGTCTTCGATTACTTCGCTGTGATGCTCGGGCAGCGGGCTGCCGGTCAGCAACTCAAGGTGAGCCAGTACCGGGCCTGGCTCGGTGCCGCCTTCGAACAGCGCCAACAGGTGAGTGTGGGACCACAGCGGCGTGGTGTTGAGTTCGGGCTCGAAAATCGGCTGATCTTCGGCGTCCATGAAGGTCACCGACACGGCGCCCACTTCAAGGAAAGCGTCTTCGTAGGTTTCGGCTTGTTCTGGGCTGATGGCGAGACGGACTTGCAGCCAAGGCATGGCGGGCACCTTTGAAAAATATTGATTGCAGCCTAGCGGGCTGCGAGAAGCGCGCAAGTTTACGCGAGCGCGAGGCAGAAGACGACAGGTCGACACTAGCGTGCTCTTCGTAGGAGCGAGGCTTGCCCGCGAAGGGGGGGGCGCATTGTTCCGCCTGACACACCGCAGCGACTGGTTCGCGGGCAAGCCTCGCTCCTACGGGGGGGGTGTGTAATGTTCAGAAACAACAAGGCCGCCCGAAGGCGGCCTTGTTGATGGGTCGAAGCTTAGTGCTTCTCGCCAGCCAGCTTGTGCTCGAGGTAGTGAATGTTCACGCCCCCTTTGCAGAAGCCTTCGTCGCGGGTCAGGTCGCGGTGCAGCGGGATGTTGGTCTTGATCCCGTCGACAACGATCTCGTCCAGCGCGTTGCGCATGCGCGCCATGGCTTCGTCACGGGTTGCGCCGTAGGTGATCAGCTTGCCGATCAACGAGTCGTAGTTCGGCGGAACGGCATAGCCACTGTACAGGTGCGAATCGACGCGAACGCCGTTGCCGCCTGGTGCGTGGAAGTGCTTGACCGTGCCCGGGCTCGGCATGAAGGTTTTCGGGTCTTCGGCGTTGATCCGGCATTCCAGTGCGTGACCGCGGATGACCACGTCATCCTGGGTGAACGACAGCTTGTTGCCGGCGGCGATGCTGAGCATCTCCTTGACGATGTCGATGCCGGTGACCATTTCCGATACCGGGTGCTCTACCTGGACACGAGTGTTCATCTCGATGAAGTAGAAGCGGCCGTTCTCGTACAGGAACTCGAAAGTGCCGGCGCCACGGTAGCCAATGTCGATGCACGCCTTGACGCAGCGGGCGAGGACTTCTTCACGCGCGTTCTCGTCGATGCCCGGTGCCGGCGCTTCTTCGAGGACTTTCTGGTGACGGCGTTGCAGCGAGCAGTCGCGGTCGCCCAGATGCACGGCGTTGCCCTGGCCGTCGGAAAGTACCTGGACTTCCACGTGACGCGGGTTGGTCAGGAATTTTTCCAGATAGACCATCGGGTTGCCGAACGCTGCGCCCGCTTCGGAGCGGGTCAGTTTCGCCGATGCGATCAGGTCTTCTTCCTTGTGCACCACGCGCATGCCGCGACCACCGCCGCCGCCAGCGGCCTTGATGATCACCGGGTATCCGACTTCGCGACCGATGCGCAAAGCGGTTTCTTCGTCTTCCGGCAGCGGGCCGTCGGAACCTGGAACGGTCGGTACGCCAGCGGCGATCATCGCGTGCTTGGCCGAAACCTTGTCGCCCATCAGGCGGATGGTTTCAGCTTTCGGGCCGATGAAGGCGAAGCCGGAGTTCTCGACCTGTTCGGCGAAGTCGGCGTTTTCCGCGAGGAAACCGTAGCCTGGGTGAATGGCGGTGGCGCCAGTCACTTCGGCCGCGGCAATGATTGCCGGGATATGCAGGTAGGAGTGGGCGGCCGATGCCGGACCGATGCAGACGGACTCGTCTGCCAGGCCCAGGTGCATCAGTTCCTTGTCAGCCTTGGAATAAACGGCGACGGTCTTGATGCCCATCTCTTTGCAGGCGCGCAGAATCCGCAGTGCGATCTCACCGCGGTTGGCGATCAGAACTTTTTCCAACTTCGCAGTCATCAAAGGCTCTCCGCAGTTCAAACGATGGTGAACAGCGGTTGGTCGTACTCAACCGGCTGGCCGTCTTCGACGAGGATGGATTCGATCACACCGCTGGTTTCAGCTTCGATGTGGTTCATCATCTTCATGGCTTCAACGATGCACAGGGTGTCGCCTTTCTTCACGGTCTGACCGACTTCAACGAAGGACGGCGAGGTTGGCGAAGACTTGCGGTAGAACGTACCGACCATCGGCGAACGGGCAACGGCGCCGTTCAATGCTGGCGCGGCCGGAGCTGCAGGGGCGGCAGCGACAGCCGGAGCGGCGGCAGCGGCAGGCGCGGCAACCGGAGCAGGCATTGGAGCTGGCGCATAGTACTGCTGAGCCGGGGTCTTGCTATGACGGCTGATGCGTACGGACTCTTCGCCTTCCTTGATCTCGAGCTCGTCGATGCCGGACTCTTCCAGCAATTCGATCAGTTTCTTAACTTTACGGATATCCATGAATCATCAACTCCCAAGGGTCGGTCAGGGGCGTTTAGCTTGTTGTTCAAGCTGCTCTAGTGCGGCCTCCAGGGCCAGTCGATAACCGCTGGCGCCAAGGCCGCAGATCACTCCTACCGCTACGTCGGAGAAGTAAGAGTGATGGCGGAAAGGTTCGCGTTTGTGCACGTTAGACAAATGCACTTCGATGAATGGGATGCTCACCGCCAGCAGCGCGTCACGTAATGCGACACTTGTATGCGTAAAAGCTGCTGGGTTGATCAGAATGAAGTCCACGCCTTCGCTGCGGGCGGCATGGATACGGTCGATCAATTCGTACTCGGCATTGCTTTGCAGGTGCAACAAATGGTGGCCGGCTTCACGGGCGCGGCGTTCCAGGTCCTGGTTGATCTGCGCCAGCGTCGTAGCGCCGTAGGTGCCCGGTTCGCGGGTGCCAAGCAGGTTCAGGTTGGGTCCATGCAATACGAGTAGCGTTGCCATCGGCTGTTCCTTGGTTATCCGTGTGCATTTGTCAGAACCCGGCGACTATGCCGCAAAGCCTTTGTGACTGTCCAGTTCTCTGCAATAGCCAGCACGATGACCGATGTTTGCGCGAAATATATGACCGCCTGATTAAATCCGGTCATTAGCCTTGTCGACACGTTCGGCGAAGTCCCTGGCATTGATCTCGCCAATGACCCGCACATCGACGCGTTCGACGCCGTCCTTGCCGAAAAACATCAGGGCGGGAGGGCCGAACAGTTGGTAGCGGTCGAGCAGGGCACGTTGTTCGGCGTTGCTGGCGGTGATGTCGAAGCGGATCAGCCGATAGCCCTTGAGGCGTTCGACGACGTTGGCATCGTTGAGCACTTCATGTTCGATGACTTTGCAGCTGATGCACCAGTCGGCGTACCAGTCGAGCAGCAGCGGGGTGCCGGACGAGCGGGCTTCGGCGAGCACGCGGTCGAGGTCTGCCGGGGTGCTGACGGTTTGCCAGGCGCTGGGGTTTTGCACGGGCTCGTTGCCAACTACCATGGGCGGCTGGCTGACCGGGTTGAACGGATCGGTCTGGCCACTGAAGCCGCCGTACCAACAGGCCAGCGCATAAAACAGCAGGAATATCCCGAGCAATTGGCCCAGGCGTTTTCGCGGCGGTTTGTAGACGAACTCCAGTGCTCCCATGAACAACCCGACGCCAGCGGCCAGCAGGCCGATCAGCAGCAAAGTGATCTGGCCCGGCAGCACCCGGCTGAGCAAGGCGATCGCCAGGCCCAGCAACAACACGCCAATCGCGTTTTTCACGTAGATCAGCCACGGTCCGCTTTTCGGCAACCAGGCGGCTCCGCCGGTGGCCACCAGCAATAGCGGCGCACCCATGCCCAAGCCAAGCATGAACAGTTTCAGGGCGCCGCCCAGTGCATCGCCACTGGCGCTGATGTACAGCAGCGCACCGGCCAGCGGCGCCGAGACGCAGGGCGAAACCAACAGGCTGGAAACCACGCCCAATACCGCGGCGCCCCACAGCGAGCCGCCCTCGGTGCGCCCGGCAATGCGGTCCAGGCGACTGCTGATGGCGTGGGGTAATTTGAGTTCGAAGACGCCGAACATTGCCAGGGCAAACAGCGCAAAAAACATCGCGAACGGCACCAGCACCCAGGCCGATTGCAGGCGTGCCTGCAGATTGAGCTGGGCACCGAACAGGCCCATGAGCGCACCCAGCAATGCGAAACAGATGGCCATCGGCAGCACATAGGCCAACGACAGATTGAAACCACGCCAGCCGCCGACCTGGCCACGCAACACCACGCCGGAAAGGATCGGCAGCATGGGCAGCACGCACGGGGTGAAGGTCAGGCCCAGGCCTGCCAGGAAAAACAGCGCCAACTCGCGCCAGTTCCAGGCATGGGTTGTCGTCGGGCCGCTGCCGTCGATGCCCAGGCGCTCGGTTTCCGGTGGATAACACAGGCCTTTGTCGGCACAGCCCTGATAGGTTACCACCAGCGTGAAAGCGCGTTGATCGGTGCGCGGCAGTTCTACATCGAGTACGCCGTGGTAGACCTCGACATCGCCGAAGTACTCATCGTGCTTTTGTTCGCCCTTGGGCAGTTGTGCCGGGCCGAGGGTGACATCGGCCGGGTCGGCGCGGAACTGGAAGCGATGCCGGTAAAGGTAATAGCCCTCGGTGGCGACGAAGCGCAGCTTGATTGATTGCGGCGTGCTTTCTACCAGGCTCAACTTAAAGGCTTCACGCACCGGCAGGAAATCGGCGCTGTTGTTGATCGAGCCCAGGGTTGAACTGGGGCGACTCTCCAGCAACCCGCCGGCGGTGGCCGGCAGGGCGAGTACTAAAAGCAGCAGGCAAAGCAAACGGCGCATGACGATCTCGCGTATCGGAATTGGGGGGATGATAGCCGAGTGCGCGAGACAAGGTGATCGTTCCCACGCAGAGCGTGGGAACGATCAGGAGGGGGCGGTCAGACGCGGAAGGCTTGAACGGCAGTGTGCAGTCGCCCACCCAACACCAACAAATTCTCCCCTTGCTCACGCCCCTGGCCGATACGCAGCAAGTTATCCCCACCCAACTGGTGAATGCGCTCGCTGTGGTCGCGGATTTCACTGACTGCACCGCTCTGCTGGGCGGTGACATCGGCGATGCGTACCGCGGTGTCGGATATGGTCTGGATCGCCCCGACGATCTTATCCAGCGCCCCGTCCGCCGCCTGCGCCTGGTTGGCGGTGGCTTCGGCGTGTTCGACCTGGGCGCGCATGCCTTCGACCGATTGGCGCGCCGCGGTTTGCAGGCCGGCGATCAGGGTCTGGATGTCGGCCGTGGCCCCGGCGGTGCGTTGTGCCAGCGAGCGCACTTCTTCGGCCACTACGGCAAAGCCGCGGCCCATTTCCCCGGCCCGAGCCGCTTCGATGGCGGCGTTCAAGGCCAGCAGGTTCGTCTGGTCGGCAATCGAGCGGATCACCGTCAGTACGCCACCGATGGTCGCGGACTCTTCGGCAAGGTGCTCGATCATCTGCGCATTACCTTGCACTTCGCCCACCAGCGCATGCAGGCCGGTGAGGCTCAGGCCAATGACTCTCTGGCCATGTTCGACCGCCTGGCCGGCATGGCGGCTGGCATCGGCGGCCTGGCTGGCGTCGCCGGCGACTTGCTGGATGGTCGCTTCCAGTTCGCCGAGGGAATCGCGGATCATTGCCGTGTCGCCGGCTTGGTGTTCGGCGCCGCTGTGCAGGTCATTGCTCAGTTCGGCCAGGGTTCGACTGCTGCCGGCGACCTGTTCGGCATTGAGCCGAATGGTCCCCACCAGGTCCACCAGGTAGGCGCGCAAGCGATTGAGCGAGGCTTCGATATCATGCAGTTCGCGGTTGGTGTTGCCCAGTTGGATATCCCGGCTGAAATCGCCTTCCGCCCAGGTCGACAAGGCCGGCGCGAGGTTGGTCAGGGTCCGCGCCAGGCGTCGTTGCAGGGTGTCGATCAGCAGGGCGATCAACAGAATCAAGCCGATCATCAGCCCCTGCATCATTCGGACTTCACTCTGGATCTGCCCGTGCTGGGCGCGTACCACCGGCTCCAGCCCGGCGATGGCTTGTTGCACGGCGGCGATTTTCAGGTGCGTCGCGGCACTGAGTTCGGCGCGTTTCTGGATCTGCTCGCGGGTGCGCGAAAGTTCCGCCGGGTAGCGGCCGAGCAGGCTGTTGAGCTCACGCTTTAAACCGACGCCGGCATCTTCGGCGGCGGCTTTCTCGCTGTTCTCCAGGCCCATCATCGCGGCGAAATCATCCGTGTTCGATTCAGCGCTGGCCGTCACGCCCAATAACGGCAGGGCGTCCAGCTGTTCGGCCTGGCTGCGGATGTTGTTGATTTCGCGCTCGACATCGGCGGCCAGTTCGCTGCGGCCGCTGCTGACCAGTTTGTCCCGGGCCAGTGACAGCTTGCCCAGGTGCTGGGAGGCGGTGAGTAGCGGGGCCAGGTAGCTCGCGTTGCCACTGGCGTACTGGCTGAGTTGGTCAAGGCTGGCGCCCAGCTCTCGTTCGGCTTGCAGGAGCAGGGCCTGTGGGTCGCCCGCGAGCTTGCCGGCGGCCAGCAGATCGGTTTTGCTGAATTCATCCAGGTTGGTCAGGCTCGGGCGCAAGGTTTCAGCCAGGTCCGGTGGCAACTCGCCGAGCTCACCGTGCAGTGTGTCGATGGCCTGGCTGGCGCTGCTCAAGCGCAGCGCATCGCCGCTGGCGAGGTAATCCACAATATTGCGTGCCACGTCATTCTGGAATTGCTGGGATAAGCCCAGATAGCGCTCCATCAACAGATAGGGGCGTTCGAGGGCTTTTTGCGACCACCAGAGTGTGGCGCCAAGGGCCACGCACACGGCAACTAAAAGCAGGGTATTGAGATTGGTCAGCAGTTTCAGGCGCATCAAGGACTACCAACGGCAGAATGGTAAGTGCCTGAAGTTATTGCGTTTGTGTTACAGGGTTATGACCGTATCGGGCTCTTTCGATGAAAAAGTGGCACTCTGCTTTTATGCTCGGGCGGCCTGCACCCGGTTGCGTCCCGCGCCTTTGGCACGGTATAGCGCCTCATCCGCCTGGCTGGCCATCAACAGGCTGTCGGAGTGTTCGCTGAGGTCCACCACTCCGGCGCTGAACGTGCACCAGAGATCCTGGGGTTGCGCGGGATAATGAATCTCGGCAAAACGCTTGCGGATGTCGTCGAGCACTTTGACGGCCGCGTCGAGGTCGGTATCGGGCATGACAATGGCGAACTCTTCGCCACCGTAGCGGCCGATGAAGTCGGTCTTGCGCAAGCGCTGCTTGAGGAACAGCGCCAGGCTCTTGATCACCCGGTCGCCCATGGGGTGGCCGTGACTGTCGTTGACGCGCTTGAAGTGGTCGATGTCGAGCATCGCGAAGCTTAGCGGCTTGCCCTCGCGGCGAGCGCGAAAGCTGCAGTCTTCGAGCAATTGCAGGATGTGCGTGTGGTTGTACAGGCCGGTGAGGCTGTCGCGCACCATCCGTGCCTTGAGGTTGCGTGCCCGTGCCGCCCGGTTGCGCACGGTGGTGATCAGGTGCCGGGGCTTGATGGGTTTGGTCAGGAAGTCGTCACCGCCCTCGCTCATGGCGTCGAGTTGCTTGTCGAGGTCATCCTCGGCCGACAGGTAAATGATCGGCACGCTGACATAACGGTCGTTATGGCGGATCACCTTGGCCAGCTCCGTACCAGTGCAGGCCGGCATGTACATGTCGAGGATGATCAGGTCCGGTTGGAAGTCCGCCAGCTCGGCCATGGCCTGGATCGGCTCGAGCAAGGTCCGGGTAATGATCCCCGCGCTGTTGAGCAGGCGTTCGGTGTGCAAGGCCTGGGCGCGCGAATCGTCGATGATCAGCACTTTATAAGGCTCGTACTGGGCGACGCAGGTCAGCACTTCGATTTTTTCCAGCAGGCTTGATGCCTCAAGGGTGCCGGTCAGGAACTCCTGGCCACCGGCGCGCACGGCGGCGAGGCGGGTCGGGGTGTCGGTTTCATGCAGGCTGAAAAACAGCAGTGGCAAACGCTGGTCGAGACCTTCCTGGGCTTCGGCCGCCAGTTTCAGGCCGACGCCAGGGCCGCTGAAGTCAACGTCCATAACGATGGCTGAGGGCAGGCGCTCGACCATCGAGGCGCGGAATGCCGGCACGCTCTCCAGGGATTGGGCGCTGAGGCCGAAAAACTCCAGCTGTTTGGCCAGTCGCTCGGCACGGTCATGATCCTGCAGCATCACATAGACCGGTTTGCGCAAGGGCGGCAGGAACGTTTGGTCGAGCTGATCGCCATGGCGCAGGCCGGTGCGCGACAGGCGTTGCATCAATCGGTTGAGGTCGCTGATCAGGCCGCTGCTGAGGCGTCCGCGATTGGCGTCGACAGCCTCCAGGGACTGGCCGATGAGACGCGCCAGTTGCGTGTGTTCGGGTTGTTCGAAGCGTTCGGCGAAACGCAACAGGCGAAGGTTGGCCTCGCTCAGTTCCGCCAGTTCCTGGGTCGACCATTCATTGCGTTGCAGGCGTTGCCATAGCTCAAGAATCTGACGTGCTTGATGAATTACCCGCTGGGCAAAGTGATGCTTGAGGCGCTCGCGGCTGGGGTCTTCTGGCTCGGTCATATCCTGACTACTGGTTAGGGGGTACGCTGAGGTCGACTGGTGGCTCTATGCTAGCATCTCTTTTCCGTTACATGAGTGTCGTACGTTAATAATCTGCGACACCCACCCATTCAGTTTCTGACTAAACAGTCGCCAATTGCCCGCCAGTTCTTGCGCAGGTCCAGCAATCCTTGGGCTTGGCCGGCATCGAGTGCAATCCTCAGGCTGCTGGCGCCCAGTACCCGGGGCAGCGGTGGCATTGCCAGAAGCCGGACAGGTTTTCGTTCTCGGTGGTCTAGGGGATTCCCTTAGGGGTAATGGGATAAATTTCGCTGTAAAGCCAACGGCGGGTGCCGGGCAAAGGCACGTTGTTGTATGGTTGTGGTCGAATCGATGAACGCAAGTAATTGAAAGGATATCGCCATGCTGGACTGGAAGAACCGCGCCGGTAGCGCGCCTGAACGTGCCGCTGAACCGAAGTCGGCAACCCGCAGTTATCTGGGCGGCCTGTTTTTCAGCCGGGCGCTGGCCACGTTGATTGGCATCTACCTGCTGGTGACGATTGCTCTGGGTTGGTACTGGAGCGCGGAACCTGACCTGTTTCCGGTGCAGCAGAATGCGCAGTTGGCCGCCGAACGGGACGGCAAGCAGATGGTGGTCGGCTACACCACGGTGGAAACCCTCAAGAGTGTCGCCGGTACCCTGTTGAACAAGCCGGGCGGCTACATTTCCAACGACCGCCTGCCGCCAGGCCTGTGGATGGACAACATGCCGAGCTGGGAATATGGCGTGTTGGTGCAGGTGCGCGATCTGAGCCGTGCGTTGCGTAAAGACTTCGCCCGCTCGCAGTCGCAGTCCACCGAAGACGCCGACCTGGCAAAGGCCGAGCCGCGCTTCAACTTCGACAATAAAAGCTGGGTGCTGCCATCCAGTGAGTCCGAGTTCCAGGAGGGCATCAACTCCCTGACCCGCTATCAGACTCGCCTGTCCGATCCGAACCAGAAGAGCGCGCTGTTCTTTGCCCGTGCCGATAACCTGAACAACTGGCTGGGTGATGTCGGTACCCGTCTGGGTTCGCTGTCGCAACGCCTGTCGGCCAGCGTTGGCCGGGTCAAACTCAACACGGCGCTGAAAACCGAAGTGGTGGCCCCTGGGCAGGTGCCGCAGGTCGATGAAGAGATCGTCGAAACCCCATGGCTGCAGATCGACAACGTGTTCTACGAAGCCCGCGGCCAGGCCTGGGCGTTGTCGCATTTGCTGCGCGCCATCGAGGTGGACTTCGCCGATGTGCTGGCCAAGAAGAACGCCACGGTCAGCGTGCGCCAGATCATTCGTGAACTGGAAGCATCGCAGGAAGCGGTCTGGAGCCCGATGATCCTCAATGGCAGCGGTTTCGGCGTGCTGGCCAACCACTCGCTGGTGATGGCCAACTACATCTCCCGGGCCAACGCCGCGGTGATCGATTTGCGTCAATTGCTGAATCAGGGTTGAGCCATGGCCGATAGCTCTATCGATAACCTGCGCGAGGCCGCCCATCGGGCGGCCTCGGATGCCGAACAGATCGCCTGGGTCGACGAGCAGGACAATCTGCTCGGCGCCTTGGTCCGGTCCGACTTGCGCGAGCGCGGGTTGATCGGGCGCGGTACCTACATCATGTTGTTCAACTCCGCCGGTGAGCTTTGCGTACACCGGCGCACTCTGAGCAAGGCGATCTATCCGGGTTATTGGGACGTGGCGGCGGGCGGGATGGTGCTCGCCAGCGAAACCTATGCCGAGTCGGCCGCCCGGGAGCTGGAAGAGGAACTGGGGGTGAGCGGGGTGGAATTGGCCGTTCACGACCATTTTTTCTTCGAGGACACCGGCAATCGCCTCTGGTGTTCGGCGTTTTCGGCGGTGTGGGACGGCCCGCTGATCCTGCAGCCGGAAGAGGTGCTGGAAGCGCGCTTCATGCCCATCGGGCAAGTGCTGCGGGATATCGAGCAAAAGCCTTACTGCCCGGACTCTTTGGCGGCATTGAAACGCTATCTGAAGTCTCGCGGGCAAGACGTCGCAATACAGCTATAAATTGGCGCCGATTGGCTCTTAGCAATCGGCGTTTTTGCCGTTACACTGCGCGACCTTTTCAAACTGTAACGGCATTGCTTTCTGTTGTAGGAGCGAGCTTGCTCGCGAAAAACGCAAGAACGACACGGACTGACTGATGCCCCGCGTCATCGTTGACGTCCATCGCGAGCAAGTTCGCTCCTACAGTGAAATGAAGGTTTTACCGTTTCAGTAGCGCTGCCCCTGCCTGAGTGGGGCTTCGCGGTCGATGGCACCTGCCCAGGTTGCCGCGACCAGTCTTTGTCCTCCCAAGAGGATTGCCGGTGGCCAAAAAAGCCGCATCCTTCGCCGCCCTTGGTGGCCTGGTATTTTCCACCGACGCAGGTCGTCATTGCCCGGAATGCAGTAAACCGGTTGACGCCTGCATCTGCAAACAGACCGTTATCCCGGCCGGCGACGGCATTGCGCGCGTGCGTCGTGAAAGCAAGGGCCGTGGCGGCAAGACGGTGACCACCATCACCGGCGTGCCCTTGGCCGAAGACGCACTCAAGGAGCTGGCCACAACGTTGAAAAAACGCTGTGGTACCGGTGGGGCGTTGAAAGACGGGATCATTGAAATCCAGGGCGATCATGTCGAGCTACTCTTGGCTGAGCTGATCAAGCACGGTTTCAAGGCGAAGAAGTCCGGCGGCTAGCAGCCTCTGTGAAAACCACCCGCGGCTTGATCCAGACCTGCCTGAGTACAGGCCTGGCGTCGTCACCATGGTTTTCACAGAGCCTGTTCATGACCGGTTTCTAAACTCACTGCGGTCGGCGAGGTCTATCCCTTCGTTGACGAACCGTCATTTTCATTCTTTAGACTGCGCCGGCCTGAATCCAGGCGACGCACTATGACTTCTTTATAGGGGACTTCAATGTCCGTACGACGCACACGCAAAGACGATGGCAGCCAATGGACAGTTGCGGACAGCCGCAGTGTTTACGGGATTCGCCATTGGGGGGCCGGGTACTTCGCGATCAATGACGCCGGTCGCGTCGAAGTTCGTCCCAACGGCCCGAGCAGCTCACCCATCGATCTGTTCGAGCAAGTCGAACAGCTGCGCGAAAGCGGCTTGTCCTTGCCGCTGCTGGTACGTTTCCCGGACATCCTGCAAGACCGCGTGCGTCAGCTGACCGGTGCGTTCGACGCCAACATCGAGCGCCTGGAATACCAGAGCAAGTACACCGCGCTGTACCCGATCAAGGTGAACCAGCAAGAAGCGGTGATCGAGAACATCATCGCTACCCAGAACGTCTCCATCGGCCTGGAAGCCGGCTCCAAGCCAGAGCTTCTGGCGGTGCTGGCGCTGGCGCCGAAGGGCGGCACCATCGTCTGCAACGGCTACAAGGACCGCGAGTTCATCCGCCTGGCGCTGATGGGCCAGAAGCTTGGCCACAACGTGTTCATCGTGATCGAGAAAGAATCCGAAGTCGGCCTGGTGATCGAAGAAGCCGCCTCGCTCAAGGTCAAGCCACAGGTTGGCCTGCGCGTGCGCCTGTCGTCCCTGGCGTCGAGCAAGTGGGCCGACACCGGTGGCGAGAAATCCAAGTTCGGCCTGTCGGCGGCGCAATTGCTGTCGGTAGTCGAGCGCTTCCGCGCCGCGGGCCTGGACCAAGGCATCCGCCTGTTGCACTTCCACATGGGTTCGCAGATCGCCAACCTGGCGGACTACCAGCACGGCTTCAAGGAAGCGATCCGTTACTACGGCGAATTGCGCAACCTCGGCCTGCCGGTCGATCACATCGACGTCGGCGGTGGCCTGGGCGTGGACTACGACGGTACGCACTCGCGTAACGCCAGTTCGATCAACTACGACATGGACGATTACGCCGGTGTCGTGGTCGGGATGCTCAAGGAATTCTGCGACGCGCAGAGCCTGCCGCACCCGAACATTTTCTCCGAGAGCGGCCGCTCCCTGACCGCCCACCACGCCATGCTGGTGATCCAGGTGACCGACGTCGAGAAACACAACGACGACGTGCCACAGATCGAGAACAAGGAAGCGCTGCCGGAAACCGTGCAGTGGCTGGTGGATCTGCTGGGCCCGACCGACATCGAGATGGTCACCGAAACCTACTGGCGCGCCACGCACTACATGAGCGATGTTGCCGCCCAGTACGCCGATGGCAAGCTGACCCTGGCGGAAAAAGCCCTGGCCGAGCAATGCTACTTCGCCGTATGCCGTCGCCTGCACAACTCCTTGAAGGCACGTCAGCGTTCCCATCGCCAGGTGCTGGACGAGCTCAACGACAAGCTGGCCGACAAGTACATCTGCAACTTCTCGGTGTTCCAGAGCCTGCCGGACACCTGGGCCATCGACCAGGTACTGCCGATCATCCCGCTGCACCGCCTGGACGAAGAGCCTCTGCGTCGCGCGGTACTGCAGGACCTGACCTGCGATTCCGACGGCAAGATCAACCAGTACGTCGACGAGCAGAGCATCGAAACCAGCCTGCCGGTGCACGCTCTGAACGAAGGCGAGGACTACCTGCTGGGCGTGTTCCTGGTCGGCGCCTACCAGGAAATCCTCGGCGACATGCACAACCTGTTCGGTGACACCGACTCGGTGAACATCTACCAGAACGCCGACGGCAGCGTGTACCACGCCGGTATCGAGACCCACGACACCATCGAAGACATGCTGCGCTACGTGCACCTGTCGCCGGAAGAACTGATGACTCACTACCGCGACAAGTGCGCCAGTGCTCGTATCAGTGCCAGCGAGCGCACCCAATTCCTCGATGCCCTGCGTCTGGGCCTGACCCGTTCCTCTTACCTGTCTTCCTGAGGTAAGCACTGCGCTCATCGGGTTGTCTGAAAGTTTACCGTTTGCTGCGGAAATTTCAGATGACCCGGTAGGGCAATTCTCTTTCTTTCAGCGAAAAAGACCGCGACTTGGCCGTCCAAGGGATTTCGTCCTCTTTTCGCGTAGGTCTTTTCCTAAGTTGTATTTCGCCTCTCTACTCGGCCATGTCTCTCGGCGAGAATCCCCGGCTGTCCCTCCTGTAGAGAAACGCCCATGGTCGATCCAGTCAACGAGCCGTCATTTCGCCTGGACGTAGCAGGTCTGTCCAATGCCTTCGAGGTTCTGTCTTTTGCCGGTAGAGAATCCATCAGCGAGCCGTTCGTGTTCGACGTGGACCTGCTGATCGAAGACCCGGCGCTCGACCTCGCCAGCTTGCTGTATCGTTCGGCCTCCTTGCTGTTCGGGCCGGCGGGAAATGCCATACATGGACAGTTGCATGAACTGGTCCAGCGCGATCACAGCCTGGGGATCAGGCTCTGTCAGGTTCAGCTGGGGCCGAAACTCGCCTGTCTGGCCCAGCGCTTCAGTCAGCGCATTTTCAGCAGCCGTTCAGTGCCGCAAATACTGGATCAGGTGCTCAGGGAGCACGGCATTGTCGATCAGGATCGGCGCTTTGAACTGGCCGGCGATTACCCGCCCCGTGATTTCTGCACGCAGTACCGGGAATCGGACCTGCAGTTTCTGCAGCGGCTGTGCGCCCAGGAGCGGCTTCACTATTACTTCGAACACCGGGTTGATGGGCATTGCGTGGTGTTTGGCGAGGGGCCGGGGAATTTTCAGGTCGCTGAAGCGGCGGTCTTCCGTGCGGCGGGTGGGCAAGCGGCAGTGCGTCGTTTTGAGGTCATGCGCTGCACCGATGGCGCAGCGCGGCGCGTGGAGTGTGGTACTGACCTGGCAACGCTGCGCAGCGGCCAGCTCATGTCGTTGTCCGGGCACCCGGTTGCCGAATGGAATCAGCCGTGGCTGGTGACCCATGTCGAGCACCATGGCGCACAGGCGGCGAGTCAGACCTATGGCAATACGGTGCGGGCGGAGCACTGGGTATTGCCGCTTGAAAAGCCTCATGTGGCGGTGAAGCCAAGGATGCACAGCCTGCAACGGGCATGGGTGGTCGATGTCGATGAGCCGCAACCTGATCCATCCAGGCCAGTGGCGGTGCAGTTTGACTGGGTTTATCAGGGGGAGGGCGCGGTATCCAGCCACTGCTGGTTGCCATTGGCTGCGCCACTGAACGTTGCGGGCAGCCGATTGGCTGAAGGTACGGAGGTGGTGGTGAGCTTCACCGAAGGTGATCCGGACCGACCGTTGATCACCGGGTTTCTGCACGGCCCCGCCAGTGTCGAAGCAGGCGAAGAACCCAATCGCGCCACCACGGATCTCGAAGATTGCCCGCTGGACGGTTTGCAACAGTGGCTGTGTTCGGGCGAGCCCCTGATGCTGCTGTGCCTGCTGCCCGGTGGCGGCAGTTTCAATCATTGCGCCCAGGCGCTCTGCATCTGCCGCACGGCCACGCGCCTTGGCCAGAGCGGTGCGGCATGAGCGCGCTACAGGCACCCGATACGAACCCGCAATGGTTGTTGCTGGACGTGCCGGGCGCACCGCAGGCAGGTGTAACTGTGCAAGACACGTTTGCCCATGCCCGTCGGTTCTGGCTGTTCGAAGACACCGAGTGGCAGGCATTGCAGGAGCAGGGGCCGCTACTCATTGATCTGCGGACTTGCCCGGCCCTGGCCGATCTGTACCGCGTCGACGGGCAACGCTGGCGCGGGTTGCTGATGTTCAGCGAGGCGTCGGCGTCGACATTGCTGGCGCATCTGCGGCGCATGCTCAGCGTCTCGTTCAACCTGCATCACCGTGCCTTGTTGAGTTACTACAACCCGAACACCGCCAGTTATTTTTTTGATGCCTGCGATGCCGAGGAGCTCAGTCGCTGGTTGGGGCCTATCAGCCAGTTACGCTGGTTCGGCGGCACCTGGGCGGACCGCGCGCTCGGCTGTCAGGGCTGGCAGCAGTTGCTCAACCCGGGGCTTGCCGTGCGCCCCCTGGCGGTCGAGGAGGATCTCACCCCACGGCAGCGGGAAAAACTGCAGACCTGTCTGCTGGAGCACCACGTCTGGCGCTGGAATCGATCCACAGGAGCTGATTTCACGCGCCTGTGGGACCATCTGGAAGAGGGCCTGGCATTGGGTTTCAGCGAACGCCCGGTGCTTGATGGCTGGATGTGGCTGCGCTTGCAATACCCCGACGCCTGGCTGGTGCAGCCATTGTCGGGTGCTACCCAGCACGAGCGCCTCGAAAGCCTGCGCAAGCTATGGCAGAACGACTCACCCTGATCTGGCGCTGTACACGACGCCGGCTCAGTGAGCGCGGGCGAACCAGCCATCGTTCTGGCGCAGGCGCCAGGCAATCAAGCCAAGCGTCAGGCTGCGCAGCAACATGAATAGCAGGAAGGTTATCCACAAGCCATGGTTGCCATATCCCTGCAGCGCCCAGGCGAACGGCAGCAGCAGTGCCACCGTCAACAGCATGCCATTGCGCATTTCCCTGGCACGGGTGGCGCCGATGAACAGGCCGTCGAGCAGGTAGCTCCAGACCGCGATCAGCGGCAGCACGGCAAGGTAGGGCAGGTACAGGAAGGCGGTGTCGCGCACGCTGGTAATGTCGGTCTGCATCTGGATGAACAGGTGTCCGGCAAACAGAAACAAGCCGGCAAAGCCCAGGCTCGCCAGCAATGACCAGCCGCAGGCCACCACCAGGGAGCGGCGCAGGGCATCGCGGTCGCGAGCGCCGATGGCGTGCCCGCACAGGGCTTCCACGGCATGGGCCAGGCCGTCTAGCGCGTGGGCGGTGAGCAGCAAGCCATTGAGCAGCAGGGCATTGGCGGCAACGGTTGCATCACCCAGCCGGGCGCCTTGCACGGTGATCAGGAAAAACACCGACTGCAGCGCCAGGCTACGGATGAAAATGTCGCGGTTGACCGCCAACAGCGGTCGCCAACTCTGCCAGAGCGCCAGTGCGGCCCAGACGATATGGCCGGGATAGGCGCGCAGGGCCTGGCGGGTCATCAACAGGCCAATCAGCGCACCGGTCCACTCGGCGATCACCGAAGCCCGGGCCGCGCCCACCACCCCCCATTCCAGGCCAAGGACAAACCACAGGTTAAGGGCAATGTTGACCAGGTTGGTGCTTAGCAGGATCACCAGCGGCGCGCGGGCGTTCTGCGTGCCGAGAAACCAGCCGACCAATGCATAGCTGGCCAGGGCCGCCGGCAGGCCGAACAGGCGCGTGTGAAAAAACTCGCGGGTCATCTGATCCAGTTCCGCCGACGGTTGCATGAAGTGCAGCGCAACCCCGCTCAATGGAACGCCCAAGGCACCCAGGACCACCGCCAGCCCCATGGCCAGCAGCAGGCCCTGCAACAGAATCTGCCGCAGCGCCGCACCATCCCCGCGTCCCGCGGCCTGGGCGGCAAAGCCGGTGGAGCCCATGCGCAGGAAACCCATGGCCCAGGCGAGGAAGGTATAGAGGCTGGCCCCGACCGCCACGGCCCCCAACTGATGGGCATGAGGCAAGTGCCCAATGACGGTGCTGTCGACCAGTGCCACCAGCGGAACGGAAATGTTCGAGAGAATCATCGGCGCAGCCAGCGCCCAGACCCGACGATGGGTTGGGCGGTCGCGCCAGTCGGCGATCAGGTTGGACATGCAGGCTCCTTGGGGAGCAGGCATTGTAGCGACACGGTGGTGGATGGTGTCAGTGCATGATCCAGCTGAGCAGCCACAACCCCAGCATCAACCAGATGATCCCCATGATGAACGCGGCATTCATGAACGCGCGGATCGCCGACCACAACAGCACCAACCCGACGACCAGGGTGATGATGCTGATGATCGACGTGTCCATGCCCAGAGCCTGGGACAAGCCTTCGACAAAATGGCTGCTGGCGCGACTGACCAGCTGGAACAGACCGCTGAGGCCGTCAACGATGAAGCGGATGACTGAACCGAGGACCTGGCCAAGCCATTCGAAAAAACCTTCTACCTGCATGAAATGAACGTCCTGTCTGTAGGAGCTGGCTTGCCAGCGAATTTTCACAGGCGCCACGAATCACGCCATCGAATGATTATGGTGCAAAGACCGACAACGCTGCCAGGCACTTGCCTTCCCCCGTCATCCCCCCGAAGCTATACGCCTTCAGGAGAGCCCGATGAACCTTGTTGAACTGACCGAACGCCTGCACGCCATCCGTGATCGCAATGACTGGCGGCAATTTCACAGCCCGAAAAACCTGGCCATGGCCGCGAGTGTCGAAATGTCCGAGCTGGTGGAGATTTTCCAGTGGCTGAGCGAAGACCAGTCGCGCCAGTTGCCCGCCGACAAGCTGGCCCATGCCGGGCAGGAAGTCGGCGATATCGTGCTCTACCTGTTGTTGCTGTGCAGCGAACTGGGGCTGGACATGAATGAGGTTGTGCGCAGCAAGCTGGCGGACAGCGAGCGGAGGTTCGGCTGATGAGCGACCGTCATTTCGATCAACTGGCGACGCGTTTCGCCGAAAAAATCTACGGCGGCGCCAAAGGTGCGATTCGCCTGGCGGTGCTCCAGGCCGATCTGGTCGAAGCCCTGCCGGATCGACCATTGCGGGTGCTGGATATCGGCGCCGGCCTTGGCCACATGTCGTTGTGGCTGGCCCAGCGTGGTCATCAGGTGACCCTGGCCGAGCCCGCCGAACCCATGCTCGAAGGCGCCCGCCAGCGCTTTGCCGATGCGGGCCAGAGTGCGACCTTCATCCAGGCGCCCTGGCAGGAACTGCCCGGTCAGCTCACGGAGCCCTACGACCTGGTGCTGTGCCATGCCGTGCTGGAATGGCTGGCCGAACCGCACGCCATCCTGCCGGTGCTGCATCAGTTGACCAAGGCCGATGGTTGGCTATCCCTGGCCTTCTACAACCGCGATGCGCTGATTTACCGCAACTTGCTCAAGGGCCATTTCCGCAAGATGCGCAAGAACGACATGGCTGGCGAGAAGCAGAGCCTGACCCCGCAACAGCCGCTGGACCCACGGGAGTTGGCCGCGCAACTTGAGGGGCTGTGGCAGGTCGAAAGTCAGAGTGGCGTGCGGGTTTTTCACGATTACATGCCGGTGGAGTTCCAGGCCCGCGCCGAGCTGTCGGACTTGCTCGACATGGAGCTGGCCCATCGTCGCCATCCAGCCTTTGCCGGGCTTGGGCGTTATTTGCACTGGATCTGTCGGCCGGTCTGATCGGAGCTCGAAATGAAAAGTCGTTCAGGGTTGCTGTTGATCTGCCTGGCCCTGGCGGCCTGCCAGGGCAGCAATCCGTACGTGGCAAGTTCCAAACCCTTGCCGCCAGCGCCGCCCCAGGCTGCCAGTACGTTTGACCGCAGCGCCTACCCGGCGGCGCCGCGAGACTACGGGCGTTATCGCAGCTGGGCCTGGCTCAACGGGCAAATGCCGCCAGGCACACCGTGGGCGGACTCGGCGCAGGTCGCCGAAGCCGTCAGCAGTGCGCTGGATCAACGCGGCCTGCGGCCTTTGCATGACAATCGGCCGGCGGACCTGTTCGTCAGCGCTGACCTGCGTCTGGAAACCCGCTTGCGTCAGGTCCAGGACGATTACGGGTACTACGGCGGTTATGGCGGCTACAACCGCTATGGTTATGGTCCGGGTTACGGCATGTACGGCAGCACGCCGATTGTGCGCACTTATGAGGAACAGGTCGTGGTGGTTCACGTCGACCTGTACGACGCGCAAAACGGTGAACCGGTCTGGAGTTCCAGCGCCGAAACCAGCAACCGCGGCAGCCAGGGCGAGCGAGTCGATGCCATTCGTGAGGCTGTAGAAAAGGCAATGTCGGCGTATCCTCCTAGTTAGCTTCCTGTGGTCAAGGAGCACTTCGCAGGTTCATGTCTTCTACCGGAGAATCATCATGTTCCGCCGTCTCGCTCTACTGGCAGTGGCCGTACTGCTCAGTGCCTGCGCCGCCAACCAGGTTAATCATGACTTCGATGCCAGCCGCGATTTTGCCGCCTATCGCAGCTGGAGCTGGAAAGAACCCGCGCTGCAATACCGTCCCGATGACCCCAGGATCAAGAGCGACCTGACCGAACAGCGCGTGCGCGAATCGGTGGGCGATCAGCTTGAACAGCGTGGCCTGCGCCAGGCGGGCGCTGGCGCCAAGGGAGACGTGAGTGTCCAGGCCTATCTGATTGTCGAGGATCGCCAGCAACAGGTGACGACCAACTACGGCGGCGGTTGGGGTTACCCTTGGTACGGCTACTATGGCGCGCCGATGTACAACGAAACCCGCCTGGTGTCCTACAAGGTCGCGACGATCCAGATCGACCTGCTCGACGGCAAGGACGGCAAGCTGGTGTGGCGCGGCAGTGACGAACAGATGCTCAGCCGCACCCCCAACCCGACGGACCGCAGCAATGCGATACACGAAACGGTCACGCGGATTTTGGCCAACTATCCCCCTCACCGATAAAAACCTCCTGCGGTCGCAAAATTATCAACTGTAGGCGCTGGCTTGCCAGCGAAGAGGCCCTCAAATTCTACGGTGTTCTGGAGGCCGTCTTCGCTGGCAAGCCAGCTCCTACAGGGGGATGTCGTCGCGGGAAGTGGCGACTTGCCAGCAGTCGTGTCATCCCTTGTCTACACTGCCTTACACCCACGGAGGTCACGTTCGGCAGTGTGCCGGCAAAGGAGTGCGTGATGTCGCACCGCATGCAGTTTCGCGGCCCGGCCCGGCAAAGGGGGGCGATTGGCTTGATGGCCGTGGTGACGCTGGCGCTGGCGCTGGCGTTCATGCTGCTGGTCATCGACAGTGGGCGGCTGTACCTGGAAAAACGCAACCTGCAGCGCATCGCCGACATGGCCGCCCTGGAAGCCGCCACCCGGGGCGGTGATTGTGCCAGCGGTGCAACCGCCACCAGCTATGCCACCGCCAGTGCCCAGCGCAACGGCTTCACCCTGCCCGGCAACGGCCGCGCATTGGCGGTGAGCTGCGGCGGGCTGAACCTGGATGGCAACAACCTGCGGGTGTTTGCCGCCGACCCAGCTAAAAGCGAAGCCATCCAGGTCGTCGCCAGCCATGTCGTGACGCAAAGTCTTGTCGGCGGCATCGGCGCGCTGTTTGGCGGTGCACCGGCGGGCTCCACCCTGACCTTGAAGGCAACGGCGGTCGCCGCGCTGCCGCCGCCGCTGGCTGCTTTGACCATCCGCAGCACCGTGCTCACCTTCGACACCAGCAAGGCCGCCATCACCAGCTTGCTGTTCGGTGGCTTGCTGGGCGGCAACGTGACGATCAATGCCGCCGGCTGGAATGGCCTGGTCAACAGCAACATCAGCCTGCTCGCCTACCTCAATCGGCTGAAGGTCGACCTCGGCCTGACCACTGCGGGTTATGACCAGGTGCTGGGCAACAGCATCAACGTCAGCCAGTTGATCCAGGGCGCCATCAATGTGCTGGACCCCAACGGCACGCTGGGCGCGAGTGCCACCATCATCGGCCTGCAGGCGCTGAAAGTGGCGGCCGGTACCACCCGCGTGGTGCTGGGCGATTTGCTGCACGTCGAAAGTGGCAGCGACATCTCGGCCCTGGCGGTGAACCTCAAAGTGTTCGACCTGATTGAAGGCGTCGTGCAGTTGGCCAACAAGCAAAACGGCCTGGTGGCGACCCTGCCGATCAACCTCGCGGGCCTGGCGCAGATCACTGCGCGGGTTCAGGTGATGCAGCCACCGCAACTGTCGGCCGTGGGCAATCCGAAAAAGGCGGCCCAGGCACCTTTGGGGCCTGACCGCATTTATGTTCAAACCGCCCAGGTCAAGACGTTGTTGTCCATTGACCTGCCGGTACTGGACGCCATCACGCCATTGGTCAACGCCGTACTTGACCTTGCTACGTCGCTGACCGACTTTCTGGAAGACTTGCTGGGCCTGCAACTGCACAATTTGCTGACGTGCGGCTTGGGTGCACCGTGTGACACGACGGAAGTCAAGCTTCTGTCACCGCCGATACGGCTCGATGTCGCCCTGGAAGCGGGCGGTGCCTGGAGTTATGTCACGGCTTACAGCTGCATGAGCTCGACGAATAAAAGCCTGACCACCAGCACCACGACCAAGCTGATCGGGCTGAAAATTGGACAGATCACCCCGGAGGATGTATTTGGCTCCGCCACGGTCCCGCCGACCAATATCGTCAACCCGCTACAAGTCATTTATGTCGGCGTGCAAACCTGCAACCGACTGCTGTTTTTACCGGCGGTCTGCTACAACCCTCGGCCGAGCGGTGGCATCGGCATCCAGGTCAATACCGCGGTGGCGCAAAATGCCAACATACCCCACGTGTATTCCGCACCCGCCGCCGCCAACCTGCCGGAAATCAACCAGCCACCGTTTTTCTATGCCTATACCACCAACAACATCGTCAACAGCCTGAGCACCACCGTCAGCAACCTCGGCGTGAACATGTACGGGCTGTCGGGCAGCATCGTCGGTGGCCTGGGCAGCCTCTTGAACGACGTCACCACCGCGCTGGTCAATGCGATCAACACCGTGCTCAGCCCGCTGCTCGATACCCTGATCAACACGTTGCTGGCGAGCCTGGGCATCGACTTGAACAAGGTCGAAGTCGGCGCCAACCTCAGCTGTCACGCCGGGCGCGCGTCGCTGGTGATCTGATCGGCGGGCACAATCGGCAGCTCGATGCAAAACCGCGCGCCCTCGGCCGAATTGCTGACGCTGAGTGTTCCACCCATGTTCTGCACGATGCCATAGCTCACCGACAACCCCAGCCCTGTGCCGACACCCACCGGCTTGGTGGTGAAGAAGGGTTCGAAGATCCGCTCGAGCAAGCGCGGATCGATGCCGCCGCCATTGTCTTCAACCCACAGCCGCACCCTGTGTTCATCGCGTTCGGCGTACACCGCTATCCACGGCTTGAATTGCCCATCGGCTTCGCGCTTGCCGAGCAGCGCGTCCCGGGCGTTGACCATCAAGTTGATCAACACCTGTTCCAGCTGATCGACATACCCGCGCACCTGTACCGCGAAACCGCTCTCGCTGACCCGCAGCTCCACCCCTTTGCCGCGCATCCCCTCGGCCAGTAGCGACAACGTGCCTTCGATCGCCTGAGCCGGGTCGAACGGGTGCTGTTCGATGTCCGAGCGACGGCCGAACACACGCATGTGGTCCACCACCCGCGCCGCGCGCTGGACTTGAGCGTCAATGCGGTTGAGCTTGTCGGTCAGGTAGTCGATCTGGACATCGCCATTGCCCAGGCGCTTGAGCACATTGGTGATCGCCATGCGCATCACGTTCAGCGGCTGGTTGATTTCATGGGCCAGGCCGGTGGCCATCTCGCCCAATGTGGCCATTTTCGCGCTTTGGGTCAGTTGTTGCTGGGCGCGCCGGACTTCGGTGTTGTCGCGACCCACGGCCTGGACTTCCAGCAGGCGACCTTGCTCGTCGAACACTCCGCGATCTGACCAGACCCACCAGGCGTGTTCCCGGCCGGGCAACTGCAGGTTGATTTCCGTGGTGCTGACCGGGAACTCCGGGCTCAGTTGGCTCAGGCGCTGGAGGAAGGACTCGCGCTGCTGCGCCGACATCCAACTGCCCAGGTTCACCCCCGGCAAACCCTCGGGCGAACATTCCAGGTACGTCGCCAGCGGCCGGTTGCCAAAAGTCAGGGTCAGGTCCGGACGGTAGCGGCAGATCATGGCCGGCGAGTCCTCCACCAACATCCGGTAACGCTCCTCGCTCTGCTTGACGTGCTCGGCCGCCAGCGTCGCTTCGGTGACGTCCAGCCATAGGCCGACGGCTTCCACCGGCAAGCCCAGGTCATCGCGCAGCAACCGGGCTTCGTCGAGCAGCCAGTGGTAATCGCCACGACTGTCGCGCAGCCGATAACGTGCACGTACCGAACCTTCGCGCAGCAGCAGGCGGGTACGCTCGAAATAGCGCTCGCGATCTTCGGGGTGCACGCGATCGACCAACGCCGCACCGGCACACTCGGCCAGCGTCCAGCCCAGCAAGGGTTGCAGGCTGTCGCTGAAGAAGGTGGGTTGCAACGCACCTTCGACATAGCGCTGCACGTAAATCACCGCGGGTGAACTGGCGATCAGATTGTCCAGGCGCGCATGGGCGGCGGCGGCAAGTTGCTCCTGGTTCTTGATGTCGCTGATGTCGAGCATGAATCCGACAAGACGCCGTTGGCTGCCTACGCCCAGGGCCTGGCCTTGCAAGCGATACCAGACCGTTGGAGCGTCGCCGTCGGCGCGGTTCAGGCGCACGCACAACAGCAATGGCGTGCCTTCGTGTTGCAAGTCCTGCAGGCGGCTGTGCAACTCTTCGCGGTCGGCGGGGTGCACTTGGGCGAGCCAGTCCTGCAGCGGCAAACGTTCCTGGTCAAGGTTCAACGCGCGGGTCAGGGAGGGGGCCAATTGCACCTCGGTGCTGTCGCTGAACATTTCCCACCAGCCGGTGCCGAGCAGCGCCTGCAACGACTCCAGGCGCTCTAGCTGCAGGTGGTGTCGATGTTCGCGCAAGCGCTCCAGCAAAGGGCCGGCGAGGGCGGCGGCGAACTGCAACCAGTCGCGCTCGCTAACGTCCGGGGCCTGTTGATGGGCCGGGTAACAGCCACAGAGCAACCAGGCCACCACGCCTTGAGCGTCGTGATAGGGCACGGCGAAACCCTCGGCATTGCCAAAGGTGCCTTGCAGGCGCGGGTGTTCGGCCAGGTTCAGGTGATACGGCGTAGAGCCGCTCAAGCTGTCGAGCCCGGTACCCAGGCGCTGGCCGTTGTGCCACAGGCTGGGCACGTCGAAGTCGGCATAGTGCTGGTGAATCTGCCACCCCTGCTCCTGCTCATCGAGCAACGCCAGGGCGATACAGGGAATGTGAAAGCGTTGGGCCAGCGATTGCAGTTGGTCGATCAGCACGTCGGGCAAGCGCGTCAGGCTGCACAGGCGCAACTGCTCGCCGATCTGTGCCGCGAGCAACTGGCACTGCTCGCGCACGCGCGCTTGTCGGCGTTCAAGCAACAAGTCGCCGATGTCCAGTAACTGCAGCAACCAGGTATCGGCCATTGGCTGGACCCAGCCACGCAGGTGCAGCGGCGGGCCGCTGAGGCTGTAGAAATCCAGGTCCAGGTGCTGGCCTTGCCAATCGGCGGGAGAGCCCTCGATGGCGAGGCTGCAATGGGGCAAGAGAAAATCCAGCAGATGCGCAAGCTGTGCCGTAGGCACCTGCTGGGCCAGCAGATGCCGCAACGGGCCGGTCAGCTGCAACACCCGACCTTGGGCATCGAGCTGTATTTGCAAGCCGACGCTGAGCACGCTCGGGGGCGGCGCGATTTCCTGATGCGCGGGCGGGTGGCGGTTGAGCAGGCGCCCGAAGAGTTTATCCCCGGCACTCAAAATTGCAGACTCGAACTGGCGGTGAGCGTGGCCGGTAAATTCGGTACCGGGCCAATCCCCGGCAGGTTCAGAAACGGAATCACCGCGTTCAACTTTTGCGAGGGATAGTGGATGACCACCTTCAACACGCCGCCCGTATAAGTGGTGGTCGTGTCGCTGGCGACATCGAAATTCAGCCCGGCGGGAATCCACGCCAACTGGCGAGTCAGTTCCTGCTTGACGATGTTTTTCAGCGCGGCCTCGTAGCCAGGCGTGTTCGGGTCCAGGGCTACGCTACGCCGCACGGCTTCGGCGGTCGACTGGTTGAACGACTGCATCAGCAGCAGCGGCAGGCTATACGTGACAATCGCGTAGAACACGGCAAAAAAGATCACGAACACCAAGGCAAATTCAATCGCTACGGCACCTTTTTGCTTGCGTGGGAGGTTGCTTTTCATGAGTGCGACTACCCTGACATCACGAGGTAATGTCAGCATAGAATCATTGCGCCATAACGGACGTTTTTTATCGGATGCCAAGCTTTGTCCTACTGATCTGGCTGACGCTATGCGCAGCGCAGGATGCCCGGCAACGGCACATCGCCAATCGCCTGACCCTGGGCGTCGGGGCGCTGGCCCTGGCGTATCTGCTATGGAGCGGAACCACCTGGATCGGCGCACCCGCCGAGGAGGGCGGCTGGGCCGCGTTGCTGGCCCTGGCCTTTACCTTGCCCGCCTACGCAATGCGTCGCCTGGGCGGCGCGGACGTCAAGCTCATGACCGCCCTGGGGCTGGCAACCGATGGTCGGCATGTACTGGGCGTATTCATCGGTGCCGGCCTGGCCAGTGTGTGTTGGCTGCTGCTGGCGCCAAGAGTCTGGCTTCATATCCGTCAAGGGCTTAGAAGTCGCCTGTGTTATCTGGAGCCCGGTCTGTCAAGGAAACAACCCTTTGCCCCGTTTTTGTTGGTGGGGCTGTTGCTGACATTTGCCTGGCTCGGTTAATCATCCGTTTTTGTACAGCGGCGAAAGAGCGACTACTTTCATACAGGGGTCGTACAGCCTCAGGCTTTCAGTAATGGGACGGTCAGTCCTTGGCCTTGCAGGGAGTTGCACGTGAACAAGCGTACTTCGGCAGTAAAAGTCCTTGTGGTCGACGATCAGCCCTTGATCGTTAAAGAACTTTGCGAATTTCTTGAGAGCAATGGCTACCGTTGCGTTCCCTGCGAATCCAGCCATCGGGCGATCGAACATTTCGAGCAGGACACGGACATCGGCCTGGTCCTCTGCGATTTACACATGCCGGGTCTGGACGGCATTCAAATGGTTCAGGAACTGCAACGCCTGTGCGGCAGACACCGGGCCTTCGAAGCCATCGTGCTCACCGGGCAGGCGGACAAGCAGGATGTGATCAAGGCATTGCGCGCAGGCATTGCCGATTACTACCAGAAGCCGATTGATCTGGGTGAACTGCTCGAAGGCGTGCAACGCCAGGAAGTGGCACTGCAGGAGCGGCACAAGACATTGCAGCTGGGGCATCTGAATCAGAAGTTGCAGTACCTGTCCGAGTCGCTTGATGACCTGTATCAAGACCTCGACCGGGTTCGGCGCACACCGTTAGCACCGGGAGCGGATGACGGCCCTGTCAGCGATACCGTTCAGGCCGAGATCCCGGCCATTTTCAATCAGCTATCGCCACGCCAACTGGATGTGGCGCGGTTGGTGGGCAAGGGGCAAACCAATTACCAGATCGCCTGCGAGCTGGGCATTACCGAGAACACGGTGAAGTTGTACGTGTCGCAGGTATTGCGATTGACCCATATGCATAACCGCACACAGCTGGCATTGGCGTTGACGCCGAATCATTCGGGGCTGCGCCATCGGGTGAGGGCGAACTGATCACCGCGCAATCTGGCGGATGTACCGGGTACCCTGTAGGAGCGGGCTTGCCCGCGAAGACGGCCTGACTGCCGACCAATTTTGTGCAGAATCCCTCAAATCTGTGGGAAACATCCGACACGCTTTTCAGGTTGTCCGTCAGACGCCTGATCTTTAGCCTTTGTCTGTCACTGCAAAATCAGTGACCGGGTTTGGTCGCCCGGGTTTAGAATGGCGCACATGCCGCGCGAGCGGCATTTTTGTGCTTGCCTAATGGCGAGCTGTGCGTGGGAGGGCCTAGGCCCTGCCGGGTTTCCATTCCCTGGTCGACCAACCTGCGTACGGTTCGCCACCCACTTGCTTGGTCGCATTGATGGCGAACTCCAATTCTCGAATGGAGCTTCACCATGATCAAACCCACCCCAAATCCCCCCACAACCGACGACGTTTCCCCCTACCAATCCCCTAACTCAAAAACACTCCACGAAGCCGCCGACCGCGCCCTCGATCACTACCTCAATCCACTCAAGACACCCACCGTGCGAAAGCCCAGCACGATGTTCGTCATCTCTCCCGATATCGATACCGAAACCCTGCTGGCCCACGCCTGTGAATCCCTTGCTTCGGCGAGTGTCATGGCCAATGACTTCGCGGCGTTCCTGGAGGGCTCGCAGCGCAACACGCTGCTGGGGATTGCCCAGGTGATCATGCTGGGGGAGCTGGCGGTAAATCGGGCGCTGGATAACCTCGACCCGCAGCCATAGCGCTCCGCCAGAGAGACCCCATCATCGTTCATCGCGAGCAGGTTCACTCCTACAGGGGAATGCATTTCAATTGTAGGAGCGAGGCTTGCCCGCGAAGACGGTCTGTCAATCGCCAAAAAAATCAGATTATTCCTGCGATCCACTATTAACCGTTCCACCCGCATCCTGATCAAAGAACTCCGGAATCTCATGCTGAAAACTCTTCAGCCAGCGCTGCATCGCCAGTTCACGCTCGGCTGCGCTGGCGGTTTGCTGTTTGGTGGAGGCGGCTGCGTTGCTGCCTTGCAGTTGCAGCCAGCCTTCGGTTTCCTGTTGTTGTGGCGAGGCGGGGCCTGCGTCGATGGCGTGGGCGGCAAGCGGCAGGGTCAGCACGCTGAGGCAGTAAAGGGTGGTCGGTTTCATCGGGGTGCTCCTTACTGAACGGAGGCGACTTGTGCGGCGACGGTCGGACCGGATTTACCGGGTGACTTGAGTTTTTCGGCGCGGGCCTGGGCCTGGGTGACCTGTGCCGGTTTCAGGCCAAGGCGACTGACCAGCTCGGCGGCGCGGTTCCAGTCGTCCTGATAGATCAACAGAGTCACCAGGTTCACCGCGGCCAGCGGGTCGCTCTGCTTGAGCTCGATGGCGGTGAGGAATTCGAATTTGGCGTCTTCGATGCGCAGTTGATTGAGGTACACCACGCCCAGGTCGTTGCGGATTTTTTCATCGGTGGGCGCCAGTCGGGCGGCTCGTTGCAGGTGCGCCTGGGCCAGGCCATGGTCGCCTCGGGCGGCGGCGAGTTGGCCCAGGCCGTGTTCGGCTTCGGCGGCCAGGCAGCCGCCGAGCAGGCTGCGGTACAGAGGCTCGGCTTCACTGCGGTCCAACAGTCGATACACCTTGGCCTTGCGCAGGCGCACGTCGGCAAAACTGTCGGGCAGACTCTGCAGGTTGGCCAGGCTGGCGTGCAGCTTGCCGTCATTGGCCATGTCATCGGCGAGGTTCAGCGACAGCTGTTGCTCGGCGTTCAATTTGCCGCAACTGGCAGTGCCGGTCATGGCGCTCCAGGGTGTCTGGCCGTTGCTCGCGCAACCACCCAGCATCAGCAGACACAAACCTGCAATCATTGCTTTCATCACGATTCCTCTAAGAAGCAAAAGCCCGGGCGAGGGCGGTGAAACCCGGGCCGGCCAGTACGATCAACAACGCCGGGAAGAGGAACAGCATCATCACGACGGACATTTTCGCGGACATCTTGGAGATGTATTCCTGAAGACGCGCCAGGCGCTTGTCATCGAGCAACAGCTTGAGCGCCAGCAGGGATTTCATTGCACCGCCGCCCTGATGGATCAGCTGTTGCAGGATCACGCAGGTGTCAGTGAATTCGTCGACCGCCAGCAAGCGGCTGGCCTTGTTCAGTTCATCGCCCAGCTCCAGGCCCGAGTCGACGCGGGCCAGCACCAGGCGCAGCTCGTGGGTCAGTTCGGGCATCAGTTGTTTGCCTTCATTGCTCAAGACGCGCAGCGATTGCTCCACGGCCATGCCCGACTCGAACAGGATGCGCAGCAACGGTATGAAGGTGGAGATTTCCATCGCCAGTTTTTTCTGCCGGTGGTGCGCCGCAGCGGCCAGCAGGCGCTTGGGCAGCAGATAACCAATCCCCAGGGCGAACGCCGGGACCAGCCACGGGCGCATGACCTGGGGGAAGAACAGACCCTGCACCAGTGCACTCAGCGCCAGCGCCAATACCGGGACGCCAACCTGCAAGGCGGCGAACAACGCCCGTTGCCGCGCGGTACGCCAGCCCAGGCAATTGAGCAGCGTCTGGGTTTCGTTGTCGAGTTTGACCGACTGCTGGCCGACCCGGCTGGTGCCCAGCGCATGCAGCCATTGGCTGAAGCGGCTTTCGCCCGGCGTTTTGCCGTCCAGGCGCTGCACCACCTGGCGCGCACGCCGACGCCGTTGCACCATGACGCCGATAAACAATCCCGAGGCCAGCAGGAACAGCAGCGAGCTCAGCAGCATGGACGGGTTCATAGGCTACGCAACATCCGCCACAGCGCCAGGCAGCCGAACACCTGGAGGGCGAGCGCCCCCGTCAACATCGATTGCCCCGAACTGTCGTCCCACAGGGTCATCAGGTACTTTGGATTGGACACCAGGAAGTAGCCGGCGACCCCGACCGGCATCAGCGCAAGGACCACTGCCGTGACCCGGGTTTCTCCGGTCATGGCACTCAATTGGCGAGCTGCCTGTTCGCGTTCGCGGATGATCTTGATCAGGTTTTCCAGCAGTTCACTGGCGTTGCCGCCGTAGCGGTGGTTGACCTTCAAGCCGAGGGCAAACAGGCGAAGTTCGTCCTTGTCGTAGAGTTCAGCGAAGTCCGAGGTGGCGTCGGGCAGGCTGATGCCCATGTGCACCTGGCGTTTCACCCGGCCCAAGGCATCTTTCAGCGGGTCTTCGGCGGCGTCGATGGCGCCCAGCACCGCATCGGCCAGGGTACGTCCGGACTTGAGGCTGCGCACGCTGTGATCGAGCAGTGTCGGCAATTGTTCGATCATGCGCTTGAGCCGGCGCTGGTAACGCCAATCGACATACAGGCGCAGGAGCAGGGGCGGCAACAGCAACAGGGCAAGCAAGCCCAGCCAGCCGCCACCGATGAAGCCGAGCAAGACACTCGAGCCCCACAGCGTCAGCCACGCACCCAGGCGTTCGGTGGGCCGTCCGAGGCCAGCGCGCAAGAAGGCTCGATCCAGCCCCGTCCAGGCTGTCTTGCGCGCCATCCGCTTCGGTTGCCCTTGGGCCAGGCGCTCCAGCACGCGCTGGGTGCCAGGTTCGCGCAAGCCGCGAACGAGCAGACGGGCCGACAGCACGAGCAACGCCAGGCAAACGAGGATGAGCAGCAGCGGTTTGAGCATACCGTGGCCCTCAATACGTTGCGCAAGAGAGCGCCGACTCGCGACGCAGTTTGTCACCGGCAGGGTTGACCGCCTCGCGCATGAAACCGAAACCGCTGCGGCGGTCGAGGCGGAACAGCGTATTGGTGACGTACACGTCTTCACGGATGCCGATTACCTCGACCACTTCGCTGACGCAGCGGCGGCCATCGGGCATGCGCGTCAACTGGATCACCACGTCCAGCGCCGCGCAGATCATCTGGCGCAAGGTCCTTTCGGCAATGCTGCGACCGGTCAGGCCGACCAGGGTTTCCAGGCGCAGCAACGCATCCTGTGCGTTGTTGGCGTGCACGGTGCTCATGGATCCATCGTGACCGGTGTTCATCGCCGTTAGCACGTCGACCACTTCGACACCGCGGATTTCGCCGAGGATGATCCGGTCCGGGCGCATCCGCAGGGCGTTGCGAATCAGGTCGCTGGCTTTCACCTCGCCATGGCCCTCGGCATTCGGCGGCCGGGTTTCCAGGCGCACCACGTGAGGGTGGCCCAGTTGCAGTTCGGCGACGTCTTCGATGGTCACCAGCCGTTGGTGGGGGTCGATCAACTGGCTGAGAATGTTCAGCAGCGTGGTCTTGCCGGTGCCGGTGCCGCCGCTGATCAGGATGTTGCAGCGCTTGTCCACGGCCTCTTGCAGGAATGCGTAGATCGCCTGGTCGATGGTTTGCATGGCCATCAGATCGGTGCTGTTAAGCATGTCCTGGCGGAATTTTCGAATCGACAGGCACGGGCCGTCGAGCGCAATCGGTGGAATGATCGCATTGACCCGGCTGCCGTCGGGCAGGCGTGCGTCGACCATCGGCGAAGACTCGTCGAGCCGCCGGCCCAGGGGCGCGAGGATGCGCTGGATGACGCGCTCGACATGGTGCGCATCGATGAAACGCAAGTCGCTCTGATGCAGCACGCCATCGCGCTCGATGAACACGCGGTGTGGGCCATTGACCAGGATTTCGGTGACGGCCGAATCACGCAGCAGCACCTCCAGCGGGCCGAAACCTGTGAGTTCGTCGACGATTTCTTCGGCCAGGCGCTCCATCTCATAGCGCGAAATCGCCAGGTGCAGGCGCGCGATGTATTCGGCGACTTTGTCGATGACGAACTGCGCCAGCACCTGGCGCGAGCCTTCCAGCAGGTTTTTCCCGGACTCCTCGATGGCGTCGATGATGTAGCGGTGCAGCACCAGCTTCAGGCCTTCGTGGTCGGTATTGCCGGCCACCCCGCGGTGCGTTGCACCGAACAGTTTTTCGCCGCTCATGGCGTACCTCTCAAACGGCTGAACCAGGACTTGGGCTTGGCCAGGTTTTCGGAGCGTTTGGCCAGGTGTTCGCCGAGGTTGCGCAGGCTTTGGGTGAGCGCTTCCCGGGGGGCCAGTTCGAACAGGGGCACGCCCTGGTTCTTGGCGTTCAAGCGCACCTCGGGGCTGTAGGCGAGGGTGGCGATGACCTCCATGCCGAAGCTTCTGCTCAAGGCTTCGGAGTCTGGCGCAACGCTGCGCAGGTAGCGATCCACCAGCAGCCTGGCGTGATCGAGCTTCATGCCTTTTTCGCGCCACATGTTCAGGACCGCCAGGTTGCGGCGGCAGTCGAGCACGTTCTGGTCGGTGTACCACAGCAGCTTGTCGCAATGGTTGACAAAGGTGCGCAGGGCTTCGCTGTCGGGCTGGCCGGTGAGGTTCACGACGATGTGCTGGAAGTGCTGGCGCAGGGCGCTGAGCAGCATGTACAGCTCGGCGGCGCTGGTGTGTTCCAGCGGTTCATCCTGGGTGGCGTAGGCGAGGATCCGCAGCCCGGCTTCGCAACGGGTGAAGGCGCTGTCGATCAACGTCGCGTCGAGGCGGCGCAAGTTGCGCAGGGCATCACCGAAATGAAACGAACTCTCCAGGCCCAGCAGGGCCAGGCTGTCTCCCCGGGGCAGGCCGAGGTCGAGCAGCAGCGTTTGCTGACCGCTTTTTTGCACCACCTGCGCCATGTGGTTGGCCAGCAGTGCGCCGTCCGCGTTGCTCTGCACGCCGTACAGGACGGTCAGGCCGCCCAGGTGAGTATTGGGCACCACCGGTGGCAGGCGCTTACTCTGGCGCCGCACCAGCCCGGCGACTTCACTGGAACGCGAGCCATAGGCCACGAAGTCCCGGGCCCCGGCGCGCATGGCGTTGAGTACGAGCTGGTTGTCCATGCCGTCGCCCAGCGCGACGATGGCCAACCGTGGCTTGGCTTCCAGGGCGCCTTCGATCAGTGCGCACTGGGCCACCACGTGTTCACGGTCAAGACCCACGAACACCAGGCCGGCCAGGGTCACGTCGACCAGTGCCAGCAGTTCGTCGAGGCTGCCGCCACCGGCGCTGACCACCTGGCCCAAGGGGGCGAGCGCGCCTTGCAGCCATTCAAGGTCGGTGCTGTTGCGCGTGATCGCGAGGAAGGTCTGGCTCAGGTTCTGGCTCATTGCGATAGCCCGCTGCGTTTATCGAAGTCACCGTTTTCGAGGAAGTACAGGCGATACCAGTTGGGGTCGTAGTTGCGCAGTTTTTCTCCCGGCAGCGACGGCAGTTGCGCATTGGCCGCCAACGGCTGCACCAGGTGCGGCGTGACGATCATCAGCAGTTCCCGTTCTTCGCGATTGATCGAGGAGCTGCGAAAGAACGCGCCGAGTATCGGTATGTCGCCCAGCCCCGGAAACTTGTCCACCTGCGAGGTGTTTTGCGTGCTGATCAGGCCGCTGATGACGAAGCTTTCGCCATCGGCCAGGGAGATGCTGGTGTCGGTGCGGCGAATGGTGAACGCCGGCACCGTGGTGCCGCCGATGGTCACCGCGTTGTTGTAATCCAGTTCGCTGACCTCGGGAGCGACCTTGAGGGCGATCTGGTCATTGCTGACCACTGTTGGCGTGAGCGTCAGGCGGATGCCGAACTCCTTGTATTCGATGGAGTAGCTGTTGCTGTTGGCGCTGGGGATCGGGATAGGAATTTCACCGCCCGCCAGGAAACTTGCGCTTTGCCCGCTGATTGCCACAAGGCTCGGCCGCGCCAGGGTGTAGGCAAAGCCACTGCTTTCCATGGCATTGATGATGGCCAGGAAGTTGCCGCCGCCGGCGACGATGTTGAACATGTCGTTGGCCAGCGGAATGCTCGGCACGGCAATCCGTGGATCGAGGTTGCGCAACGGGAACACCCGCGGGGTCACCGCCGTGTTGGGGACGGTACCGGGGGAGCCGAACAGGAAATTGGAGTTTTTGCCGTAGATCGAAGTACTGGCTTCCTTGAGCTTGGTGCGACTGACTTCGACGAAGCGGATGTCGGTCTGCACTTGCGATGGCAGCAGCGGATCATCGGAGGGTGACTGTCTGGCACTGGTCATGGCCGCCGTCGCGCGTCCCTGGACGAACACCATGCTTTGGCGCGGCGCGCTGGCACAGGCGGTCCAGACCATCAGGCTGGTGGCGCCGGAGCCCATGCCGGTGAGCAGGAACGCCTGGCTCCCATTGACTCGCACGTCGGCGATTTTCGGGTCGCCCACCGCGATCCGGGTGATTGCCACGGGCGATTGCACTTCCTGTTGCAGGCCTTCGCCCACTTCCAGCACCGCTGGCAAGGGGCCCAGCGCTGCACAATTACCGTTGGCAGCCATGGCTGCCGTCACCGACATGCCGCTCAGCAAGGTGGCCCAGATCAAGCCGTTGAACAACGGCGTACTACGTCTGCGCATTGAAGCGTTTCCTTGCTCGATTCAGGGGGACTTTGGCGTGGTTTCGTTGCCGCGGATGACTTCCACACTCGACCGGCGCGGCGCGACTGCGCTACTGGCGACCACAGGCCTGGGCGGCGCGGTCATGGCCAACTGGTTGAACTGGATCAAGTCCCGATTTGCGTTGGCGATGTTGGCTGCGGAATCGCGTTCACCGGCCCAGTAACGCGCCAGGCGTTTTTCCTCGGCGCTGCGCACGGCCAGGCGTAACACCCCGGCTTGCGCGGCGAGCATCAAGCGGCTCACCAGCGGTTCGGGGACGGCGAGCAGCACGGTGCGGGCGCTGGCGCGCTGTTGCTCCTGCCGGAGTTTTTCATCGTTGCCATGCGCCGGGCTGGTGGGGTGGCCGTCGTTGGTCAGTCCCAATTGCTCGCCCACCCCCAGGACGCGCAAGGCCGGGACCGCGAGCTGGGCCGAGGGCTGAAGATTGAGGTTGTCCATGCGCAGGAACAGCAGCACATCGACATAGTCCCCGGGGGTCAATTGCCCACCGGCATTGATCACTTCATCCACGGCCACGGCGAGCGCGCGCTCATCGGGCCGGATCATCCGCGCCAGCTTGCCGCCGCCCTCAAAGCTTTCGTCGTTGAGCCAGCTACCGGCGCTCAGGGCGCGCCAGGGCGTACGGCCAATGGCTTGATCGAGTCGGGTCAGGCTGCCGGCCGGGACGGTCCGCAGTTTTTCCAGGGCCACATCGGCGGCGGTGATTTGCACGAACGGCGCGATGTCATGCAGCAACACCACGATCGGTTGGCGCGTGTCCTCTTCTGGCTGGGGAACAGCTGCGGGAGTAGCGGGTGTCGAGGAGGCGGTCGAGGCTTGCGCAACAGGTGTGGCGGTCGGTTCACGGGTCAAGGTGAAACCCCAGTAACCGGCAATGACCGCGCCCGCCAGGGACAGTCCGGCAAGGCCAAGGATGACACGACTGTTCATGAAGGCACTCCCTATCCTGCTGCACCAAGAACTCGTTTTGCGCAACGAGACAACTTCGCAATCAGGCAGCTATGAACATGGAACTATTTCGCTATTGGACAGTAGCGCAGCTAGAGCAAAACGCCATTACCCGGCAGGAAATTTCTAACGAAAAATCGAAGTTCAGCTCAAAACAAAGGTTTTTTGACGTCAACGAACCTATTAATACTTTCGTGTTAATGCGTTTTTACAGTTGTTTGGCGGGGGAATGCCGACAATGCTGGTGCTGGCACAGGGGAATCATGTTGCGTCGGTGCAACACTCGGTGTCGTCTAGGAGAACCTCATGTCATTCGCCAAGCTGGTTCAAAAGGTCAAATCCGAAATCGCTTTTTACAAAGGGCTGGCCAAGGATACCGAGGGGGCCTCGGGTATCGAGTACGCCATCGTCGCCGCGATGGTCGCAGTGGTGATTGCCGGGCTCAGTGGTGGCATCGGGACTGACCTTACCGCGATGTTCACCAGTATCAAAAACGCCTTGTGAGTGACTATCAGGGGTCGTACCGGCAACTTGCCAATGCAACGAGTGGGTTCTAATGTCAGCGCTTAGTCTATTCCAGGTGTTGCCAATGAACGCTCCCGCACTGCCGCGCCAACAACTGCTCCTGGTCGATGACGAGGAAGATGCGTTGCTTGAGCTGGCGGAATTGCTGGAGGGTGAGGGTTTCAATTGTTTTACCGCGACCTCGGTCAAGCTGGCGCTGCAGCATCTGACACGCAATCCGGACATCGCGCTGGTCATCACCGACTTGCGCATGCCGGAAGAGAGTGGCATGTCGTTGATCAAGCGCTTGCGCGAGCACACGGCGCGCCAGCATCTGCCGGTGATCGTGATGTCCGGGCATGCCGACATGGAGGATGTCAGTGACATGTTGCGGTTGCAGGTGCTGGACCTGTTTCGCAAGCCGATCTATCACGTGCGGTTGCTGGAGACGCTGAATAACCTGTTCCCGCAGCCTCTGGGGGAGTTTGCCAGGCGCTGATTCCGTTATGGCCCAGACGAAAATCTGTAGGAGCCCGGCAAGCCGTGCTCCTACAAGGTATATGTCGCCCGATTCTTGTCAGGCAATCGGCCGCCAATGGCCCACCATGTGCTCCAGCTCACCGACCCCCACCAGTTGCAGATCCCCACTTGAACCTGCGGCGCTGGCCAGTAACGTCACCTCACTGGGCAGGCGCACTGGTTTTTTGAATTGCACCGCAATCTCGATATTCGCGGCCGGCAGATGCTCGGCGAGGGCGGCCAGGGTGCGGGCCTTGTTCCAAAGCCCATGGGCAATCGCCGAGGGAAAACCGAACATCCGGGCGCTGGCCGCACTCAGGTGAATCGGGTTGTAGTCGCCGGATACCTTGGCGTACTGGCGGCCGATGTCCGCAGGCGCTGTCCATTGGGCGACCTGCGTCAGTGCCAGCGTTGAGGCCAGCACCTCCTCGACGGGCTCGCCCTCAAGCTTCACCCCTCGGCAAAGCATCTGGCTTTGCGCCTCCCAGAGCGGTCCCAATTGATCATCCAGCGTGGTCACCAGATCGAAGGTCGCGCCCTTCGCATGGGGTTGCAGGTTCTCCACGCACACGCTGGCCCGCACTCGATGGACCCCACCCATGGGCCGCAGCACGCGGATGCGATTGCTCAGGTGAATCAGCCCCAGCAGCGGGAACGGAAAGTCCCGGGCTGTAAGCAATTGCATCTGCAAGGCGAATGCAAGGATGTGCGGATAGGTGGGTGGCAGCAGGCTGTTGTCGGCGAAGCCGCAGACCTTGCGATAGGCCGCCAGGCGCGTTGGATCGACATCGAGCCAGCAGCGCAAGCCCGAATGGGGCAGGGTGGTGCCGGTGATTTTGCGCCGCGTCGCCGCCTGCACATACAGCCCCGGCAGGCTGGGTTCGCGGTTGAGTGTGTGCCAATTGATGATCATGCCTAGGCCCCCAGGACGCTTTGCCCGCAGACACGCAATGCCTGGCCGGTGAACGCGCCCGTGCCCGGTTGCGCGAGCCAGGCCACTGATTCGGCGACGTCTTGCGGCAGGCCGCCCTGGCCCAATGAGCTCATGCGTCGTCCGGCTTCGCGCAGACCGAAGGGAATGTGTGCGGTCATCTGGGTTTCAATGAAACCCGGCGCCACGGCATTGATGCTGATGCCCCGCCCATGCAACAGCGGCGCCCACGCCTGTGCCAGGCCAATCAGGCCGGCTTTGCTCGCCGCATAGTTGGTTTGTCCGCGATTGCCGGCGATGCCGCTGATCGACGCCAACAGAATCACCCGGCCATCGTCGCGCAGGGTGCCACTGTCGAGCAGGGCCTTGGTCAGCACTTGCGGGGCGTTGAGGTTGACGGCGAGCACCGCGTCCCAGAACTCCGGGGTCATGTTGGCCAGGGTTTTGTCCCGGGTGATGCCGGCGTTGTGCACCACGATGTCGATGCCGTCGGGCAACTGTTCCACCAATTCCGTCGCGGCATTCTCGGCGCAGATGTCCAGCGTGATACCACGCCCGCCGAGGCGTGCGGCGAGGGCGTCGAGATCGGCCCTGGCCGGGGGCACGTCGAGCAGGATGACTTCTGCACCGTCACGGGCCAGGGTTTCGGCGATGGCGGCGCCAATGCCCCGCGCAGCGCCGGTGACCAGCGCCTTGCGCCCGGCCAGCGGGCGCGTCCAGTCCGTCACCTGGGTGTCGCAGGCCGTCAGGCCAATCACTTGCCCGGACACGAAGGCGCTTTTCGGTGAGAGGAAAAACCGCAGCGGTCCTTCCAGTTGATCCTCGGCACCCTCGCCCACATGGATCAGCTGCAAGGTGCCACCGCTGCGCAGCTCCTTGGCCAGCGAGCGACTGAAACCTTCGAGGGCGCGCTGGGTGCTGGCGGCGAACGGGTCGCTCAAGGTTCGCGGGTCACGTCCCAGGATTACCAGGTGCGCACTGTGGTCGAGATTTTTCATCAGCGGCTGGAAGAACTCGCGCAGTTGCTTGAGCTGGTCTGCCTGCACCAGGTCACTGGCATCGAACACCACGGCCTTGAGCTTCGGGCCGTGTCCGGGAATCCACGCGGTCGCCATCGAGGGTTCGGTGCCGTAGGAGTAGATCGCGTCCGTCAGGCGGTTGGCGAAGGCGCTGACCTTTTCCGCCAGTGGTCCGCCGCCAATCAGCAAAGCACCTTCGACAGGGCGCAATCGGCCCGCTTGCCAGCGTTCCAGGCGTACCGGCGAAGGCAGGCCCATGGCACCGACCAGTCGATGGCCGATGGACGAATTGGCGAAGTCGATATAGCGGTCGGACATGGAACGCGCTCCAGCAGATGAGGTTCAAAGTGTGGACCATGAATGGCAATCAGTCGTTCGATTCACTGGAAAAGGCCTACGCTTGCGGGTAATGGCCTTCACAGAATAGGAAGCTTTTCATGACTCAGCTGCGTCGCGTCGCGATCATCGGTGGTAACCGAATACCCTTCGCTCGCTCCAACGGGCCGTACGCCACCGCCAGCAACCAGGCCATGCTCACGGCCACGCTCGAAGGCCTGATCGAACGCTACAACCTGCATGGCTTGCGCCTTGGCGAAGTAGTTACCGGGGCCGTCCTCAAGTTGCCGCGGGACATGAGCCTCACACGCGAATGTGTGCTCGGTTCGCGGCTGTCGCCCACTACCCCGGCCTACGACATTCAGCAGGCTTGCGGCACCGGGCTGGAAGCTGCGCTGCTGGTGGCGAACAAAATTGCCCTGGGCCAGATCGACTGCGCCATCGCCGGTGGCGTCGACACCACCTCGGACGCGCCGATCAGTGTCAGCGATGGGCTGCGCAAGATTCTGCTACAAGCCTATCGCGCCAACACCACCGTTGAAAAACTCAAACCCTTCCTGCAGTTGCGCCCCCGGCATCTGATCCCCGAGTTCCCGCGCAATGGCGAGCCGCGCACCGGATTGTCCATGGGCGAGCATTGCGAGTTGATGGCGCAGACCTGGAACATTGCCCGTGAAGAGCAGGATCAATTTGCGCTCGAGAGCCATCAGAAGCTGGCCGCGTCCTATGCCGAAGGTTGGCAAAACGATTTGATGACGCCGTTTCTCGGCCTAACCCGCGACAACAATTTGCGCCCGGACCTGACCCTGGAAAAACTCGCCTCGCTCAAACCCGTTTTCGAAAAAAGCGCAAACGGCACCCTGACTCCTGGCAATTCCACGCCGCTGACCGATGGCGCCTCGCTGGTGCTGCTGGGCAGCGAAGAATGGGCGAATGCACGTGGCTTGCCGGTCCTGGCCTACCTGCGCGATGGCGAGGCAGCGGCGGTGGATTTCGTCAACGGCGCCGAGGGCCTGTTGATGGCGCCGGTGTATGCAGTGCCGCGTTTGTTGGCGCGCAATGGCCTGACCCTGCAGGATTTCGATTACTACGAAATCCATGAAGCCTTCGCCGCGCAAGTGCTGTGCACCTTGAAGGCCTGGGAAGACCCCGAGTATTGCAAAACCCGCCTCGGCCTCGACACGCCGCTGGGCTCGATTGACCGCAGCCGGCTGAATGTCAAAGGCAGCTCACTGGCGGCGGGGCACCCGTTTGCCGCCACGGGCGGGCGCATTGTTGCCAATCTGGCGAAGTTGCTGGATACGGCGGGGAAGGGGCGTGGGCTTATTTCGATCTGCGCCGCGGGCGGTCAAGGGGTGACCGCCATCATCGAGCGTTAACGATATTTGTAGGAGACCGTCTTGCCGGCGAAGGCGTCCTGGAGACCAGTGCAGAATTCAAGGAGGCCTTCGCTGGCAAGCCAGCTCCCACAATAATGTCCGGTGTTGAATAGAGGGGTGACATGGCCTAACGTCGGCCCATCAGCCGTCTCGCAATACAAGGCCAGGCAATGCCGACTAACGGACAGGTTTCTCTCGAACGCAGCATCCCACCCCTCATAACACTGCCGCGTCCGCTGTACGCCCGGGTAGAGAGCCTCAACGCCGGGTCGTGGACGCCGTCCCATCGTCATGACTGGGTGCAGTTTTCCTATGCCATCAGTGGCGTGCTCGGCGTACACACCGCCGAGGGCAGTTTCTTCGCGCCGCCACAGTGGGGTATCTGGATTCCGGCGGACCTTGATCATCAGGTCGTGACCTCGATGCGCGCCGAGATGCGCAGCCTGTATGTGCGTCGCGAGGATTGCGGGTGGGCAGACGGGCGTTGCCGGGTACTGGAAGTGACGCCGCTGGCCCGGGAGCTGATCAAGAGTTTTTGCCTGCTGCCAGTGGAATATCCACAGGGTGACAGCCCGCAAGCGCGGCTGGTGAGTGTATTACTCGATCAGTTGGCGACGTTGCCGGAAGTCGGGTTTTCCCTGCCGTTGCCCCGTCATGAACGGTTGCTGGGGTTGTGCAACGAACTGATCGAAAATCCCGAGCGCAATGTGACCTTGCACGAATGGGCCGAGCGCCTGGGTACGTCGGAAAAAACCCTGATGCGCCTGTTCCAGCGGGAAACCGGGCTGAGTTTTCGTGGCTGGCGCCAGCGTATGCGCTTGCTGTCGTCGTTGAGTCTGCTGGAGGAGGGCGACAGCGTGACCAACGCCGCGCTGGCCTGTGGGTATGACTCGACGTCGGCGTTTATTGCGGCGTTCAAGAGCCTGTTCGGGTTTACCCCGGGAGAATTGTTCCGGCAGTGATGGCCCCATCGCTGGCAAGCCAGCTCCCACAGGGTTTTCACTGTCCTTGTGGGAGCTGGCTTGCCAGCGATTGGCCGCGAAGCGGCCCGAGGGATTGGCGAATCAGGTACGGAAGCGGCGCACCAACCCATCCAGCTCATTGGACAACCCGGCCAGGCTCTGGGAATCCAGGCGCGCCGAGTTCGCCAGTTCCGCCACCAATTGCGCATCGCCATGGATCTGGCTGATGTGCCGGTTGATGTCTTCGGCCACCTGATGCTGTTGCTCCGCTGCAGTGGCAATCTGGGTGTTCATGTCGCGGATCACGTCCACCGACTCGCGGATCTGCCCGAAGCTGTTGCGCGCTTCACCGATGCGCGTCACCGATTGTTGGGACACCTCCAGGCTCGCATGCATCTGTTGGGTCACCTGGCTGGTGCGCTTGGCCAGGTTGCCGAGCAGCCCGTCGATTTCCGCCGTGGAGTCGGCCGTGCGCTTGGCCAGTGCCCGCACTTCATCGGCCACCACCGCAAAACCACGGCCCTGTTCACCGGCCCGCGCGGCTTCGATGGCCGCGTTCAGCGCCAGCAGGTTGGTCTGCTCGGCGATCGAGCGAATGGTCCCCAGGATCGACTGGATGTCATTGCTGTCGCGCTCCAGCTGTTGCATTGACTGGGCGGATTGTTCGATTTCCTGGCTCAGGCGATCGACACTGCTGACGGCCGCGTCAATCTGCTGCTGGCCTTCGCGGGCCTGGCGCTGGCCGCTGTCGGCGGACTCGGCCGCCTGACTGCAGGAACGCGCCACTTCGTTGGCGGTGGCGACCATTTCGTGGAATGCCGTGGACACCATGTCCACCGCCTCGCGCTGGCGCCCAGCGGCTTCGGCCATGTCGCTGGAGACTTGGGTCGAGCTCCTGGAGGTGGCCAGGATGCTGGTCGCGGCGCCACCAATGCTCTGGATCAGGTTACGAATCGCGGTCAGGAACTGGTTGAACCAGTTGGCCAGTTGCGCGGTTTCGTCGTTGCCGCGGATTTGCAGGCTCTTGGTCAGGTCGCCTTCACCTTGGGCGATGCCTTCCAGGCCGTCGGCCACGCTGCGGATCGGTCGCACGATGACGCTGGCGAAACTGGCGCCGACGATGGCGAAGATCACGGCCAGTACCGCGGCGATGATCGCGATCAACCAGGTCAGTTGCGTCGCGGTGCTCATCACATCGCTCTGCTTGATCAAGCCGATGAAGGTCCAGCCCAGTTGCTCGGACGGCCAGACGTTGGCCATGTAGCGCTCGCCATTGAGTTCGACTTCGACCAGGCCTTTGCCGGCCTTGGCCAGTTGCGCGTAGCCCTCGCCCAGGCTGTTCAAGGCCTTGAAGTTGTGTTCCGGTTGCTTCGGGTCGACCAGTACGGTGCCGGAGTTTTCCAGCAACATCAGGTAGCCGGTTTCGCCGAGCTTGATCTGCTTGACCAGTTCGGTGAGCTGTTTGAGCGACACGTCGATGCTGACCACGCCGCCGTTGGTGCCCAGCTTGTTGTCGATGGTGCGTACGGTGCTGACGTAGGACGTATCATTTTCCGCCCAGTAATAGGCTTCGGTACGCAACGGCTTGCCCGGTTTGGCCTGGGCCGCCTTGTACCAGGGGCGCTGGCGCGGGTCGTAGTTGGCCAGTTTGGCGTCGTCCGGCCACGACACGTAACCACCGGCCGCGGTGCCGAGGATGACGTAGGCGTAAGACGGATGGGCGTTGCCCAGGTCTTGCAGGAAGCCGAAGACTTTCTTGTCCATTTCGCCCTGGGGAATGCTGGCGGCGTTGGCGTTCATGTAGGTCTTGAGGCTGTCGTCGGAGTGGGTGATCAGCGGTTGCCGGGCCAGGTACTCGACGTTCTGGCTGATGCCGTCGAAGAACAATTGCATGGCATTGCTGACCTGACGGATTTCGCGACCGCTGTTATCGACGAATTCGTCCTTGGCATCACTGCGCAAGTTCAGCACGACGAGGGTGGCGACCAGTACCACCGGCAAGCAGGCGATGATTGCAAACGCCCAGGTCAGTTTCTGTTTGATGTTCATCCGCGCTCCAGATTTTCTTGTAGGCCCACGCAGTGCAGATGACTCGCGGTTTATTGGCAGCCGTAAACGTTGTTGATCCCGGTTCCCTGAGTGCGGCATCGTTATTGTTGTAAAAACGATTGTCGGACAAATCACTTTGTCACTTAGGACTTCGGCTGTTGACTGCGGAAATTGAGGGCTGTTTTGAAAAATCACGCGAACGGTACGTCGGCACCCCCTCCCCCGAATGGATGGATTGCCGTATAACGAATGACTTTCGCGTGTTTGGTAATAAAGGACCCACAATAAAAGCTGATGAAGACTCCAAAACGCATTGAACCCCTGATCGAGGACGGTCTGGTCGACGAGGTGCTGCGCCCACTCATGAGTGGTAAAGAAGCAGCTGTTTATGTGGTGCGCTGCGGCAACCAGTTACGTTGCGCGAAAGTCTACAAGGAGGCGAATAAACGCAGTTTTCGTCAGGCGGCCGAGTATCAGGAAGGCCGCAAGGTGCGCAACAGCCGACAGGCCCGGGCCATGGCCAAGGGTTCCAAGTTTGGCCGCAAGGAAACCGAAGACGCCTGGCAGAACGCCGAAGTAGCGGCGCTGTTTCGCCTGGCCAATGCCGGTGTGCGGGTGCCCAAGCCGTATGACTTCCTTGAGGGCGTGCTGCTCATGGAACTGGTGGCCGACGAGTACGGTGATGCGGCACCGCGCCTGAATGACGTGGTGCTGGAGCCGGATCAGGCGCGCGAATACCACGCGTTCCTGATTTCGCAGATCGTGCTGATGCTGTGCACCGGCCTGGTGCACGGTGACCTGTCCGAGTTCAACGTGCTGTTGACCCCGACCGGCCCGGTGATCATCGACTTGCCGCAAGCGGTTGACGCAGCGGGTAACAACCACGCGTTCAGCATGCTTGAGCGGGACGTTGGCAACATGGCGTCCTATTTCGGACGGTTTGCGCCAGAGTTGAAAAAGACCCGGTACGCCAAGGAGATGTGGGCTTTGTACGAGGCGGGTACCTTGCACCCGGCCAGTGTCCTGACCGGCGAGTTCGACGAACCGGAAGAGCTGGCTGACGTCGGCGGCATCATGCGCGAGATCGAGGCCGCACGCCTGGATGAAGAGCGCAAGCAAGCGGCGCGTGCCGCAGACGATGCGCCACCGGGCAAAACCGAAGAGCCGCCTCCGCCCTGGATGCAGTGATCGGTTTTTTTGTGGGTGATCGTTCCCACGCTCTGCGTGGGAATGCCGCCAGGGACGCTCCGCGTTCCGCTTTTGAATGTGACGCAGAGCGTCACGGGATGCATTCCCACGCAGAGCGTGGGAACGAACGTGGGCGTTACGGTATGTCACAGGCGCTTAAATATTCGACGGTTCTGCACAACACCCCGACTCCAGACTCTTGAGAATCGGACAATCCGGCCGATGATCCCCCTGACAATGCTCGACCAGATCCTGCAACGTATCGCGCAGTTGCCCCAGCTCACGGATCTTCTGGTTCAACTCATCGATATGCTGCCGGGCCAGCGCCTTCACATCGGCACTGGCACGCTGGCGGTCCTGCCAGAGGGTCAGCAGCTTGCCGACCTCCTCCAGGGAAAATCCCAGGTCCCGGGAACGCTTGATGAACGCCAGCGTATGCAGGTCATCGTCGCTATACACCCGGTAGCCGCTGTCGGTGCGATGGGCCGCCTTGAGCAGGCCGATGGACTCGTAGTAACGAATCATCTTCGCACTCAGGCCGCTGTGGCGGGCCGCTTGGCCGATGTTCATCGGTTGTCCTCCAGATCCTCGGGTTTCCAGGTTTTCAACAGTAGCGCATTGCTCACCACGCTCACACTCGACAACGCCATCGCCGCACCGGCCAGCACCGGGTTGAGGTAACCGAAGGCCGCCAAAGGAATACCGATCAGGTTATAGACGAAGGCCCAGAACAGGTTCTGCCGGATCTTCGCGTAGGTCTTGCGGCTGATCTCCAGCGCCGCGGGTACCAATCGCGGATCGCCGCGCATCAGGGTGATCCCGGCGGCGTGCATGGCCACGTCGGTGCCGCCCCCCATGGCAATGCCGATATCCGCCGCGGCCAGTGCAGGCGCATCGTTGATGCCGTCGCCGACCATCGCCACCACACCGTTTTTCTTCAACGTGGCGACTTCGGCCGCTTTGTCTGCCGGCAGCACTTCGGCGTGTACGTCCTTGATGCCCAGTGCATCGGCTACCACTTTGGCGCTGCCACGGTTGTCGCCGGTCAACAGGTGACTGCTGATATGGCGTGCGCTGAGTCGTTGCACGGCTTGCAGCGCACCAGGCTTGAGCGTGTCACCAAAAGCGAACAATCCCAGTACTCGCGGTGCAGGGCTTTGCTCGACCAGCCAGGACAGGGTCCGGCCTTCGGTTTCCCAGGCCGTTGCCGAATCGGCCAATTCACCTGCGCTCAATCCGCTCTCTTGCAGTAGACGCCGATTACCCAGCGCCAGCCGACGGCCATCAAGACTGCCGGCAATGCCGCGCCCCGTCAGGGACTGGCTGTCGCTGACATCGACCACGATCAGGCCGCGTTGTGCGCATTCATCCAGTACAGCCTTGGCCAGCGGATGCTCACTGCCGCGTTGCAAGGCCCCGGCCAGTTGTAGCAGGGTTGTTTCGTCACCGTCGATCGCACTCAAGTGGGCGATGCGCGGGGCGCCAGAGGTCAGGGTGCCGGTTTTGTCGAACACCACCGAACTGACTTCATGGGCACGTTCCAGCGCTTCGGCGTCCTTGATCAGGATTCCATGACGCGCCGCCACCCCGGTGCCGGCCATGATCGCCGTTGGCGTGGCCAGGCCCAGTGCGCAAGGGCAGGCGATCACCAGCACGGCCACGGCATTGATCAACGCGGTTTCCAGCGGCGCGCCGTACAACCACCAGCCGATCAAGGTCGCGAGTGCCAGCAGCAGGACCACCGGCACGAAGATCTGGCTGACTTTATCCACCAGTTTCTGGATCGGTGCCTTGGCCGCCTGAGCGTCCTCAACCAGGCGAATGATGCGCGCCAGCACCGTTTCCGCGCCAAGTGCCTGGGTACGTATCAGCAACCGGCCTTCACCATTGATCGCGCCGCCGGTGATCTTGTCGCCCGGTTGCTTGGGCACCGGCAGGCTTTCGCCACTGATCAACGCTTCGTCGGCATGGCTCTGGCCGTCGACCACCTCACCGTCCACCGGGAAGCGTTCACCGGGTTTGACCAATACCAGATCATTGAGGCGCAGGGCGCTGATCGCAACCTCCTGCTCGCGGCCGTCGACCACCTGGACCGCCCGCTCCGGGCGCAGCGCTTCCAGGGCACGAATGGCGCTGGCAGTCTGGCGTTTGGCGCGGCTTTCCAGGTACTTGCCCAACAACACCAGGGCAATCACCACGGCCGAGGCTTCGAAGTACAGGTGCGGCATACGCCCGGCGGCGGTGGCCCATTCGTAGACACTCAAGCCATAACCGGCGCTGGTGCCCAGCGCGACCAGCAGGTCCATGTTGCCAGCACCGGCACGCACGGCTTTCCAGGCGGCCACATAGAACCGCGCGCCGAAGATGAATTGCACCGGCGTGGCCAAGGCGAACTGTGCCCAGGCGGAGAGCATCCAGTGCACGCCAAACGGTTGCAGTAACATCGGCAAAACCAGCGGCAAGGCGAGGGCGATGGCCGCGATCAAGGCCCAGCGCTCGCGCAACAGTCGGGTTTGCTGTGTGTCGATGTGTGGATGATCGTCTTGCCAGACGCTGGCGGTGTAGCCGGCCTTGGTTACGGCGCCGATCAGGGTTTGCGGATCGACCTGCCCGAGCAGCTCAAGATGAGCACGTTCATTGGCCAGGTTGACGCTGACGCTTCTGACCCCCGGCACCTTGTTCAGTGCCCGTTCGACCCGGCCGACGCAGGAGGCGCAGGTCATGCCGTCGATGCTCAGTTCCAGGCGCTGTTGCGCAACGCTGTAACCGGCTTTTTGTACCGCCTCCATCAAGGCCGGCAGGCTATCGACCGGCGCTTGAACCCGGGCCTGCTCGGTGGCCAGGTTGACGCTGACGGCACTGGCACCGGTGACTTTGCTCAAGGCGCGCTCGACACGCCCGGCGCAGCTGGCGCAGGTCATGCCGGCAATCGGCAGATCGAAAGTAGTGGATTCGGACATCGGTCACGCTCCCTGTAGAAGATGTCTACAGGATCAACCTTGCCATGCTGGCAAGGTCAAGCACAAAGATCGTTGTGCGATATCAAGCTTGTAGGAGCCAGGCTTGCCGGCGAACCGGGCGCCGCGGTTTATCTGCTGCACCGCGTTATCGTTCTTCGCGGGCAAGCCTCGCTCCTACAGGTCGGTGGAAATCAGTAGCCGAGTCCTGCGCGCTTGAGATACATCCCGTCCTGCGTCATCGCAATCCGGTACTTCAACACCTCACCGGCCTTGAGCTGAATGTCTTGCGAACCCGGCGCGAGCATGCCCGGGTTGCACCCCGGTGCCTGGCCCGGCAGCAGCTTCAGGCGCAGCGACACATTGCCTGGCGGCAAGTTGAACGAAGTGCTTTGCTCCTGGAACAGCCGCGCCGCCAACTGGTCCTGGATGTACACGCCGATTTCGCAGCTGGTTGCGACTTCCAGGCGCTCGCGGGAAATGATCAGTACGCCATAATCCTCCCCGGCGGCACTGACCGGGGTTGTGGCGGTGAAAAGGCTGAGCAGGCCAAACAGGCTGAAAGTTGACCAGCGCATGGCTGAATCTCCTGGGATCAAGTCGTAGATGAACGCAGCTTGGCCGAGCGCGAAGCCGATTTCCAGCCCGGCAGGGCATTTCAGAACTTGACCTTGCCATGGTGGCAAGCTCGAGACTGTAGGTCACCTCATTCAAACGCCCCATTAAAGGAGTCATCCATGCAAGTGTTCAACGTTGAAGGCATGTCCTGCGGTCACTGCGTCAAGGCGATCACCCAGGCTGTGCAGGCCAGGGACCCGGCGGCGAGTGTGCGGGTCGATCTGGCGGCCAGGGAAGTCGGCGTCGAGAGCGCATTGAGCACCGAGCAAGTGATCGAGCTCATCAGTGAAGAAGGCTATTGCGTGAAGTTGGCCTGATTTTTTAATAGTTAGCGAGCTAACTTAATGTTCAAGGCGTCCTTGCGCGGCTAGACTGTCGGCCTGCCGACCTCTGTCCCATGGGATGCCTGATGAATTTTCGCACAATCCTGATTCTTGGCGCCTTGAGCGCTTTCGGTCCGCTGGCGATCGATTTCTATCTGCCGGCGTTCCCGGCGATGGCGCTCGCCTTTGGCACCGACGAAAAACACGTTCAGCTGACGTTGGCCGCGTATTTCCTTGGCTTGTCCATTGGTCAACTGGCCTACGGCCCGGTGGCTGACCGTTTCGGGCGACGCATTCCGTTGTTGATCGGCGTCGGGCTGTTTACCGCTGCTTCGTTGGCGTGCGCGTATGCGCCGAACCTGGACTGGCTGATCGGCGCGCGGTTCATCCAGGCACTGGGCGGTTGCGCTGGGATGGTGATCTCGCGGGCGGTGGTCAGTGACAAATGCGATGCGGTGGGCTCGGCAAAAGTCTTTTCGCAATTGATGCTGGTGATGGGGCTGGCACCGATTCTTGCGCCGATGCTCGGCGGCTTGCTGGTCAACACCACAGGCTGGCAATCGATCTTCCTGGCGCTCACCGGTTTCAGCGCCTTGGCAGGCCTGGCCGTGGCATTGGGCTTGCCGGAAAGCATGCCCGCCCATTTGCCACGCCAACCCTTGGCCGGGGCGTTGCATCAGTACGCGCGCTTGCTCAAGGACCCGGTGTACCTCGGCCATGCCATGACGGGCGGTATCGCCATTGCTGGCATGTTCTCCTACATCGCCGGGTCGCCGTTCATCTTCATCAAGCTCTATGGCGTCCCGGCCGAACATTTTGGCTGGTTCTTCGGTGCCAACGCGGCGGGATTCATCCTGGTGGCGCAGGTGAACGCGCGACTGTTGGCCAAGCGCGGTCCGGCGTTCCTGCTGACACGCACCGTGTGGATTTACCTCGGTGCCGGCCTGGTGCTGCTCGCCGTCAGTGCGTTGCACACCGCAGAGCTCTGGCCGTTGCTGATTCCGTTGTTCGTCTGCATCGCAAGCCTGGGTTGCATCCTGCCCAATGCCTCGGCCTGTGCGATGAACGGCCAAGGCGCCCGCGCCGGCAGTGCCTCGGCGATGCTCGGATGCCTGCAATTCAGTGTCGCGGCAGGCGCCGCGGCGCTGGTCGGTGTCTTGCACGACGGCAGCGCCATGCCGATGGCCATGGTCATCAGCCTGTGCGGGATTCTTGTGGTGAGCGCGGCGCTGCTCACCCGGCGTTTGCAAAATGCCCGGGCGCTGGTGCAAGCCCAGGTTTAAGGGCGGACTCAGCCAACAGCGCGCTGTTGGCGGTCGGGGATCTGGTGAGGGGCGTGCAATCGCGCTTCAAGGGTATTGGTGAAGGCGCGCGCTTCGGCTTCACTGCGGAAGGTGACGGTATGTTGATCCAGGCGGACCTGCCACTGGGACTTTGCCAATTCTTTTATCAGGATCTTCATTACTGACCTCCTCAAGTAAAAGATTGTCTCGCAGAGGCTTCGATTGTAGTCCTGAATACGAACGCTAATGTGACAAGGCTCAACTCTCGGACTGACGGTTTGTAACAAAAAACATCGCAGTCCGAGGGCAGTTCCTGCAGTCGCTTAAAACCCTTCCAGCACAATCTTGCCCTTGGATTTTCCGCTTTCCAGCAGTGCATGGGCACGTCGCAGGTTTGCCGCATTGATGGTGCCGAAGTGTTCGCCAACCGTGGTTTTCAGAGTGCCGGCGTCGATCAGCCCGGCTACCCGGTTGAGCAGTTTGTGCTGTTCGATCATGTCCGGGGTTTCGAACAGTGAGCGGGTGTACATGAACTCCCAGTGCAGCGACAGGCTCTTGCGCTTGAGCTTGGTCACGTCGAGGGTTTTCGGGTCGTCGATCAGCGCGAGCTTGCCTTGCGGTGCCAACGCCTCGACCAGTTGATCCAGGTGATGATCGGTCTGGGTCAGGCTGGCGACATGGGTTACCTGATCGATGCCGGTCTGCTTGAGGGCCTGGCTCAGTGGCTGGCTGTGGTCGATCACCTGATCGGCTCCCAGCGCCTTCACCCAGCTTTGGGTCTGCGGGCGCGAAGCGGTACCGATCACGTTCAGGCCCGTGAGCTGTTTGGCCAGTTGCGTGAGGATCGAGCCGACGCCACCGGCGGCACCGACGATCAACAGGCTCTGGCCTTCATCGGTTTTACCTTCGCGCACCTGCAGGCGCTCGAAAAGCAACTCCCACGCGGTAATGGCCGTCAAAGGCAGGGCAGCGGCTTCAGCGAAACCGAGGGTTTTCGGCATATGGCCGACGATTCGCTCATCCACCACGTGTAGCTCGCTATTACCCCCGGCGCGGGCGATGGAGCCGGCGTAGAAGACCTTGTCGCCGGCCTTGAACAATGTCACTTCACTGCCAACGGACTTGACCACGCCGGCCACGTCCCAACCCAGCACTTTGGCCGCGCCGGCTTCAGGCTGGACGTTCTGCCGGACCTTGGTATCCACCGGGTTGACCGAGATGGCCTTGACTTCCACCAGCAAGTCACGGGGGCCGGCGACCGGCTCCGGCAACTCGATGTCTTGCAGGGCGTTTTCATCGCTGATCGGCAGTGAGGCGTAGTAGGCAACGGCTTTCATGGAAGACTCCCAAATAGCTATCTGAAGAAAGATTCGATGGGGCGGATGATTGGCTATTTCTATGCAAGATAAAACCCGCTAAAACAGCAGTCTCTTTCAACATTTTTTTGATAATAAAGGTTCGCATGCTGCGATTCGATGATTTGCAGTTGTTTGTCCGGGCGGCAGACCTGGGCAGCCTGTCTGCGGCCGCACGGGGCATGGACATGTCGGCGGCGGTGGCGAGCGCGGCGTTGAAGCGTATCGAACAGCAGCTGGGTGCCCGGCTGCTGGCCCGTTCAACCCGCAGCCTGCGTCTGACCGCTGAAGGCGAAGGTTTTCTCGAATACGCCCGGGCGGCCTTGAGTCATCTCGATGAAGGCCGGCGTTTGTTGGCCAGTGGCCAGGATCAGGTCAGCGGCGTCCTGCAGCTGTCGGCACCGTCGGACTTTGGTCGCAACCTGTTGCTGCCCTGGCTGGACGAGTTTCAACGCGAGCACCCGAAGCTGACCGTGCGCCTGCTGCTGGGCGACCGCATCGCCGATTTGTTCCGCCAACCAGTGGACATCGCCCTGCGCTACGGCGAGCCGGAAGATTCCAGCCTGGTGGCGCTGCCCATCGCCCCACACAATCGTCGTGTGCTGTGTGCCGCGCCCGACTATCTCGCCCGGCGTGGCGAGCCGCGCCAACTGGAGCAACTGGCCCAGCACAATTGCCTGCTGTTCATGCTGGGCAGCCGGGTTCACGACCACTGGAGTTTTCATGACGGCAAGCGCGAGGTCGGTCTGACCGTCAGTGGCGATCGTTTCAGTGACGATGCCGATGTCGTGCGCTTGTGGGCCCTGGCAGGAGCCGGAATCGCCTATAAATCCTGGCTCGACGTGGCCGCCGATGTGCTCGCGGGGCGCTTGAAAGTGCTGATGCCGGAACTGCTCTGCGAGCGCGCGCCGCTGAATCTGTTGTGCGCCCATCGCGCACAATTGAGCAAGCCGGTGAACCTGTTGCGGGAAATGCTTGCCAGCCGATGCGCCCGCTTGTGTAGTCATTTTCCGGGGTTATCCAGCATCGATCATTAGTCGCAGGCAAAAAGCGAAATTTCCCTCAGGAACTATCAGCATCGGCGGTTTGCCGGGAGCAGGATCTGGCGGCCAACCGGCCTATACTAACCCTCGCCTGGTGAACGCACCGTCGATCGCAAGGGCGAGCCCGGTTTATGGCAGTTTCCACGTTTGGCCGACGGCACATGACGGGTCAAGATATCTCTGAGCAGCAGGACGATACGATTCAACAGGGAGTGAATACATGGAACATGCACCTTGCATCAGCCAGATAGCCACGTTGCTGGCTGACCCGAAGCGCAGCGCAATGATGTGGGCCTTGATGGACGGTTCGGCGCGGCATACCGAAGAACTGGCCTTGATGGCCAGCCTGTCACCGTCCTCGGCCAGTGCACACCTGGGGCGGCTGTTGGCCGGAGGTCTGTTGAAAGTAGAAGCCCGTGGGCGAAAGCGCTTCTTTCGCCTGGCTGCGCCCGAAGTCGGTGTCGCGATTGAAGCCCTGGCCAGCGCCACGCTGGCCAGCACACCGCAGGATATCCCGGACATCTTCAAACGCGCCGCTCCCTTGACCAAACCTCAGCCGAGGGGTTCATCGTTGTTGCGCGCACGGCTTTGTGATGACCATCTGGGTGGCACCCTGGCCGCCGATCTGTACCAGCGCCTGCTGGAGGCGGGCTGGATCGAACAGTTCGATCAACGGGTCACGATCACCCTCAAGGGTTCGACGCAGTTGGCGTCACGCGGTGTCTTCATTCAGGCGCTGGCCCATCGTAACGGCAAGGTTGCCTGTGCGTGTCCCGACTGGAGCGAAAGACGCCCGCACCTGGGCGGTGCCCTGGGTGCGGCGTTGTTGCAGCTGTTCATGCAATCCGGTTGGTTGAGCTTGCCCGTGGATTCTCGTGCCCTGCAGCTCACCGCCGCCGGGCAAAAAGAAATTCACCGTTTCGCCAAGCAAACCGAGCTGGAAATGGCCCTGTAGACGGGCGGTCTCAGGGTTTCACCAACCGGGCATCCAGGCTGTTCTGCGCCAGGCGTTTGGCCTGGTCCTGGGTCATGCCCAGATCGCTATACAGGGCGTGGAAGTTTTCCGTGACGTAACCGCCGAAGTACGCCGGGTCATCGGAGTTCACGGTCACTTTCACGCCACGCTCGAGCATGTCGAGAATATTGTGCTGCGACATGTGATCGAACACACAGAGCTTGGTGTTGGACAGTGGGCACACGGTCAGCGGAATCTGCTCGTCGATGATGCGCTGCATCAAGCGCTCGTCTTCGATGGCGCGCACGCCATGGTCGATGCGCTGGATTTTCAGCAGGTCGAGGGCTTCCCAGATGTACTCGGGCGGGCCTTCTTCACCGGCGTGGGCGACCGTCAGGAAACCTTCGCCACGGGCGCGATCGAACACGCGCTGAAACTTGCTCGGCGGGTGCCCCATCTCGGAGCTGTCCAGGCCCACCGCGACAAACGCATCGCGAAACGGCAGCGCCTGGTCGAGGGTTTTCTGCGCCTGCTCTTCGCTCAGGTGGCGCAGGAAACTCAGGATCAAACCGCTGGTGATGCCCAGTTGCTGCTCACCATCCTTCAACGCTGCGGCGATGCCGTTGAGCACCACTTCGAATGGGATGCCACGGTCGGTGTGGGTCTGGGGGTCGAAGAACGGTTCGGTGTGAATCACGTTCTGCGCCTTGCAGCGCAACAGGTAGGCCCAAGTCAGGTCGTAGAAATCCTGGGAGGTACGCAGCACGTCGGCGCCCTGGTAGTACAGGTCGAGGAATTCCTGCAGGTTATTGAAGGCATAGGCCTTGCGCAGGGTGTCGACATCGTTCCACGGCAGGGCGATCTTGTTGCGTTCGGCCAGGGCAAACAGCAGTTCAGGTTCCAGCGAGCCTTCCAGGTGCAAATGCAGTTCTGCCTTGGGCAGGGCGTTCAGCCAGTCGTACATAATTCTGTTCTCATCAGGTGCAATGGCGCCATTCTACAGATGCTCATCGCAACAATTGGTAAAACCTGACCAGGCGGTTCATTCCGCCGCCTCCGGTTCCCGTCGATAAGCGTAGGTATCGGCGAAGCGTGAGAGCAGGAACTGGGCGCAAGTGGTGGCCGGGTATTTCGCCGCCTGCTGCTCATCCTGGCAACCGGGCAGGCATTCGATGCGGGTGTCGGGGTGCGGCTCGGCAAAGAATGGCATCGAATAACGATCCACGCCCAACGGGCTGATCACCCTGTGCGGCGTCGACAGGTAACGGTCGTTGCTCCAGCGCGCCATCATGTCACCGAGGTTGACCACGAACGTGCCTTCGATCGGCGGGGCATCGATCCATTGGCCTTTTACGTTCCTGACCTGCAGGCCACCGGCGGCATCCTGGTAGAGCAGGGTGATGCAACCGTAATCGGTATGGGCGCCGGCACCTTGCTGCTCCCGGGAACTGGCGGTGTGGCGCGGTGGGTAGTGAATCATCCGCAGTACGCTGACCGGCTCACGAAAGCGCGTGTCGAAAAAGTCCCGCTCGATGCCGAGCGCCAAGGTCATTGCCCGCAACAAGGTTTGCGCGAGCGCCTGCATATCGACGTAGTGCTGCTCCATCAACGCCTCCCAACCCGGCAGCGATGGATGGCGGTTGGGGCCGCGCAACGGTTTTTCCGCCAGCACATCCGGATGGTCGAGCGGCAGGTGCAGGCCCATGTCGAAGGTTTCTTTCAGGTCGCTGGGTTTGCTCGGGTCAAGTTGCTCGGTGGCGATGGCGCCATAGCCGCGATGGTGGCGGGTCTGGGTAATGTCGATCTTGAGTTTTTCGGCGGTGGGCAGGGCGAAGAAACGCTGGGCGCTGCCGAGCACGGCGCTGATGCGCGCGGCGGAAATCGGGTGACCCTTGATATAGAAAAAGCCCCATTCGCGGCAGGCGTGGTCGATTTGCTTTGCCACGGTTGCCCAGGCGTTAAGGTCGTCGATGTAGAGCGGGGCGATGTCGATGATGGGAAGCTGGTTCATACACAATCCTTGAGAACGCTGAAAATCCAATGTGGGAGCGGGCTTGCTCGCGAAAGCGGTGTGACAGTCAACCAAGATGTTGAATGTTGAATCGCATTCGCGAGCAAGCCCGCTCCCACAGGGTTTTTGTGTTTGCTGTAGGAATTATTTCGGCATGTCAGCCTTCATGCCTTCCACGTAATAATTCATCGATGCCAGTTCCGTATTTGTCGCGCTCACCCCCGCGGGTATTTTTTCGGCCCCGGCCTGGTCCTTGATCGGCCCGGTAAACGGCTGCAGCGCACCGCTCTTGATATCGGTGATGATCTGCTCGGCTTCAGTTTTCACCGCCGCCGGCACCAGGTCGCTGATCGGCAGTTCAACGGTGCCTTCCTTCAGGCCACCCCAGTAATCCTGGGATTTCCAGCTGTGGTCGATCACGCTCTGGGTCGCTTGCAGATAATGTGGTGCCCAGTCGTTGACGATGGAGGTCAGCACCGCCTTGGGGCCGAAGTGTGCCATGTCCGAAGCGTAGCCCACGGCATACACGCCGCGACGTTCAGCCGCCTGGATCGGCGCCGGGCTGTCGGTGTGCTGGAACACCACGTCCACGCCCTGGTCGATCAGCGCGTTGGCGGCATCGGCTTCCTTGCCCGGATCGAACCAGGAATTGACCCACACCACTTTGATTTCGGTGCCCGGGTTGTACTTATTCAGGGCCAGTTGAATGGCGTTGATGTCGCGGATCACTTCCGGAATCGGGAATGAGGCGACGTAGCCGATCTTTTTGCTTTTGGTCATCTTTGCCGCGAGGAAACCGCCGACGTAGCGACCTTCATAAGTGCGCGCCAGGTAGGTGCCCAGGTTCTTGTCCTGCTTGTAGCCGGTGGCGTGTTCGAACGTCACATTGGGAAACTGCTTGGCGACCTTGAGTGTCGGGTTCATGTAGCCGAACGAGGTCGTGAAGATCAGGTCGTACTTGTCCTTGGCCATGTTGCGGATCACTCGCTCGGCGTCGGCGCCTTCGGCAACGTTTTCCACATAGTTGGTGGTGATCCGGTCGCCAAGCTGTTGCGCCAGTGCCTTGCGTCCCTGTTCATGCTGATACGTCCAGCCGTGGTCGCCGATCGGGCCGATGTAGACGAAGCCTACTTTCAGTGGGTCAGCGGCAGAGGCGCTCAGGCTGATCCCGAGGCCGATGGCGGCGCATAGCAGTTTGTGCAGCGGACGTATTTGCATGAATTCGAACTCCCTTTTGTTGTGGTTGGCAGGGGCAATGCAAATTGCTGACCAACAGGACAACAAACATTCTGAAACCGCGTAACGGCCATCGCGGGCAAGCCCGCTCCCACAGGATCAACGCGCCCCCTGTGGGAGTGGGCTTGCCCGCGATGAGGCCCTTGAGGCCGATAAAAGTGCATGGGCTTGCACGGCTGCCATCGGCTGGTGCGCTAAGGTGAAACGAAACGTTAGCGCCGCGCTGCAGTCAGTCGCATATCGCTGGCGGCGTTGATGGGCGGTCTCAAGCACGGCGAACAGTCCTACAACGACGATTCGGCGCGCAGCTACAGCGTGATGATCCTGACTGCCATGGGCGTGTCGATGGTGGTGCCGGAGTTCATTCCCGAAGGCGACTGGAAGCTCTATTCGGCGTTTACCATTGGCGCGATGGTGGTGCTTTACACCTTGTTCCTGCGGATGCAGGTCGGGCCGCACAGTTACTTTTTCAGCTACAGCTACCCGGAAAAACGCCGCAAGAAGGAACCGCTGGAGCAGGAGCCGGCACCCATCAGCCTGTCGTTGTCGATTGGCATCCTGGTGGTCGGTGTGGTGGTGATCGGCGCCTTGGCCGAAGTGATGTCCAAGACATTGGACCTGGGCCTGGAGGGGACGGGCGCACCGCCGGTGATCCTGACGGTGCCGGTGATGGAGGCCATGGCGCTCTACACCGGCCAACCGTTCCAGATGGCCATGACCCCGGTGCAGACCGTGATGATCTTCATCACCCTGATCGTCAGTGCGATCAACCTCAACGATGGCGAAACCAACGCCATCGAAGGGATGACTCACTTTGTGCTGTTTGCGACGTTCATCATGTTGTCGCTGCTTGGCCTGTAGGCGCTGGTGTCGTGTCAGACACCCGCGATCAACTGCCGGGCCGCCTGGCTGTGATCGGCAATCAACCCCTTCAGGTCCAGCCCCTCGACCTGCCCGTCGATCACTCGCCACTTGCCGCCGACCATCACCCGATCCGCGCGGTCTGCGCCGCACAAAAGCAGCGCCGATACCGGATCGTGGCTGCCGGAGAAACGCAGCTCGTCGAGCTTGAACAGCGCCAGGTCAGCCTGCTTGCCCACGGCGATTTCCCCGATGTCGCTACGTCCGAGCAAACTGGCTGAGCCTTTGGTCGCCCAGCCCAGGACGCGCTCCGGAGTGATCTTCTCGGCACCGTAGCGCAGACGCTGGATGTACAACGCCTGACGAGTTTCGAGCATCATGTTCGACGCATCGTTGGAGGCAGAACCGTCCACGCCAAGACCGAGCAACGCGCCGGCATCGGTCAGCTCGATGGTTGGGCAGATACCGGAGGCCAGGCGCATGTTCGAGCTCGGGCAATGGCAAATGCCGGTGCCAGCAGCGCCGAGGCGGGCGATTTCGTCCGGGTTGAAGTGGATGCCGTGTGCCAGCCAGGTACGCGGACCGAGCCAGCCGACGCTGTCCAGATAATCGACGGTGCGTAGGCCAAAGCGCTGCAGGCAGAAATCTTCTTCGTCGAGGGTTTCCGCCAGGTGCGTGTGCAGGCGCACGTCGAGTTGGTTCGCCAGTTCGGCGCTGGCGGACATGATTTGCGGGGTGACGGAGAAGGGGGAGCAGGGGGCCAGGGCGATCTGGATTTGCGCGCCTTCGCCACGTTCGTGGTACTCGGCGATCAAGCGCTGGCTATCGGCCAGGATCACTTCACCTTCCTGTACGGTTTGCTGCGGCGGCAGGCCACCGTCCTTTTCCCCCAGGCTCATGGAGCCGCGCGTCAGCATGGCGCGCATGCCCAGTTCGCGAACGCTCTCGACCTGTACGTCGATCGCATTTTCCAGGCCTTCGGGGAACAGGTAGTGGTGGTCGGCGGCCGTGGTGCAACCGGACAACAGCAGTTCGGCCAACGCGACTTTAGTGGCCAGGGCGAGTTTTTCCGGTGTCAGGCGTGCCCAGACCGGATACAGGGTTTTCAGCCACGGAAACAACGGCTGGTTGACCACTGGTGCCCAGGCGCGGGTCAGGGTTTGATAAAAGTGGTGATGGGTGTTGATCAGCCCCGGCAGGATTACATGTTCGCGGGCGTCGAACACTTCATTGCAAGGCTTGGAGGGCTGTTGGCCGAGGCCAAGCACTTCGACGATCACACCGTCTTGCAGCACCAGGCCGCCACGGGCATCGAGATCGTTGGCCGTGAAAATGGCGAGGGGATTTTTTAACCAGGTACGGGTCGCAGGCATGTTGGCCGGCTCCTCTGAAAGTTGGGTTCAGGGTTGCCAGCTCAGTGTTGCCCTGTCTGCTGATCCAGGGTCGCCGGGGAGGCGAGGTGCGAAGTGTCGATCAAAAGGGCTTCGCGGGCAAGCCTTCCCCGACAAAGGTGTGGTGTTACCAGGGAATGGTTTCACCCCTGTAGTTGATGAAGTGATGGCCGCCCTTGCCGGCATACGCATTCACCTGGTCAACCAGCCCGCGGGTGCTGGTGTCCACATCGATGTCAGCGCCTTCACCGCCCATGTCGGTTTTCACCCAGCCCGGATGCAGCGACAGCACGGTGAGGCTGGTTTCGCCCAACTGGGTGACGAAGCTGTTGGTCATGGAATTCAGTGCAGCCTTGCTGGCCTTGTACAGCGCCAGTTCCGGCGCGTCAGGCATGGTCACGCTGCCCAATACCGAGCTCATGAAGGCCAGCACGCCGCCGTCCGGGCGGATTTGCCCGACGAAGCGTTGTGCCAGGTTGATCGGCGCCACGGCGTTGGTGAAGAACAGTTGCCCGACTTCGGCCAGGGTCGCGCCACCGTCTGGCGTCTGCACCTCAGGACCTTTTACCCCGGCATTGACGAACAGCAGGTCAAACACTTCGCCCTTGAGTTGCTGACTCAGCATGATCACCGCTTGCTGATCGTCCATGTCGAGTTTCTCGATCCGCACCTGGCCCAGTGCCTTGAGGGCATCGGCGTTTTGCGGATTGCGCACGGTGGCGGTGACTTGCCAGCCGTCGGCGAGCAGGGTTTTCACCAGGCCGAGGCCAAGGCCGCGGGAGGCACCGATGATCAGTGCGTTTCTGGACATGTATGGCTTCCTTGAAGTTCAGGGACGTGGATTCAATGGACAAGCTTGTCCAAGCCGTTGTTGCAACTCATCGCGCAATGCGCCCAGTTCGGCCATGCGCGCTTCGATCAGTTTGAGCTTGTCTTGCAGCAATCGTGTGACGGCACTGTCCGGATCGGGCGACTGCCAGATGGCCCCGACGCTATGGCCGATCTCGCCGAGGGTAAAGCCCAGCTGTTGAGCGGTCTTGATGTACTGCACCAGTTGCACCATGTCTGCCGGATAGTCGCGATAACCGTTGGCGCTGCGTTGTGCGGCGATCAATCCGCGCTGCTCATAGAATCGCAGCGTGTCGCGGCTGACGGCGCTGGCCTGGGCTAATTCACCGATGCGCATCATCACGTCTCTTCGAGGGCTTGACCCTGGAGCATACTCCAGGCTTTAGCCTGGTTGCTCCCGGAAATTGATGGAGCAATGTCGATGTGGACTTCAACACAGTATCGCCGCCTGGTTCGTGGCAGTGCCTGGTATGACTTGATTGTGACGGCCGCGTTTGTCACACCGTGGAGTTTTGCCGCGTTGCACGGGGTTTTGACGGGGGTGAGCCAGGCGTTGAGTTTGCCCGGCGAACTGCCGCCGTTCGAACCGATGCACATGTTGATGGCGAATCTGTTGGGGTCGATTGTCTGCGTCTGGTCAGTGCTGCGGATTCGTGATCCGCAGCAGGTTTATGGGCGGTATGACGCCGTGGCCAGGTTTCTGTTTTCGGCTTGGCAGCTATATGCCCTGGCCCATGGTGCAAGTTCATTGTTGGTGATTTTTCTATTCTTTGAGTTGGCGTGGGGCATTGCTCAAGTGTTGCCTTTGCGGGCCCCTTTGCGGGCAAGCCCGCTCCCACCTTTGACCGAGTTCACACCCATTCAATGTGGGAGCGGGCTTGCCTGCGAAGGGGACCGCACAAACAACAATTAATGCCCAGCCTGCCATGGCTGTCCCAAGGAAACCGGCGCATACAATCGCGTGCGCACCTTGTCCCGGGACAGCAGCACCAGCACCACAATGGTCGCCACATACGGCAGCATCGCCAGCAAACTCGATGGAATCGCCAGCCCCAGCCCCTGCGCCACCAGGTGCAGGATGCTGGCGAGTCCGAACAGATACGCCCCCAACAGCAAGCGCCATACCCGCCAACTGGCGAACACCACCAGTGCCAGGGCAATCCAGCCGCGGCCGGCGCTCATGTTTTCCGCCCACATCGGTGTGTAGGCCAGCGACAGGTACGCGCCGGCCAGCCCGGCCATCGCGCCGCCAAACAACACCGCCAATGCCCGCACGGCCAACACCGGCAAGCCCATGGCACTGGCGGCGTCCGGGTTTTCGCCGACCGCCTGGATGATCAGCCCGACACGGGTTTTCAGCGTCACCCAGGCCACCAGCGCAAACAGCGCGAATGACAGGTACACCAGCAAATCCTGGGCGAACAGCATGCGTCCGATCAGCGGTATCTCGCTCAGGTAAGGCAGCGCCACCGGCTCGAAGCCCGTCAACGGTTTGCCGACCCACTCCGCGCCGACAAAGGTCGACAGTCCCACGCCGAAAATCGTCAGGGCCAGCCCGGTGGCCACCTGGTTGGCGTTGAACACCAGCGCCACCAAGGCAAACAACGATGACAACAGCATCCCGGCGAACATCGCCAGCAATACGCCCAGCCACAGGTTGCCGGTGCTGAACGCGATGATGAAGCCCATCACCGCGCCAAACAGCATCATGCCTTCCTGGCCCAGGTTGAGTACGCCGCTCTTCTCGCAGACCAGTTCGCCCAGCGCCACCAGCAGCAGCGGCGTACCGCAGCGAACCATGGCGTAGAAAATGTTGCTCAACAGATCGATATCCATCACAGCGCACCTACTTGTTGTACGGCGTTGGCGGGTGCGCGGCGCGCCCAGCGCAGGTTCAAGCGGGGGCGGTAGAGAATCAGCACATCACAGGCCAGCAGGAAAAACAGCATCATCCCCTGAAACAATTGGCTGATCGCTTGCGGCAGGTTCAAGCTCATCTGCGCGTTCTCGCCACCGATGTACAGCAACGCCATCAACAAGCTGGAAAACACAATGCCGATGGGGTTCAAGCGCCCGAGAAACGCCACGGTGATCGCTGCATAGCCGTAGCCCGGCGACACTTGCGGCACCAATTGGCCGATCGGCCCGGTTACCTCGCACACACCCGCCAGGCCCGCGAGGCCACCGCTGATCAACAGCGCCAGCCAGATCAGGCGCTTTTCGCGAAAGCCGACGAAACCGGCCGCGCGCTTGTCCAGCCCCAGCACTTTGATCTGGAACCCGACGAAGCTTTTGTGCAACAGCACCCACACCGCCACCAGGGCGAGCAGGGCGAAATACACGCCGGCGTGAACCCGGCCATCCTCCATCAACAGCGGCAAGCGGCTGGCGTCGCCGAACATCGCCGACTGCGGAAAATTGAACCCTTGCGGGTCTTTCAGCGGGCCGTGAACGCAAAACAGCAGCAGGTTCAGGGCGATGTAATTGAGCATGATGCTGGTAAGGATCTCATTGGCGTTAAAGCGCGTGCGCAACCATGCCGTCAGCCCCGCCCACGCGGCGCCGGCCAGGGTCCCGGCAAGCAGGATCAGCACCAGTGCCCAGCGGCTTTGCATCTCGATGACGTTTACCGCCAACGCGCTGCCAGCCAAGGCGCCGAGCAGCAGTTGGCCTTCGGCGCCGATGTTCCAGATCCGCGCCTGGTAGGCAACGGCCAGGCCCAACGCACAGAGCAGGATCGGTAACGCTTTGACCAGCCACTCGCAGAGGCCATACAGGTCGCTGATCGGCGCGATCAACAGCGTATGCAAAGTCAGCAACGGATCGAGCCCCAATGCGATAAACAGCAATGAGCCACTGCCCAGGGTCAGGACCGCCGCCAACAACGGCGAGCACCACAGCATCAGGCTCGATTGCTGGCCACGGGGTTCAAGGGAAAGCAGCATGTGAGGCTCCGTTAACGTGTTGCGCAGGCAGGCAATTGAGGGGCGTCGAACTGGCCGGCCATCCAGCCACCGACATCGGTAAGGCGGGTGTCGACGGTAGCCTTGAGCTTTGATAACCGGCCGCTGCACAAGGCTCCGAGGCGGTCGCTGATCTGGAACAGTTCGTCGAGGTCTTCGGAAATCACCAGGATCGCCGCGCCGGCATCGCGCAGGGCAATCAGCGCACGGTGGATGGTCGCGGCCGCGCCGACATCCACGCCCCAGGTCGGGTGCGCGGCCACCAGCAATTTCGGTTGTTGAAGAATTTCCCGACCCAGGATGAATTTCTGCAAGTTACCCCCGGACAGGCTGCGGGCCGGCGCCTGGGTGCCGCAAGCCTTGACCCCGAAACGGTGAATGATCGCTTGCGCCAGCGCCTGGACCTTACCGCGCTGGATCAGCCCCTTGCTCACCAGCCCTTGCTGGAATGCGCTGAGCAGGGCGTTGTCGGCCAGGCTCAAATCCGGCACGGCGCCATGCCCCAATCGTTCGGCCGGGACGAAGGCCAGTCCGCGTTGGCGACGCGCATCGGCACGTAGATGCGCGACCGGTTCGCCGCCGAAACTGATGGTCGCGGCCTCATTGCGGCCCAGCCTTTCTTCGCCGCTGAGCAATGCCAGCAGCTCATCCTGACCATTGCCGGCGACACCGGCGATGCCGACTATTTCACCGCTGCGCACGGCCAGGTCGATGGCCTTGAGCGAGCAACCGAACGGGTCCGGGTTGTGCCAGGACAAACCTTGTATTTTCAAGAAAACGTCGGTGCCCACCACCTTTGGGTAATCGGCGATCAACTCCGCCGCTTCGCCAACCATCAGGCGCGCCAGCTGCCGATCCGAGTAGTCAGCTGGTACGCAATGCCCGGCCACTCGCCCGCCGCGCAACACGGTCGCGCTGTGGCACAACGCGCGCACTTCGGCGAGTTTGTGGCTGATGAACAAAATGCTGCAGCCCTCGGCAGCCAGTCGACGCAGGGTCACGAACAAGTCCTTGGCCTCCTGGGGAGTCAACACCGAAGTCGGTTCGTCGAGAATCAGCAGGCGGATGTCCTGCATCAGGCAGCGGATGATTTCCACCCGTTGCCGTTCGCCGATGGACAGGCTGTGGACCAGTCGCTGCGGCTCCAGCGCCATGCCGTAGCGTTGCGACACTTCACTTATCTTATGTTCAAGCTGATTGGGCGAGCCTGCCGCCGGCCCCATGGCCAATGCGATGTTCTGCGCCACACTCAGGGTTTCGAACAGCGAGAAATGCTGGAACACCATGCCGATCCCCAAGTCGCGAGCCTGGGCCGGATTGCGCAGGTTCACAGGCTGGCCATGCCAGAACATCTCGCCAGCGTCGGCATGCACGACGCCGTAGATGATTTTCATCAAGGTGCTTTTGCCCGCACCGTTTTCGCCGAGCAACGCGTGGATCTCACCAGGCGCGATAGTCAGATCGATAGCATCGTTGGCCAGGCAGCCGGGGTAGCGTTTACTGATGTTGCTCAGTTGCAAACGGGGCGTTGGATCGGCAATGGGCATGACAGGCTCGATTCGATTGAATGGATGCCTGTGGATAAAGCAATTTTCTGGCCATCAGGTCAGGAAATCTTCCTGATGCCCGTGTGTGAGGGCATTGAGTTCGCTGTCGGACTGAAGGTCATCGCAAGCCAGGCACCACATAAGTGCAACGCCGTTGATCTGCTCTTGTTTCGCGCGTGGGGTTTTGATTAAAAAATGAGCACTCGAGCGCAAGCCACGCCCGATATGCAGCCGCGCCAGCCATGAACGGGTTATCCACAGATTGCTCCACAGTATTTGTGCGCAAGCTCAAGGGACGGGCATAAGCGTGGGGCGGCTTTCTTCTAAAAGTGATAAACCAACCTAACTGATTGTTTTTATTTGAATTTAGCAATTTTATAGGTGAAATGGACGAAAAATGAACAAAGCCCGCAAAGCCGCATGACAGAAGGGTTACAGCGGTATGTGCTCAGGTTATCCACAGCCGGGTGCACAGCGGATGTGGGCAACTATGGAATATGGGAAAAAGTGCAGCGCCCCAAAAGATCGCAGCCTGCGGCAGCTCCAGGTTGCTCTTTCAACACTCCAACACGATCCGCCCACGACTCAAATCAGCCAGTTGAGATTGCAACGTCTGGATCTGCCCGGCGCCCACCGCCAGTTGCAGTTCAACGCCATTGGCCGTGAAATCCTCCTGCACCACCAATCCACCGAGTTCCGCGACCCGCAGCTTGACCAACGCCAGCTCACCGAACGCACAAGCGCATCGCACTGGCACCCGACTGATCAACTCAACCTTCGGTGCCGCTTGCAGGCATTTGTTGGCACCGCCGCCATAGGCTCGGGCCAGTCCACCGGTGCCCAGTTGAATGCCGCCATACCAGCGAATCACCAGTACGACGACTTGATCGCAATCCTGTGCTTCGATTGCCGCCAGGATCGGCCGGCCAGCCGTGCCGCCGGGCTCGCCGTCGTCGGTGCTGCGGTATTGATCGCCGAGCTTCCATGCCCAGCAATTGTGCGTGGCGTTGGGATCGCTGTGTTGGGCGATGAAGGCCTGGGCTTCGGCGGGGCTGGCGATCGGCGCGGCGAAGGTGATGAAGCGGCTTTTGCGAATCTCTTCGCGGTATTCGCAAAAGTCGCTGAGGGTAAAAGGCATAGTGATCTTAGAGGGAAGGTGTCAGGCCGCAGCCTTTGAGAATGATACGGATCAGGTTATTGCCGGCGTCTTCCATGTCCTGCTTGGTCAGCTTGCTGCGTCCGCTGACCCGGCAGATCTGCGTGGCGAAGTCGGCGTAATGCTGGGTGCTGCCCCACAACAGGAAAATCAGGTGCACCGGGTCGACCGGGTCCATTTTGCCAGCGTCAATCCACGCCTGGAATACCGCGGCACGGCCCTGGAACCAGGCGCGATAGTCCTGGTTGAAATATTCGGTCAGGCATTCGCCGCCACTGATGACCTCCATGGCGAAGATTCGAGACGCCTGCGGTTGGCGCCGGGAAAACTCCATCTTCGCGCGGATGTAGCGGGTTAGGGCTTCGGCGGGGTCGTCTTGGGCGGTCAGGGTATTGAAGGTGCTGTCCCACAACTCGATGATGTTGCTCAGCACCGCCACATACAAGCCGAGTTTGTTGGTGAAGTAATAATGCAGGTTCGCTTTGGGCAAGCCGGCATTCAGGGCAATGGTGTTCATGCTGGTGCCCTTGAACCCGTGACGGGCGAACTCGTCCTCGGCGGCCTTGATGATGGTCTCTTCGTTTTTCTGACGAATACGGCTGGCGGGTTTGCCGCTGTGAGCTGGGACTTCAAAGGTCATGGGCACTTCCGATCAAGTGGGGTTGCGGGCCATGACGTTGATAGCGCACCCACAGGCTCCAGACAAGTCCCGGTACGATAAAACCCCTGTCAGCGCGTAGCGGCCAGGCTCTCCAGGAAGCTTTCCAGCACCAGGTGCGGGCGACGTCCCTTGCGGGTCACCGAGGCCAGGCTCAGGTCATAAAACCGCGCCTTGGGTTTCAGCGCGCGTAGGCGGCCTTGCTGCACCCAGAGGCTCGCATAATGGTCTGGCAGGTAGCCGATGTAGCGCCCGGTCAGGATCAGGAACGCCATGCCTTCGCGGTCCGACGCGCTGGCGGTGCAGTTGAGTGCCTGGTAATGCGCCTGGATATCCGCGGGCAAACGAAAGGTCGGGGCGATGGCGTCCTGGCTGTTCAGGCGCCCGTCGTCCAGCTGCTTGTCGTCGACATAAAACAAAGGGTGACCAACCGCGCAATACAGCAATGAGCGTTCGCTGTAGAGCGGCTGATATTCCAGCCCCGACAACGCGCTGGCCTGGGGCACCACGCCGACATGCAGGCGCCCGTCGAGTACGCCTTGTTCGACTTCGTTGGGCGCGATCATGCGGATCTGGATCTGCACATCCGGACCGCGTTCCTTCAATTGCGCCAGGGCGTGGGTGATGCGCATGTGCGGCAGGGTCACCAGGTTGTCGGTCAGGCCGATGGTCAATTCGCCGCGCAGGTGCTGGTGCAGGCCGTTGACCTCGGTGCGGAAACTTTCCAGTGCACTGAGTAGCTGCAACGCCGATTGATAAACCTCGCGACCTTCTTCGGTCAGGGAAAACCCGGCGCGACCGCGTTGGCACAGGCGCAAACCCAGGCGCTGCTCCAGGTCGCTCATCTGTTGGCTGATCGCCGATCGACCGATACCAAGTACGCTTTCAGCCGCGGAGAAGCCGCCGCATTCGACCACGCTGCGAAAGATCCGCAGCAGGCGGATATCGAAGTCGCTGACTTGCGCCAGTGGATCGGGGCGGCGGCTGCTCATGCTCTTTCTCGATAGTTTAGTGGATGGCTGACTGAAGGTTACAAAAGTTGGATTTCACCGACTTTATCCCCGTGGCAACTTAGCTGCAACTACGGTTTTTAAACCCCTACGCCGCTTATTGCCTTGCGAGGTTTCGCCCATGAATTTGCCCGAGAACGCTCCGACATCCCTGGCCAGCCAGCTCAAGCTCGACGCTCACTGGATGCCTTACACCGCCAACCGTAACTTCCAGCGCGATCCACGCCTGATCGTTGGCGCAGAAGGCAGCTGGCTGATCGACGACAAGGGCCGCAAAGTCTATGACTCGCTGTCCGGGCTGTGGACCTGTGGCGCGGGCCATACTCGCAAGGAAATCCAGGAAGCGGTGGCCAAGCAACTGGGCACCCTCGACTACTCGCCAGGCTTCCAGTACGGCCATCCACTGTCCTTTCAGCTGGCGGAAAAGATCACCGACCTGACGCCGGGCAACCTGAACCACGTGTTCTTCACCGACTCGGGTTCCGAGTGCGCCGACACGGCGGTGAAAATGGTGCGGGCCTACTGGCGCCTCAAAGGCCAGTCGACCAAGACCAAAATGATCGGTCGTGCCCGTGGCTACCATGGCGTGAACATCGCCGGCACCAGCCTGGGTGGCGTCAACGGCAACCGCAAGCTGTTCGGCCAGGCGATGATGGACGTCGATCACCTGCCACACACCCTGCTGGCGAGCAATGCGTTCTCCCGTGGCATGCCGGAGCAGGGCGGTATCGCGCTGGCTGATGAACTGCTCAAGCTGATCGAGCTGCACGATGCATCGAACATCGCGGCGGTGTTCGTCGAGCCTTTGGCCGGTTCCGCTGGCGTGCTGGTTCCGCCACAGGGTTACCTCAAGCGCCTGCGCGAGATCTGCGATCAGCACAACATCCTGTTGGTATTCGACGAAGTGATCACCGGTTTCGGCCGTACCGGCAACATGTTCGGGGCCGACACCTTCGGCGTGACCCCGGACCTGATGTGCATCGCCAAGCAAGTCACCAACGGTGCGATCCCGATGGGCGCGGTGATTGCCAGCTCCGAGATCTACCAGACCTTCATGAATCAGCCGACGCCTGAATACGCGGTGGAATTCCCCCACGGCTACACCTATTCCGCACACCCGGTGGCGTGCGCCGCCGGCCTGGCAGCACTCGACCTGCTGCAGAAGGAAAACCTGGTACAGAGCGTCGCCGAAGTCGCACCGCATTTCGAAAACGCGCTGCATGGCCTGAAGGGCACCAAGAACATCATCGATATCCGTAACTATGGCCTGGCAGGTGCGATCCAGATCGCGCCACGTGACGGCGACGCCATCGTGCGCCCATTCGAAGCGGGCATGGCCTTGTGGAAAGCCGGTTTCTACGTGCGTTTCGGCGGCGACACCCTGCAGTTCGGCCCAACGTTCAACAGCAAGCCGAAGGACCTGGATCGTCTGTTCGACGCGGTCGGCGAAGTGCTGGGCAAGATCGACTGATTTTTCTTCTATAGACCTACAAACAACGGGCGCGCCGATGGGGTGCGCCTGTGGACAACTTTCAGGAGCTTCCATGAGCGTTATTCCGCATTTGATCAACGGCGAACTGGTGACCGAGAACGGTCGCGCGGTTGATGTGTTCAACCCGTCCACCGGCCAGGCTATCCACAAGTTGCCGCTGGCGACCCGCGAAACCATCCAGAGCGCCATCGATGCCGGCAAGGCTGCATTCCCTGCCTGGCGCAACACGCCGCCGGCCAAGCGCGCCCAGGTGATGTTCCGCTTCAAGCAACTGCTGGAGCAGAACGAAGCGCGTATCGCTCAACTGATCAGCGAAGAGCACGGCAAGACGCTGGAAGACGCTGCGGGTGAGCTCAAGCGCGGTATCGAGAACGTCGAGTTCGCTTGCGCGGCGCCGGAAATCCTCAAGGGCGAATACAGCCGCAACGTCGGCCCGAATATCGATGCATGGTCGGACTTCCAACCATTGGGCGTAGTAGCCGGCATCACGCCGTTCAACTTCCCGGCCATGGTGCCGCTGTGGATGTACCCACTGGCGATCGTTTGCGGCAACTGCTTCATCCTCAAGCCGTCCGAGCGTGACCCGAGCTCGACGCTGCTGATCGCCCAGTTGCTGCTGGAAGCTGGTCTGCCTAAAGGTGTGCTGAGCGTGGTGCACGGTGACAAGACTGCGGTGGACGCATTGATCGAAGCGCCGGAAGTTAAAGCGCTGAGCTTCGTGGGTTCGACGCCGATTGCCGAGTACATCTATAGCGAAGGCACCAAACGCGGCAAACGCGTGCAGGCCCTGGGCGGGGCGAAGAACCACGCCGTGCTGATGCCGGACGCGGATCTGGATAACGCCGTCAGCGCACTGATGGGCGCGGCCTACGGTTCGTGCGGCGAGCGTTGCATGGCGATCTCGGTTGCCGTATGCGTCGGAGACCAGGTGGCGGATGCGCTGGTGGCCAAGCTGGTACCACAGATCCAGGCGCTGAAAATCGGCGCCGGTACTTCCTGCGGTCTGGACATGGGCCCACTGGTGACTGGCCAGGCACGCGACAAGGTCAGTGGTTATGTCGAAGATGGCGTAGCCGCCGGTGCGACACTGGTGGTGGATGGCCGTGGCCTGACCGTCGCAGGTCACGAGGAAGGCTTCTTCCTGGGTGGCTGCCTGTTCGATAACGTCACGCCGCAAATGCGCATCTATAAGGAAGAGATCTTCGGGCCGGTGCTGTGCGTCGTGCGGGTCAACAGCCTGGAAGAGGCGATGCAACTGATCAACGATCATGAGTATGGCAACGGCACCTGCATCTTCACCCGTGACGGGGAAGCGGCGCGCTTGTTCTGCGACGAGATCGAAGTCGGCATGGTCGGCGTCAACGTACCGCTTCCGGTGCCGGTGGCTTACCACAGCTTTGGTGGCTGGAAGCGTTCGCTGTTCGGCGACCTGCATGCCTACGGTCCGGATGGTGTGCGCTTCTACACCCGCCGCAAGGCCATCACCCAGCGCTGGCCGCAGCGTGCGAGCCATGAAGCTTCGCAGTTCGCTTTCCCTAGCTTGTAAGTAGAAGGGTAGAGAAGGAAGGCCGACCCATTGGGTCGGCCTTTTGTTTTTCGGGTTTTTTAGCTATATGACTGTTTTATGAAAATAGCGGTTGACGGCAGATTCTGGAAGCCTATAATTCGCCCCACTTCCGGCGCAGTCGAAACGGAAAACTCCTTGCTAAACAACGAGTTACGAAGTTTTCGGCAGCAGGTTGCTTCAGTTCATCGAAGCTAGAAGGAAGTTGAAAAAGAGGTGTTGACAGCAGCGTGTAACGCTGTAGA